>JBHJIV010000080.1:0-12157 GCA_050043105.1 Leptolyngbyaceae cyanobacterium | reverse complement strand
AAAAAAACCGCGTTACCAACGACATGAGAGCACCGTAACTGAAATTAAGCTCTGTTAAACGGTATTGATGCTTACAAAAGTCGGTTGGAATAACCGTTCTAATAGAGGGCACTAGCCCTTCTATATTGTGGTTGCCCTATGGTATCGATCTCCGGTCAGACTCGGCAGTGGGAGAATCTTTCCTGTCAACAGGCCAACACTATCCCCACACGCTGTGTTATCTGTGGAAGTTTTCACTCCACACAGGATCACTGGCGTTTAATGGCTGAGGCCGAGATGCCCCAAAGTCCGGCTGACCTGATCGACGACCTGGTGAAGATGCGACTGTATCAGCCGGCGGCCATTGAAACAGCTGATGCCATCAGTCAGGCTGAGCTACGGACAGCGTTGTTTGTCAGCATGGTCGGCAAGGGTGAGCCTAAACGAGAGCGGCTTGTTCGAGATTTAATTAAGCTGGCTGGAGGTCTAGATCAAGCGTTTAGCGCCGCGTTTGGTCCAAAGGCCGGAGAATTTTTTACCGATGCCAAGCGCATGAGTCAGGTGACACGGCGCAAGTTCTTGCAGAATATCGCTGTTGGAGCGGCCTTGGTCACATTGGCCAACTGTCGCTCAACGCCGGACGTGGCAGAAGAGTCGGCAGACGCCCCACCAACTGGGGCGCTGGAAAAGTCTAGCCTCAAGGTAGCCTTTTTGCCCATCACCTGTGCCACACCCATCATTATGTCCAAACCCTTGGGCATCTATGAGAAGCACGGTCTGGATGTGGAGCTGATGAAGTATGCTAGCTGGTCGGTGGTCAGGGACGCGGCAATTGCAGGTGAACTTGACGCTTACCACATGCTGGCTCCCATGCCCATTGCTATGTCTCTTGGTCTGGGCTCTACCCCTTTCTCTGTTAAGCTTGCCAGCATAGAAAACAATAACGGTCAGGGGATTGCCGTTGCCAAGCAACACCTAGGGAATGTCAATGGCCCTGCCGACTTTAAGGGCATGACCATCGGCATTCCCTACGATTATTCCAACCATAACCTGCTGTTGCGCTACTATCTGGCCACAGGTGGCTTGGACCCGGACAACGATGTAAAGCTGTTGATTTTGCCGCCGCCGGATGCGATCGCAAAAATGTCCACTGGCCAAATTGACGCCTTTATTCTGCCCGACAACTTTACTCAGCGGGTTGTACAGGATGACATTGGCTTTATCCATCTGTTGACTAAAGATTTATGGGCGGGCCATCCCTGCTGTGCTTTTGTTGCCGCTCAGAATTGGATCGATGAAAATCCCAACACCTTCCGAGCACTGAATAAAGCCATCATCGACGGAGCCACCTACGCCAATAATCCAGCCAATCGGAAGGAAATTGCCGCAGCCATTGCCCCGCGTGAGTATCTCAACCAGCCGCTGCCTGTGCTAGAGGCGGTAATGACTGGCAAGTTTGAAGATGGACAAGGGAATACCTTTGATATTCCCGACCGGATTTATTTTGATCCCTATCCTTGGAAGAGTTTTGCCAGTTGGATTACAACGCAGCTAGTACGGTGGGACTATACTTCGGCTGATAAAGTAGCCGATGGTGGCCGAGAGTTCTTCTTAACAGACCTGGCAAGAGAGCTGGCTGAAGAACTGGGTGTAGATGCACCGGAAGAAATTTCGCGCATTGAAAAAATGAAGTTTGGCGACTTTGACCCTGATAATGCAGAAGACTATTTGAAACAGCAGGTGGATGAGTTTGGGGTTTAACCCACCCCGGAGCCCCTCCCAGGAGGGGAAAGATTTTGGTAAGTATTTTCGGGTGTCGTATCTATCCAAAACCAATTTTCCCAAAACCAAAGGTTCCCTAAGCTCATCCCTTCTCGGGAGGGGTACCGTAGGTGGGGTGAATCTCGACAGGCAGCGATAGCGGTAGCATTACCTTAAACGTTGTCCCCTCACCCAGTTGACTTTTAACCTGAATATCTCCCTGCTGAAAGTCTACAAACTGTTTCACAATACTCAACCCTAAGCCTGTGCCTGGAATATTGCTGACATTTTTCCCTCGGTGAAACGGTTCAAACAAATGGGGATAATCCCCTGGTGGAATCCCCAAGCCGCTATCCTTGACGACAAATACGGCCTGATCTTTATGACGAAACAGGGACAGACAGATTGATTTGCCATCAAGGGTGTAGCGAATGGCATTAGACAAAATGTTGGTCAAAATTGACCGTAAAAGTGTTTGATCAAGCTTGGCTATTAGAGGTTTGTGTCTCCCGGTAAATTCTAACCGGTCTTTTTCTGACGCTAGCTCTGAAAGTAAATTGCGACAAAAATCAACTAGATTTAGCGGTTCAGGATTCAGGCGCAAACGCTTTGCTTCTAATTTACCGAGCACTAAAATATCGTCGATCATTTGGGCCATGCGCTCGACATTCTCTTTGATATCTAAAAGATATTGGTTTTTTTGCGCCTGCGATAATTGTTCATCATACCGATTTAAAGAAGATACCGATAGGGCAATATTATTCATCGGATTGCGAAACTCGTGACACACCATAGCCACAAATCTAGATTTGAGATTACTCAACTCTCGCAATCGTTCATTCGCAGCACACAGCTCAGCCGTGCGCTTTTTGACTTTAAGCTCTAAGTCTTCATTCATCTGTTGTAAGACAGCTTCGGCCCACTTACGCTGGCTGATATCACGAAAGGTGACAACTGCACCAATCAGCTCACCACGCTCATCACGCATTGGTGTACTTATGTACTCTACGGGGAAACAGGTGCCATCTTTTCGCCAGAAGACTTCGTCGGTAACCCTTTGAATATGACCTTTTTGAAAAACTTCATAGATTGGGCAACATTCTCTAGGGTAGAGACTACCATCAGCATGAGAATGGTGGAGAACCCGATGCATTGATTGACCGATCAGATCTTGCATTTCCCAATCGATCATGGCAGCGGCGGCTGGGTTCACAAAGGTAACGTTGCCCTGCAAGTCCAATCCATATACCCCTTCCCCTACCGCATTGAGAATGAGCTGATGCTGACGACGTAGCGCTTCAAGTTCTTTATGTTCTGAACGGCTAGCCGAATCGTGTGATTTCATAAAGTTGTCTAAGACTGTAGTGCATTACACCACGACTGGTTCCTAAAACCCTTAAATCTTTAATCAGGCAGATAGAATACCCTCCGTTGGAGATTATGTCATTGCTGGTACATCGGAGAACTCGATCTGAAATGAATGCCACTTATTCAGAACTTATCAGATTTGTTTCATCCGAGGGGCAATAACGCCAAGAATAATATTCTATTTTCATCCTAAATGCTAAGGGCCATGGTGAAAACGATTCTTGTCATTGAAGACGAGGCCCAAACAAGAGAAATTTTCCTCCGCTGTTTGAAATTTGAGAAGTTTAATGGGATTGGTGCTGAAAACGGCTCGACGGGGGTCAGATTAGCCACCAAACATTGCCCTGACTTGGTGGTGTGTGACATTATGATGCCGGATATGAACGGCTACGAAGTGTTGACATCCCTACGACAAAATGATGCAACAGCCTCGATTCCGTTTATCTTTTTAACTGCCAAGGTGACAATGTCAGACTTACGACAGGGCATGACGTCGGGGGCCGATGACTATTTGACTAAGCCCTGCACAGTAGAAACTTTTTTAGA
Organism: Leptolyngbyaceae cyanobacterium; assembly: GCA_050043105.1. Taxonomy (GTDB): domain Bacteria; phylum Cyanobacteriota; class Cyanobacteriia; order Phormidesmidales; family Phormidesmidaceae; genus Leptothoe. The sequence goes on along the minus strand of JBHJIV010000080.1, from coordinate 8,503 downwards.
TGCGATCGCATCTCGACTAAAACGCCAAGAAGACCTCAAACGCGGCCTGCAAAAGAAGTCTGCAGTAGCTCTTGATAGCCAGCAGGAGAGCGTCGCCAATAAAACAATTTTTCCTGACTGTCCACGTTTAACAGCTGTTTTTGAATTTATTGAGGCCCATTATCAACAGCCCATTAATCTGACCGATGTTGCCCAGGCCGTCGGATATTCTCCCGCTTATCTAACTAATTTAGCCCAAAGCCATACCGGGCGAACAGTCAAAGCATGGATTATTGAACGGCGCATGGCCCAGGCCCGTCAGTTGTTAGCCAATACTGCTGAATCCATCAAACAAATTGCTGAATCGTTCGGCTACACCGATGCCGGCTACTTTACTCGACAATTTCGAAAACATCACGGTGTTACTCCACAAGTTTGGCGGAGCCAACCCAATTAAGTTTGGCGCAGCCAACCCAATTCGTAACAACCGCAACAAAATAGCCCCCTAACCAACAAACAAACTGAAAAAGTCCTAGTTTTTCAAAAAATAGTCCGATGTATTCCTGAGATTCAGTTGGTATAAATTATACTATCGAGCCCCGTAAACAAAATTAACCCACGTCCAGACTAGGGGTGCTGTTAAAAAGACCAAGAGTTTTAACTGGGGCGTGGTTATCAGTAATCGATATTCACAGTCAACGCTAGCTAAGGTGAGCTTCTCTATGGTTTCAGTCAACCAACCAACCGAGCAAAAATGGGGCAATCTGAATTGCGATCGCGGTAATCTCACCGACTTTGAGATGGCCTGCCTCGTCTGTGGTGGGGCTCATCTAACCCAGTCTCACTTGGAATTCATGCAAACCATGCCCCAGGACCCGGTGGACATGGTGGATGACCTGATGAAAATGGGACTGTACAAGCAGCAGCAGATCCAAGCAGCTGACCGGGTCAATGCCTACGAGCTACGGAAGACACTTTTACTCAAGGCGGCGGGCAAAGGAGACCCTAAGCGCGAAAAGCTAGTTCTGGCCTTAGCGAAACAAGCTGGCGGCATCGATAACGCCTTAGCCGCTGCCATTGGACCTCAAGCTGGAGCATTCTTCTCAGATTCTGTTCGCAACAGCGGCTTTACTCGGAGAGAATTCCTCAGAAACCTAGCCATTGGCGCAGCCCTAGTGACATTGACCAACTGTCGACCAGATACAGCACCGACAGCTGATGTGGCCGACAATGCAGAGCCGGTAGATACGTCAAATCTAGAGAAAACAGATCTTAGGATTGGCTTTATTCCCATCACCTGTGCCACCCCCATCATTATGGCAGAGCCCTTGGGCTTCTACTCCAAGTATGGCTTTAATGCAGAAGTGGTGAAAATGCCTAGCTGGGGTGCAGTGCGTGACTCGGCTATTGCTGGGGAACTGGATGCTTACCACATGCTGGCCCCCATGCCCATTGCCATGACCCTGGGGTTGGGATCAGCCTCCTTTGGGGTAAAACTGGCCAGCATTGAGAATATCAACGGTCAGGCGATTACGGTGGCCGAAAAGTACAAGGGCCAAATCAATGGGCCAGCGGACTTCAAAGGATTCACCATCGGAGTACCGTTCCCCTATTCCATGCACAACCTGTTGTTGCGGTACTATCTGGCAACAGGCGGGGTTGATCCTGATGTGGATGTGAAGATCCGTCCGGTCCCCCCACCGGATAGTATTGCCCAGATGGTGGCTGGTGACATTGACGCCTATCTCATGCCCGATCCCTTTAATCAGCGGGCGGTATTTGAAGGTGCCGGATTTATCTTTAAACTCACCAAAGATCTATGGCCCGGTCATCCCTGCTGTGCCTTCGCCGCCAGTGACCAGTGGATCGATGCTAATCCCAACACCTTTAGGGCTCTTAACAAGGCCATTATTGACGCCACTGGCTATGCCAGAGACGCTGCCAACCGTCCTGAAATTGCTAAGGCAATTTCCGAGAGGGCGTTTCTCAACCAGCCGGTTGAGGTTGTTGAAGCGGTTCTCACTGGCAACTTTGAGGATGGTCAAGGTAATACCCTCAGCGTGCCGGATCGGATTGATTTTGACCCCTACCCCTGGCAAAGCTTTGCCAATTGGATTTCTTCTCAGCTCGTGCGTTGGGATCTCCAAGGTGATGGAAAAGCGACCCAGGTAATTACCGCTGATACCTATGACCAGGTAGGTAAGGATATCTTCTTAACTGATCTCGCCAGGGAGCTAGCCCAGGAAGTCGGTCTAAATCCACCGGATGATATTTATCGGACCGAAAGCTTAGAATTTGACACCTTTGATCCAGCTGCACCCGCTGACTATATCAAAGAACAAATTGACAAGTACGGCGTTTAGGTTTGTCAGCTATTTAGAATTGGAGGTATATGCTGCATGGCTGTGAGTAAGCCAGCTATCAACCACCAGCCTAAGAGCATTGAAAATGGTGCTCCGTGGCTGAATGAGAATATCAAAGCACTGGGATTGTTTGTCATCTCATTGATTCTGTTTCTAGTGTTTTGGGAGATTGGGGCAAACCTAGAGCTGTTTGCAAAGGGAATGCCCACAGCATCCAAAACACTCCAGGAGCTTTGGTGGTGGACCACCCATCCATTCTTTGATAATGGACCTAATGATTTAGGCATTGGGTGGAATCTACTTATTAGCCTGCGACGTGTAGCCATTGGCTACATATTGGCTTCCCTCATAGCCGTTCCCCTGGGGATCCTTATTGGCATCTCACCCATTGCCTATAAGGCTTTTAATCCTTATGTACAGCTACTCAAGCCAGTCTCTCCCCTAGCCTGGCTACCATTAGGGTTATATATCTTCCGAGATTCAGAAAAGACTGGAGTATTTATTATTTTGATCTCCAGTATCTGGCCCACATTGATTAATACTGCCTTTGGTGTGGCCAACGTTAATCCAGAATATTTAGATGTTTCCAAGACCTTGGGTGCATCACGATTACGGACCATTTTCAAGGTGATTATTCCAGCGGCTTTACCCAATATTGTGTCTGGCTTACGGATTAGCATGGGGATTGCCTGGTTGGTAATTGTTGCGGCTGAGATGTTGTTGGGAACTGGACTGGGTTATTTCATCTGGAATGAATGGAATAATTTGTATATTCCCAATATCTTGGTGGCTATTTTCATCATTGGTCTGGTGGGGCTCATCCTAGACAGTTTGTTTGCTGCTCTAGAAAAATTTGTTGCATTTGGTCGTAAAGCGTGAGCATTGCTTCCGTCAATTATTCCTCTAATGGTGCCGTGTCTCCTGAACCTGAATTTCCCTCAGCCCAGCTTTCCATTCGCAATGTTACGAAAGTGTTTGCGGGCAAGCGGGATATCTTTAGCAAGCTGTCTGGCAAGACAAGTCGAGACTTTGTAGCCATTGAGGACATTAGTTTAGACATAGAACCCAATACGTTTGTCTCCATCATTGGCCCATCTGGCTGTGGTAAGTCAACGTTACTCAATATGGTGGCAGGCCTGTCACCTGTCACCAGGGGCGAGATACTGCTCAACGGTCATCCTATCCAAGGACCAGGTCCAGATCGGGGTATGGTATTTCAAAATTATGCCCTAATGCCCTGGATGACAGTTGAAGAGAATATCCGTTTTGCAGTGGAAACAGTATTTTCCCAGCAGTCTTCCAAACAGCTTGCTCGCACCATTAAAGAACAAATTCAGCTAGTGGGTCTGGAGGGGGCTGAGAAAAAGCATCCCCATGAGTTATCTGGAGGAATGCGGCAAAGGGTAGGGATTGCTCGTGCGTTAGCCATTAATCCTCTGATTTTGTTAATGGATGAGCCCTTTGGAGCCCTAGATGCCCTAACTCGTGGCTTTCTGCAGAGCGAAGTTGAGCGCATTTGGGAACAACAGCGCAAAACAGTAATAATGATCACTCATAGTATTGAGGAAGCATTGCTACTGTCAGACCGCATTGTTATGATGACCCGAGGCCCAGCCGCTCGTGTTGACGAAATCCTGGAAGTTCCCTTTCCACGTCCGCGAGATCGAGAAACTATCGATCAGCACCCAGCCTATCACGACCTAAAGGCTGAAATGGAACACCATTTATTTCGTGAGACCCGTGCTGTAGAGGAGTCTCGCATTCAGATCAAATAACTCGATGTATCTCCCATACCGTTTTTTCAGTCTAATTGTTGAAATCAAGAGGTGATTGTTACTATGGCTATTTCCGAAATTTCCACTAAGTTTCTTGCTGCGAAAAAAGCCAAAGGAATATCTTTTGCCGACTTAGAAGCCAAACTAGGCTATGACGAGGTTTGGATTGCCTCGGTGCTCTATGGTCAGGCCAGCGCTTCTGAAGAAGAAGCCACTAAGATTGTTGAAGCCTTAGGCATGGGACCAGAGTATGTTGAGTATTTAACCGAATGTCCTATGAAGGGTGGATTAGACCCTCTGGTACCCACAGATCCGCTCATTTATCGCTTCTATGAGATTATGCAAGTTTATGGCGTGCCCGTTAAAGCTGTTGTCCATGAAAAGTTTGGTGATGGCATCATGAGTGCCATTGACTTTTCCATTGATGTAGAGAAAGAAGAAGATCCCAAAGGCGACCGCGTCAAGGTCATCATGTGTGGCAAGTTCTTACCCTACAAGAAGTGGTAAATTTTGCCTTTCTTTGGAGTTGTTCTCGGATCAGATTAATACTTTCACTTTCTTAGGGACTAATTCCCACCTTAAAGCAGTAGTACTTCTAGCTAGACTAGAGGTACTATTGCTTTGCGATTGCTGATTTAGGGAATGAATCTATCTAGAGTATTGTCCATTTTACAACCTCTCACAGCTAAAACCACCTCGAAGATCAGCAATGCCATTTTTTATTTATTGGAAATGCCTGGTCAATTAATGCCATTGAGATAGCAATGACAACTGGGTTTCTCAATCAACGTTGTCACCAGTGAATTAAGAGCTACGGCGGCTAATAATCCTCCCCCCTGAGTGCCTTCAGTAGTGATAAACGGCACGCCACTGTGCTGCAAACGCCGCTTAGCTGCAGGCGCATGACTAAATCCAATGGGTAGACCAATCACAAGCGCTGGCTTTAATTGTTGAACAGCCGCACAGACAGCCATCAAAACAGAGGGGGCGTAACCAATCACCAAGACACACCCTTCTGGCAAATCATGCAATCTGGAACGCCATTGGTCCTGCTGCCAAAATGTCTCCTCTGCCTCAGCAGCACTGTTAATGTGCGGATTATCAATCAACGTTTGAACAGAGCACCCTAAATGGGCTAACCGGGTTTGGTCGAGAGCCGTAACAACGGCTGGGATATCGCCCACCACAGTGCAGCCTTGCTTTAAGGTGTCACGAGCTGCCTTTAGCGCATCACAACTTAAGCGTACAAAGGGCACCAAACTAACATCACCACAGGCTAAAACCATCTGGGTGAGCAAAGCGACCTCGATTTCCGAGCGCTCTGACAAATCAGGTAACAAGTGTTCTAGGGCTTGTTGAAAGTTTTCAGGATGATTAGGAGTCGCACCATCAAGCTCGTCCCAAACTCGATGGGTGGCTAACTCACTAGTTTCAACTTCTAAAATACGTAACTGTGCTAAAGCTTCGGCTTGTACAGTTTGGCAACCCTGATCCCGTCCTAGAAGGCCCTCCATAGCCATAGCGGTTTGGCGGAGTTGTACGAGCTGGCGCATCAGCCTTTGATAATGTTGTTGCAGCTGTTCCAGCACCGCTGTTGAATTCGGTTTTACTTCCCCCGGCGTCTCGAGCAATTGTTGAATATGGCTAAGCTGAAACCCCTGTTGCTTAAGGGCCACAATGCGCCGCAAACGCTGTACATCGGCATCATCGTAAAGTCGGTAATTGCCGCGCGATCGCTGGGGCTGGGGCAGCAACCCCAACTGATGGTAGTGGCGCACCATGCGCGGCGTTACTTTACCACCAACGGTTTTAGTCAGCTCTTTTATAGTCAGTTGCTGCTTAGCCTGGGTCATGGGAGAACAACCTTAACATTTACAAGAATGTTAAGGTTGACTCTAGCATTTTTTAGGACTAAGGCGCGGGGGCACATTCCCCACCTAATCCATCCACAATGGCGCAGGTGTTGTAAACTAACATCCCAGTGTAACTATCTCCAGGCGTACCTTCTGCTCCCAAACCGTCTGCTAGCAATACTTGCTCAGAGATAACTACTCCAGATTCGTCTGCAACCGTTTTTAAAACGCGATCATCAGCAGTGAGTTCAGCAAAAATGATTGGGATGGCTTTATCACGAATTGATGTGGCTAACTCGTTAATCTTGGCGGCAGTTGGTTCATCCTCAGTTGAAACGCCCAGCAATGTGCCCTCGACGGTTAATCCATATGCCTGGGCGTAATACGACATCGCATCATGTGTGGTGATCAAGCGGCGCTGTTCTTCCGGAATGGTGGCAATTTGTTCTGGAATCCAGGCATCTAATGTCTGCAACTCAGCCGTCAGTTGTTCAGCATTTTGGGTATACATATCGGCATTGTCAGGATCAATGGCGACGAAGTTATCCCGAATCAAGGCGACCATTTCTAGGCCATTCTCAACATCATGCCAGACGTGAGGATCAGGCTCCACTTCACCCTCTTCTTCCACCTCAATTATTTGCTGAACCGCTTCATCATGCAAAGCAATTTTGGGAGCCTCTGAATCAGAGGCAGTGGCCATATCAATAATCGCAGGTTCAAAGTTGAGCCCTGCATAAAAGACCAAGTCAGCCGTCTCGACCGCCTCCCGATCGGAAGGTGTGGCCTCATAGGTGTGAGGGTCTTGATCGGAGGGGATTAAACAGTTCAGCAGCACCGCATCCGCTGCAATCTGAGAGGCTAAATCGCAAATGACGCTGTAGGATGCGACGACATCGATCTGGGAATCGTCCGTTGCATCGGCTGTGTCAGATTCAGCAGCTGTGTCAGATTCGGTTGTGCTATCTGAATCACTGGGGGTTGAACCGGCACAACCTGCAAGAGCAACCAGGAGTGCGATCGCACCTGCTAAGATGCCGTGGTTGTGTAAAAAATATCGCTGCATTGACATTCCTCTATAAATGATGTCTTTCCAAAAAAATCGTTGAAAGCATGGGGATTAACAACCACCTGCCCACGACTGCGCTAGTTAGCTCAATAACAAACCCACCTTAAGAAATTATTGAGAATTAGTCCTAACTAGCTTTTTGCGCGCACCTCTGCACGTCGGGATTGCTGATATTGCATAAGCTCAGCCTGCGTAGGGACAGAACTGTTCGAAACACAACATCAAACGTAATTATTTCTACCTAGACATTTATATAGCTAACCTATACACTGGTGTCAACCTTTAGATTTGTTAGATTTGTTTATTAGAAAAATATTGCATTAAGACTAGCCACAACATTCGTGCAATTGCTCTTTTATGCTAATGATTGGGGCACTACTTATATAGCCGTCGCGAATCCTCCTCCTTGTTAACTGTGCTGCTCTCAAGCAGGCTGATTAGGAGGAAGCCTCGTTCTCGCTACCACCAAAGGTTTAGGTGAATGTTAGAAGTTCAAAATTTGTCGATTGATTATCGTGGCACCCGCGCCCTCCACAGCATTAGTTTTTGTGTTCCTGCAGGTCAGCTAGTGGGCATTATTGGCCCCAATGGTGCGGGTAAGAGTACCTTGGTGGAAGCTATTTTAAATTTGATGCCCGTGACGCAGGGGGTGATTCGCTTTAGAGGCATGCCTCTAAAGCGGCAGCTGCTTAAAACGGCTTACGTGCCCCAACGCTCCGGCATCGATTGGGACTATCCGGTGACCGTCTGGAATGTGGTGATGATGGCTCAAACTGTTCAGACCGGCCTCTTCCAAGGCTTTAGTCGCCAGGCAAAGTATCTGGCCCAGGCTGCCCTTGAACGTGTGGGTATGTATGAGCTGCGACATCGCCCCATTGGTGAACTCTCGGGGGGACAACAACAGAGGGTTTTTCTGGCCCGGGCGCTAGCTAAAGAAGCCGAGCTGTTAATTTTTGATGAACCCTTTACGGCGGTTGATCGCAAAACCGAAGACGTTATTTTTGAAATCTTTCAGGAGCTGCGGGCTGCGGGTAAAACATTGCTCGTCATTAACCACGATTTGGGGGATTCCCTAGCGATTTACGATCAGCTGTTGCTGCTTAACAAGCGCTTGATTGCCCAAGGAACACGTCATGAAGTCATCACCTCCGATAACTTAGAACGGGCTTATGGCCGGGGCCTCACCCGAGTTTTCGCTTAGACCACTCAAACTGCATCAACGTTAGAGGAGATAAAAGCGCTTCATGCTGGATTGGATTATTGAGCCGTTGTCGTTAAGTTTTATGCAGCGGGCACTAATGTTAGGTAATATTCTCGGGGTGACCATGAGAGAGGTGTGGTGGAGCCTTGCCATTGCCGTGATGGGAATCATCTTGGTTCGATTGTTTTTCAAAGAACTTTTGTTTTATACCTTTGACCCAAAAGGGGCAAAGGCAAGTGGCTTACCTGTGCATTGGTACAATG
>JBHJIV010000079.1:0-12732 GCA_050043105.1 Leptolyngbyaceae cyanobacterium | reverse complement strand
GCAGATGTGAGCCCCTTGACAGACACCTTAAGCAAGGACGGACGGACAATTCTTGACCATGGGAGAGGGCCTATTGACGATATCTGGGCTGTGGGATAATCCCTAAGATTTCTATTGAGTTTTTCAGCAAACCCTAACTAGAGTCACATATAGGTCACTAATAAAGCTAACTATGGAGTTACAATGCTTCGTTGTCTAATAGATAGTCGGAGACGATGAAAATACGGCTAGTAACGTCTTACTTTAGGCCGTACTCGGATGTTGCTGGTCTTTACGCCTGTTCTAAGAACAATGGTTATGGCTAAATTTAAAGGCTAGCAGAGAATAATTGTCGTATTGTCTATGAGTTGTTAGAGACAAGCTATTACCCAAAATAAAAGTGTTGCGCAAGCTCCAATTAGATATAAGTTGAAGCGTTGGACTATATCTAATCACTAATGCTCAATTTAGTTATCAATTTCTAAGCCAGATGCAGCTGATAATATAGTCTCAAACAAAAGCAGCACCTAACCAGCCACCAAAACCATTTCTCACATTCAAAAAGCCTAATCAGAGAATATGCCAAGCCTAAAACAGCAGCAAGATTCTCTCACAAACCCATTCGAGAAAATATTGATAACACAGTTAAGTGCTGCTTTTGTATTGACGAGACAGATTCTTGTGATTCAGCTATATCGACCTCCTCAACCCTTATGGGTATTACGGGTTAATCTGTCAGAGGAGCTATTTGCTCCATCCACACTATAGATCTCTAAAACCAAAACTTAGCCAGCGTGAGATGAAAGTTCACACTAGAAAGAGTGTTGCTCTCAAGAATCTAATTAACCGTATGGGTTACCTTAAAAATTTCCTCTGGAGATTTACTAGCCGTAACGCCCTCCCAATTTAGTCCTGCTAAGAACTGGTCGGGAGAGACCGTTTCCACTACATCTACCCCCCACTCACCAGGCTGTAGTGATGTGGGAGAAGAGCCCAAAACGGGTGTCGTTTTAATGCCACCTAAAAGCATAATGGTATAGCTGTGATTTTCCCTGTCAGCCTCAGCAGATCTTTGAGTACACAGAGCTTGAGCACACAGCCTAGCTATCTCTGTTGGGCTGTTTTGTTGACCATCAAAAAGAATTTCCACAATCCAGTGGGGATTTTCAATTAAGCTGCACTGAATAGCTGAGTGGAATTTTAAGCCTTCAATAAAAACGTTGGTAAAATCATCACGACTGAGTTCAGATACTTGACCACTAGGAAGCGTACAGTTATGGGACAGAAGCATTCGAGTTGTTGTTGCCATATTGACCAGTAAAACGGTAGACCTTAAACAGAATATCAGCGACTCGGTCAATTGTATGCTCTGAAAGCTGGCTCAAAAAGAACACCGAGAGACGTTTTGGACAATGAGCTAATGTGATAAACACAGAGCAAGTCGGCATTAGTTAAAAAAGAGTCGCGATCGGTGCTGGTTTATTTTTAGATGCTTGAACTATTGTGTTATTTGCGATAGATCTCTTCAATATTGCTTTAAAGAAAAGAGACAATATAATATTATCTCTTTTTGCAAATTGGTCGTCTAAATCAATGCTATCGAAACTCTACTGAGCTAATCGATATAGCCTTTTATACTAGTCATAAACTAATGAGCAGCATGTTCGGATGTTTCAGACAAAATTTAGGGTAAATAATTATCCTTACCAATAGCCTCATGGATACTTGCTAAAATCTTTATGAAAACTAAACTGCTGCACCCCTTAAGTTTGGCCTTTTAGGGGTGCGACCGCAAAAATAACCCTAATGACCCAGCTATAATAAACTTATTAATTCTGATTTTAGATAGTAAGGGTGGTATATCTTAGAGATGCTGCCTGATTTTAATATGCCGGCCGCTCCCATTCCCCAAAATGATCCTGACCGCCTAGCGGATCTAGATTACTATCGAATTTTAGATACCCCCTCTGAGGCTTCCTTTGACGAGCTGACTCGATTAGCTGCGTATATCTGTCAGGCTCCTGTTGGGTTAATTAGCCTTGTCGATAAGCATCGCCAGTGGTTTAAGTCTATCTGCGGCCTTGAAATCTCTGAGACTCCCAGAAATCATGCATTTTGTGGATACACCATTCTGGATAAAGAGCCATTTATCGTAGAAGATGCCGAGACCGATAAACGGGTTAAGGATAACGCTCTGGTCTTGGGCGATCCCAAAATTCGCTTCTATGCTGGCATTCCGCTCATATCGCCTCGTGGTTACAATCTTGGGTCACTCTGCGTCATTGATTTTGTTCCTAAAAAGCTGAGCCAAGAGCAGGTTGATGGGCTTAAGACACTGGCCTCTCAAGTTATGCATTTGCTAGAGGCTCGATTATTTTCTACAAAAATCACTTACTACACAAACGTTTTAGAAGACGCTCACTTTCAGGCATTAGAAGCAAATCAGGCAAAATCGCAATTTTTAGCCATGATTAGCCATGATATTCGTACACCGCTCCATGGCATCATTAGCGCGTTGGATTTGCTCTCTGATTCGGAGCTATCATCGCAACAACAACAATATGTTGCCACGGCAAACACCTCTGCTCAAATTTTGCAAGCAATTATCAGCGACGTCCTGGATTTCTCCAAAATCGAGGCTAACAAATTAACCCTTAACCCAACACCCACGTCGCTAATAAATTTGTGCAAAACAATACAACAGATTTTACAAGACGAAATTACACAAAAACAGCTGCAGTTCTCAATTGATTTTGCCCCATCTGTTCCTGAGCGATTGGTGATAGTCAAGGATAGACTCTCTCAAATTTTGCTTATCCTTTGCAGCTATGCGGTTAAATTCACCCCTTCTGGTGGCAAGGTTGTTCTGAGCTGTAGCCTGCAGCAAATGAGTGCAAATATGGTCACCCTCACAATCTGTGTATCAGATACGGGCATTGGTATTGCTAACGACCAACAACAGGCAATTTTTTCACCGTTTGTACAAGCGAGCAATCATAACCGTCAGGAGCACGGAGGCACTGGCTTGGGGTTGGCTATTTCATCACGGTTGTTGGAGCTGATGAAATCAAAGCTTCACCTGCAAAGTACCTTAGGAGAGGGGTCTAGTTTTTCCTTTACCCTCAGCTGCCCGAGTGTTCAGGTTACTCCGATTAAACTACCGACTAAAGATCCGCTTAAAGCGGTACGGCTTCGTTTAAATCGTTCGGTTCGTGTTTTAGTTGCAGAAGACAATCCAATCAATCAAAAGTTATTACAGCATCTGTTACAGAAAAACGGCTGTATTGTTAATCTGGCCAACAATGGTGCAGAAGCGTGTGAACAGTTTGTAGAGAATTCATTTGACATTGTATTGATGGACCTGGAAATGCCTGTTATGAGTGGAGAAGATGCTGCTCAAGAGATTTTTGACTACTGCCAAGAACACAAAAAACAGGTGCCCATTATTATGATTACGGCCCATGCGATCGCAGAAACTCAAGAGCGCCTGATGGCTAAAGGAATCAATGGCTATTTGACTAAACCGATTCGAGCCCAAGAGCTGCTAGGTGAGATCGCACAAGCACTGAGGTGAAATTTCAGTATGCCAATTTTCTGAGAACGCTGTTTGATGATGGTCTGGCCCAGGTGTTGGACCCGTTGGGGATAGTCAGTACTTAAACCACTGATATACCCAAGCTAAGTTTTTGTCCATCGTTTTCATGTCTCTCTTGCCCATTGCCACAAAAAACAGCGGATGAAGCCCACTAAGAACTTCACCCGCTGTTTTTCCAAAAAAGACGTCCGAAATCTTACTCGTCGTCGTCCTCATCTTCATCATCCTGAGGATATTCAAAGCTATTGGACCGATTTGTCAATACTGACTTACCAAGGCTCAATGCACGCTGAGCCTGTAATGCTGCTTTACGCTTCCAAACAGCGCGGTGCATATTGCGCTTAGACTTGGAGCGTTTCTTCTTAGGAACCGCCATGGACCTGCTGGGAAAATTTTAGACAACCTATTGATAATAGAACAAAGCTGCACATAGGGGGTAGGTTTTGGTGAGGAAATTATTAAGGGGGTGGCTTCGACCCGCCCAGCTTCCTGAGGCCTAGTCGAAGCCGAGTGTAAAGCAACTAATTCCCTAAAAAGACGATCCCGACGAAGACTCAAGTAATGTCTGAGCACCTCGGAAATAGGTCGCCCAATATTCAGTGACTGGCTGTTGACTCCATTCCTGACGGCTAACCCGCAGATTTAACACTGGCACAGCAATACCATCGCTGTTTTCACCAGTTACGCTAATCATCACTTCTGTAATCAATAAATCTTGGTCAAAGCTACGCTGTGCACCTGCGCGAGCTGCCATATTTGCTCGTCGTACTAGGCTGCTATAGGGTTCACCTTCCTCCAGTGTCAAAAATAGATTTAACCGGGACGTGTAAGCGTAGGACGCCTTTGGCATGATTAATGCTTCGGTGAGCCAAAGGGCGCTAGATGTACCCAGCAATACTGCTAGACCCATGGGGGCAAACGAAGCGCTGAGACGTCGTGTCAGGGGACGCTTGCGTCGCCGTATGGAATAAGACCGGTAGGGTGATGTCGTGGACATGTAGATCAACAAGTACTAAAGACTAATGCCTTACGGATAGAACTGTAATATAAACCGCGCTTGAAACTATGGCTTCAGGAAATCTTCTTTGTTAGCTAATAAAACTACCGTCAAACTTTCCCATTTTTGTAGCTTGAACGATCATGAATAGCAAGACCATGCAGACCACAATTTTGATTGGATAGCACTATTGATCTATAAGTTGGTACCGTATATCAACGCAAACGGCTCAACTTGCAGTACTATATGGCGCTGAAAGCATCTATATTCCTTTAACGTCCAATCTGTATTTGGTGGCCTCTGATGTCGAATTGCTGGGCAATTATTATTGGGATTAATCAATATCAGGGGTTTCAACCACTGATGCAAGCACAGAACGATGCGGTGGGTATTCGAAGATACCTGATTGAAGATGGGGGCTTTGCACCGGAAAACTGCGTTTTGCTGAGTGATTTGTCCACATCGACTGATCAAGAGGCGGTTTACCCTGACCGAGTGGCGATAAATGACTGGCTAGAAACTATCTGCCAGGGACGGGTACAGCGCGACGACACGCTCTGGTTTTATTTCAGTGGCTATGGGGCTCAGGCAGATAATAAAGACTATCTGATGCCTGTTGATGGCGATCCGGCCCAAGTAAAACAGACGGGGATTGCTCTGCAGGATGTGGTGAAATATCTCAAACAGGCACCCACTAAAAACACCATGATGGTGTTGGATATGAACCGCAGTCAAAGTGCTCTAGCTGGTCAGGCGATTGGCGAACAGGTGATAAAACTAGCTCACAAAGCCCGGATTCCGCTCATTATGTCCTGCCAGCCCAATGAGTTCTCCCATGAGACTCTGGCTGTGCGTCACGGGCTATTTACAGCAGCTCTGCTAGAGGGGCTGCGCTACGACGGCTGCGCCACGTTAAGCCACTTAGAGCGCTATCTCGTTGAACGTATTCCTGAGCTATGTGAGCACCATTGGCGACCCATCCAGAACCCGGTAGTACAGCTGCCTGAAGAGCAAAAGTTTCAGCTACTGTGGCACCAGCAAGAGGCCCCCTCCGAGCCGGTAGCAACGACAGCTGCTGCCGCACAAGACGATATTGATGTACCGCTTGAAATAGAAGCATCGCTACCAGAAACTGAGTCGCTGATTCCTCACAATCCCACCACTGATATCACGCCTGATAATCCAGATACTGAGCTGATTCCTGAAGGAGCTGAGCTAATTCCTGAAGGGGCGGAGCTGATTCCTGAACCTGTAGCTGAGCTGGTGATAGAGGATGAACTACCCGAGGAACCACCTCGGGAGCCCTTCTCACTGGATACGACAACGGATGATAGCAGCGATGGCGATGCCTATGGCACCACTACCATTGATAATCTGCCTGAGGATGAAAGTAAGCCTAAGGGACGCAGTAATGGTTGTTTGACTGCGCTGGGTGCGCTGGGTGCCTTGCTGTTGATTGCGGCTGTGCTGTTCCGAAATCAGCCGTTGGTGCAGAGTACCCTGCAGGAGCGGGTTCCACCAGAGTGGCTAGCGCGAATTGGCCTTGATCCAGAAGGAGGAGTGGAAGAACCGGATGGCACGGTTGAGCCGGAAGAGGTACCTGAACCAGCTGAGGATGTTCCCGTAGCGGAGACACCGGATAACCCGGATGCTGAGACAGCAGACGACGACACGCCAGACGCTGGACTAGATGTGGACGTGGATGATGCAGAGACCGGTGAGGGGGCCGACGATACAGGAGCTGGCGATGTTGCGGCCACACCCAATAACGTACCGGCGGCAGGCAATACAACACCAGCGACAGACGACACTGGCACAGCTGCACTGTTGGCAGAAGCACGTCGATCATTGCGGCCTAGCCAGGCGTCTCGGTTTGCAAGTGCGATCGCAACAGCTCGTCAGATTCCTCCAGGAGACCCCAACTATAGTCAGGCCCAGGCCGATATTCAGCGCTGGAGTCAGGTCATTTTGGATCTAGCTGAAGGCCGTGCGGCTGAGGCTGAGCTAGAAGCTGCCATCAGCGCCGCCAGACTGATTCCAAATGAGCCTGCCGACATTTATCAAACAGCTCAAGAACGCATCAGCCTGTGGGAACGCAGAGCGGATGCCCGGACCATCATTCGTGAGGCCCAGGCCCTACCGCGAATAGGCCAGGCCAGTACCTATCAAGAAGGGATTTTGCGATTGCAAGAAATCCCTGAGGAACTGCCAATTGAATCTGCCGATGCCCAACGGCTGATTACCGACTGGACCGGCATAATGCTGTCAATTGCTCGCGATAGAGCAGACCAAGGGCTCTTTTTTGGTGCGATTGAAGCAGCAGAACTCATCCCTGAAGGGACTGCCAACTACGATCAGGCTCAGGCTGAGATTCGACGCTGGACCGGAGAATAAACGCGATCGCTAGAATCGTTTAGTCGTTGCGACTAAACGATTGCTAACGGCTAAAGTCACCCCCAGGATCAGCAAACAAACCATAGGAGCGCGTTCTATCTATGCTGTCTCAACGGCGTATTACTCCAGGCCCAGGTCAAGAGTCTGTTTGGGACTATCCCCGTCCGCCGGCGCTAGAGGATAGCCCCAAACGTATCAAAATTGTTTTTAACGACAACGTGATTGTCGACAGTCAGCAAACAAAACGGGTTTTAGAAACCAGCCACCCGCCGGTTTACTACATTCCACCAGCAGATATTGCCATGGACTGTCTGAGCGAGGCTCCTGGCACCTCTTTTTGTGAATGGAAGGGTAGAGCCCGCTACTACACAGTCACAGTGGGCGATCGCGTGGCAGCGCGCGTCGCCTGGTGCTATCCCACACCTACTGAGCGATTTGCATCCCTTGCCAACTATGTGGCGTTTTACCCCAGTGCTATGGACGCTTGCTATGTCGACGATGAGCAGGTTCAGGCCCAGACAGGTGACTTTTACGGTGGCTGGATCACCTCAGATATTGTTGGCCCCTTTAAGGGCGGTGCTGGTACCTGGGGGTGGTAGATCCCAATTTCTTGTAGGGACGTCCCTACAAGAAATTGGGATTAATCTGCTAGCAACGTTTGTACATCTCCTAAAAGATCCATAATTGCCTGTAATTTTGTTTCGATTGCTTGTTTTTGCTGTGTCAGCTGATTAAGCCGTCGATAGCGGGCAATGGCCATACTTAGCATTGGCACTTGCTCCGGAGGGCACTCCTCGGTTTGAATTTGACCACTGCTGGTCAGACGACACAGATAGTAGTGGCTAGAACTGTTACCAGACTGATTGTTGCCAGACTGTGCGATCGCAGATTGACCAACATCAGCGGCCACGCTATCCGCCAGCGCGCCCCCTTCTAACATGGCACTCTCTAACGCCGATAAATAGTTCATCAAATCATCCGCATCTCCATGGCGAAATAGAGCCACATCCATATCCTTTAGAGGAGTCTGCACTTTAGGTCCTGTCTGGGGAGCTTCCGAAACATGGGAACATTTGACCGTAGCATTTAAGCTAGCTTCTGACACTAGCCAACCAGATACCACAGGCCCTTCTGCATAAATCTGCTGAATTTTTTGGACCAGTTGGCGCAGCTGCACCTGATATTTCTGAACCTGTTTATAAATATCAGCAAGTGCGTTGAGCGCAAAAACTGGATTTACCTCGTAGCGAAGGGTGTTTGCTTCGCCACTGTCTGTCATTGAAAGTTTGGGAACTTTAGAAGTAGACATTACATGTGCTACCAAACCGCCAGGTAGTAATCTTCAAACGTTGCTGGGCCTGTAGGCTGTATCTGTCGGTACTAGAGAGCGACACGACCGTAGAAAATAGGCTCGATCAGCAACCGTAATCTGTGGAATGGATGCTAGCCCTGATGCGTCTCACATCAGCGATCTTAAAACAATCAAGA
The DNA here is from genome assembly GCA_050043105.1 of Leptolyngbyaceae cyanobacterium. Classification (GTDB taxonomy): domain Bacteria; phylum Cyanobacteriota; class Cyanobacteriia; order Phormidesmidales; family Phormidesmidaceae; genus Leptothoe. Next base: position 4,279 of record JBHJIV010000079.1, on the reverse strand, counting down.
CCAGCTCGTTTAAAAGTCAGAACGCTTAACAGAATCTTTGAGTAGTCAGGCATTTAGACAAACTTACGTTGATTAACCAGCCCAGACAATATCTAGAACATCAAAGCTAAATCAACCGCAAAATAGGAATTAAGAAGTTAGCTTAACAAAGCGATCAATATCACCGCCGTTTGCCCGCTTATCTAAAATCTCACCCTCAAACCATAACTCACTGATTCTTGCACCAGTATACTTCGGCTTTTTAGAAGCGCCAGTAAGTCGTAAAACGTTGCCGTTTTCATACCCTATAATTTTCTACACAGGAGTTTTAGCCTCTGTGCCAATGGCGCTATTGTTACGTTTCTATAGGCAATATATTTTGATACGTGCCAGCATAGGGGCAGACCAAGGGGACGGCTACTGTTCAAGTTTCTTTTTCATTTGCTTTTTAGCTACCCACACGATCGTTATCGGGGTCATTGACTTATGCGGTTACCTCCATCTGTCCGATACTTCCCGTCTCGACTACAGTTCATGCTAAACCCGTGGTTGTGGCTTGGCATTTTGGTGACGGGAATCGTAGGTATCTATGCCTGGGAGTATCGTCAAAATCCAGGTCAGCTACCTTGGCAAATTGGGGCCACTGGTCTAGGTGACTCTGGGGATGCCACGTCTACCGATGTTCTACTTGAGTCTTTAACGCCCGAAGAGCAGGCCGTAGCCGCTGAATTAGATAATGTCGAACTGCTGCTAGAACAGTTTGATTCAGATATATCTGCATTGACCTCAGGCGGGGAAGAAAGCGCTGCAGCGTCCTTAAACGAGTCGTTGGATGGGGGCGAACCGGCTGAGACCAGTGTTGAGCGGCTATCTCGCTACATTGAGGAATACAATTTTTTGGGTACGGGGGCGAGAGGCTCAAATGTTGAGTCTGAGCGTCGGCCAGGCGCTAGTTTAGCTCAGCAACCCTTAACACTACAGGCAGATGAGCCCGCAACGGTTTTACCCCGCAGTGCGTTGTCTGACGCGTTGACTCGTCAGCAGTTGGCCGAGCAGGAAGCGGCTGCTCAACCTGTCCAAGAGACTGAAGGTCAGCCGATTGACAGTAACTTAGCTGAAAGTCCCGATGGGACTGATGCCGAAACGTCCAACTTCTCCTTTGACCAGTCTGGTGTGGTCCCAGGTAGTTTGAACGGACTCAATCGATCCTTTATTCGCACAACGCCCAATATGTCTCCACCACCAGGGACTACTGGGTATGTGCCTCCAGCTACGTTGCCCAGTTTTAGTAACCAAAATCAACAGGCGGGTGTGGTGCCGTTCTCTACACAACAGCCATCGACCCGTTCTTTTGAAAGTGTTACTCCGTCGGCACCTGAGCGCCCTCAAGTATTACCACCCGCTGAGCGTGGTGTGAATACACCGCTGCCAACACCGACGTTTGATAGCTCGTCACAGACGGATCCCGATCAACCACGCAATGCCTGGGAGAGCTTTTGGGACTAGGCTGTGATGTGAGCCAGGCCAATGCTGGTTGAGCTTGCATCAGTCTTTGTTTTACAAGAGTTGAAATCAAGGGAATTAGGGTCTGCATTGGTTGTATGCTCTAATTCTTGCTGCGTTGACGTATCTGGATGACTAGGAGCCGCCGATGGCAAAACAGAAGGGTAAAAAATCGGGACAGGCGACCAATCGAGTCGTTTATTCAGAGTTTGGTCAAAACCCAGCGATGGAAAGGGCTGTACCCGACCGACCACCGGCTGAGCAAGATTTGCGGGTGCAGGTGAGCGGCAAGGGACGCAAAGGCAAAAAGGTCACAATTATTAGCGGGTTTCAGCACTCACCAGAAGCACTGACCAAATTGGCTAAAACCCTAAAAGCCCAGTGTGGTTCCGGCGGAACCGTTAAGGACAACACCATTGAAATTCAGGGTGAGCATGCGCCTAAGCTAGTGGAGTTGTTGATTAAACAGGGCTATCGGGCCAAGCGTAGCGGAGGTTAAGGCAGGGCTATGGCCTCTAAGTCTTCTGCATGGCTAACTCCATGGTCATGGCTAACTCCATGGTCAAAGGTCTGGCACTATGGAATCTTGAGCCTGTTGCTCTGTTTTTTGATAGGGCAGACCCATGTGCACGCCATTGATGACTGGCGAGAGCAACCCTGTGTTGCCGCCCTGAGTCAGCGTCAAATTCTAAATGTAGGGTCAGTACGCTATGGGTCTCAGCCCATTTCACAAGAGCAGTTTGCAGCAGCGGTTCTCAGGACTTTTCCAGGTGAATTTGCAGCAGCTAATGAGGCACTGGGCCTGACGTTTGAGGGTGACACCGAAGTAGACCAGTTACTGGCGGCCTCTCTAGAAGATCAAGCGGATCAACAGCGGGCAATTATGCGATCGCAGGCCCTGTCTGTGCTGACCACCGGAGCCGCCATCCCCTACCAGGCCAATGCCACACAGCTGCTGGTGGCCACCTTTAGCGACAGCATGCTTATTCCAGCCGCTAACCGTGAAGGTGTAGCCGCCACCCTGGGGCATCAGGTTATTCCCAATGAGCCTGGTAGCTTAGCAACTCGCTCTCGTCCCCAGCTGCGCCCCAACCGCAGTGCTTCTTACACAATGACCGCAAGCTTACTGTGTGCGGCCAATTCCGACGCAGCAGTGGCGGCTCTGATACCTGAGCGTATCCAACCGGCAGCTGTGGTTCCCGCCACCAGTCCCCCACAAGAGATTCGCGGGGTGTGGTTGACCAACATCGATAGCGAGGTTTTATTTTCTCGGGCTAACTTAGAGTCAGGACTGCAGCGGCTAGCCAGACTTAACTTTAATACGGTGTATCCCACTGTCTGGAACTGGGGCTATACCCTATACCCCAGCGACGTTGCCAAACGCACCTTTGGTTATCAACAAGGGCTGTACCCCGATGTGGACAATACAGGAGAGCGCAATGAGGCTCTAGAGGCCGCCCAGGGCGATCGCGACATGCTACTGGAACTGATTGAGCTGGCTCATCCGTTGGGGCTACGCGTGATCCCATGGTTTGAATTTGGCTTTATGGCGCCTGCTGACTCAGCCCTGGCCCGCAGTCATCCAGACTGGCTCACCCAAAAAGCCGATGGCAGGCTGGTGAAGGCAGAAGGCATTCATAATCGGGTGTGGCTAAATCCATTTCATCCTGAAGTACAGCAGTTTATGCTCGATATGGTAAGTGAGCTGGTGGCCAACTACCCAATCGACGGATTTCAAGTGGACGACCATTTTGGGCTACCGGCTGCCTATGGCTATGACCCTTATACCGTAAGTCTCTATCGTCGTGAGCACAACGGTCAGGTACCGCCCGCTGATATTTACGACCCGGAGTGGACTCGCTGGCGGGCTGACAAAATTACCGATGTCATGGGTCGTACCTTTGAGGTGGTTAAAGCCCGCCAGCCAACGGCCGTTGTGTCGGTATCCCCCAACCCCCATGAATTTGCGTACAAACATTTTTTGCAAGATTGGGATACGTGGGTCAACCGAGGCTACATAGAAGAGCTAATTGTGCAGCTTTACCGCAGTGACCTGGGGCGGTTTGTGTGGGAAATGAACCGCGTTCCTGCCCAGTCTGCCCGTCGCCATATTCCGACAGCCGTGGGCGTCCTCAGCGGATTGCGAGGACGTCCGGTGCCCATGGATTGGATTCAGGAACAGGTGGCGGCTATTCGCGATCGCAGCTATGCTGGCGTCTCATTTTTCTTTTACGAGTCGCTCTGGTGGTCAAATACCGAAACCATCGACCAGCGGCAGCAGAGCCTGCGGCAGCTATTTCCTCAAAAGGTAGCGGCTCCGCAGGTATAGCAATCCCAATTAAGGCTGCACATTTTCAGATTGGCCAGCAGGTTCCGAGTTAGGGGGAGTTTCTGCAGCAGACCCAGGGGGGGCCTGAGGTTCAGCAGGAATTTCTGTCACTCCTTCCAAGCGCTCGGCTTGAACATCCGTTTCAGGTTCCTCCACTGATTCGATAGGCGGTATCACCTCCCCCAGACCATTTTCATTCTGTGGAATGACCGGCTCTGCTGGAGCGGCTGGCTCAGGCTGTGGTGCTGTTCCAGGTATCTCAGTTTCAGGAATATTAACTGGGTCAGGGGTCACCTCTGGAGTCGGCTCAATAGGGGTAACAGGGGGTTCTGGTTTATCAATTGGCTGCTCCGGCACCGTAGGTGGTGCCGGATCTGGAGTTGTGGGCTGCTCAGGAGGATTAGGAGCGCTACCCGGTGGGTCAGGAGTTGTAAGAGGAGCTGTTGGAGGATGGGGGAGGGATGGCTG
>JBHJIV010000078.1:0-14816 GCA_050043105.1 Leptolyngbyaceae cyanobacterium | reverse complement strand
TAGTAGAAGACTCACCTCCGGTTCGGATACAAGAAAAACGATTGTTTGAAGATGCGGGCTATGTGGTTGTCACTGCCAACAATGGATTAGAAGGTTACAATACTCTTCAAAATGGCCTATTCGATGCTGTCGTATCTGATGTCGAAATGCCTTATCTAGATGGCTTTTCCCTTGTTACTAAAATCCGTCAGCACAACGAGTTTAAGAGTTTACCTATTGTTTTGGTAACGACTTTAGACACCGATGCGGATCGTCAGCGTGGAGCTGATGCAGGGGCCAATGCCTATATTCTTAAAGGTCGATTCAATCAGGAAGCACTGTTAGAAACCTTAGAAACATTAATCTAGTACTTATCCAATTATTCTTATTATCTAATGTCCATTCGTGTCTTAGTGGTTGAAGATTCTCCTATTGCTCTAGCAATTCTCAAAAAAATTTTAAATTCATCATCTGAAATCGAAATTGTAGGAACGGCACGAACTGGAATAGAAGGGTTAGCACTGATTCCTGATACTCAGCCAGATGTAATTTGCACTGACTTTTTTATGCCTCAGATGAATGGCCTCGAATTCACATCACAGGTCATGCTTCACCACCCATTGCCTATTTTAGTGGTAAGTGCTTCAGTGCAAGAAGAAGAAGATACTCACCGTATTTTTCAGCTACTAGAGGCTGGGGCAGTGGACATTTTACCCAAACCAAGAGCAGGACTGGACACTGAAAATATACTGCTCAAACAAGCTCTTATTAATAAGATCAAGGTCCTATCTGGAGTTAAAGTTTTTAAGAAGAAACAACAACATTCTAGTCACCAGAAACAATTTAACCTCAACAATAAACTAGAACCATCGATAAAACTGAGCAATAGACCAAAAATCTTGGCTGTAGGTGCCTCAACTGGCGGCCCCTTAGCATTACAAAGCTTGTTGGCATCATTTCCGGCAAATTTTCCCTTACCAATTTTATGTGTCCAGCATATTAGTCTTGGTTTTTTGCAAGGGTTAATTGATTGGCTGGCTGAATCTAGTTATCTCTCAATACAGATTCCTCAGGCGGGTGAGCGTCCTAAGCCAGGTGTTATTTACTTTCCGCCAGAGCGTCAGCATCTAGAGATCGATCACGAAGGTCGATTTGTACATTCCCAGTCACCTCCTATAGATGGTCATCGCCCGTCTGTGACTACCTTATTTAAATCGATTGCTCAGTTTTATGGACGCAGAACCATTGGAATTTTGCTTACGGGCATGGGACGCGATGGCGCTGATGGAATGAAAGCAATCAACGACGCTGGCGGCTTGACCATTGCTCAAGATGAAGCCACTTCTGTCGTGTTTGGTATGCCCAAAGAAGCGATTGCTTTAGGAGCAGCTCAAAACATTTTACCAATCCAATCCATCGGGCCAACGGTAGTAAACATCGTGCAACAGCTCTCGCTTAATTCAAAATAATAACTGGTATTTTTAGAAGCTAGAGTGAAAACAACTATGCCGTCAAGAGAATCATTAAGTCCAGCACTAACCCAAGCTTTTATTCAACTAGTTGCCAAACGTACCGGCATTACAATTAGAGAAAATGATCAGAAAATCTTTAAAGAGGTTATTTCTGAGAGAGCCAGACTTATAGGGCTAAGTTCTTTAGAAGACTATCGCCAGCTATTGGCAATCGAGTCATATAAAAGTCATCAAGAATGGAATAGCTTAGCTGTAGAAATCACTAACACTGAGAGCTTCTTTTTCCGAGACAAAGGCCAATTTCAACTGCTGAGAGATTATATTTTTCCAGATTTAATTAAACGAAAATCTGAAACCAAAAAAATTCATATTTACAGTGCTGGCTGCTCAACTGGTGAAGAGCCTTATTCCATTGCCATATTGCTTAGCACCTTAATTTCAGACATTAGAGAGTGGGATCTAACAATTTTGGGAATAGATATCAACTCTGTAGCTCTTGAGAAAGCTAGAAAAGGAATTTATCGTCTCTGGTCATTTAGAGGAGTTGATCCGACTATTCAAAAAAATTTTTTTAAGCAAAAAAACGAGCAGTATCACATCACCAATGATATAAAAAATATGGTCAATTTCCAGTCTGGGAACTTACTAGATGATTCATTTGCAAATCCATTCTCTACTGCCAGGGATATAGATTTAATTTTGTGCCGAAATGTATTTATTTACTTTAGCAATTCAGCTATTAAAACAGTCTTAGATAAATTTTATGACGCACTTTGTCCCTTAGGTTACCTCATGGTTGGGCATGCTGAACTTTACAGCCAAAACCCCAGTAAATTTCGGACTAAAATGTTTGACGAATCTATCGCTTACCAGCGCCCAGGGGATGCAGCTGTTGCTCCAAGAACTAACCTGCCATCAACTCCCTTTCGGAAAATCTCAAATCAAAGAGTTGTATCAGACGATGAGCATCAGAATCTAGATAGTTCCCTGGTGGAAGCCAATGCCCAAATGAAAAAAGCAGCCCTTACTCTGCTTCGACAGCTCCCTGCCGATACTAGAATAGCCAAATTTGGAAATCTCACAGCGGCTGAGTTGATTCAACAGTTTGAACAAGATTAAAGAAAATCAATTAGAGAAAAAATTATGGACACATCCTATTGCCTCTTTGAAATAAATCAATGCCACAGTGCGGTAAGCACAACCTATGTTGAAGAAGTATTTTCTCTGCCAGAGCTTATACTTATACCCAATGCGCCACTGGGTATTATTGGTGTCATTGACCTACGAGGAGATACCCTACCCATTGTTGACCTCCAGTTAAACAATGAAAGCAATGAGGCCTCAACTCGAGACTATCAGCTAACTGATAGCATTATTGTCCTAAGGCAGGCTGATTTGAGGGTAGGCATAATTGTCAACGCAATTAGGGGTATTAGAGAGCTATCGATTCAAGATCTGACAATCAATTTAGAGGAGTATGAAGAAACATTCAACCTCAATCTAAAAAGGTTTTTTGCAGGTGTGGTTTCAGATGAAACAAAAATTTTTATCTTGAATACTCCCCAAGATTGGTTTAAGACTGGTGAAATTCAGCAGGGTATCTCTGTTACTCGTTTTTTAGTCGATGATTTTTATGACTCCCGAGCAGGTCAAGATCTGGCTAAGACACAGCGGTCTGAAGAAAATGCCACAGCAATATTCTCCCCTAAAGCAACGTTAGAAGAGCGAGCAATATTCCAACAGCGGTCTGAAAACTTGAGGCAGTCACTAGAAGAGGAGCATTCTGCTGTTGAGTCAAAATCACTGGTTGCAATTTCTCTAGACGGCAATCTTTTTGGCAATGACTCTAACCTGGTTCAAGAATTTATCACAGTAAATCAGGCCACACCGATTCCCTGCTGTCCAAAACATATTATCGGTGCGATTAATCTACGGGGTGAAATTCTAACGGTTATCGATATTGCAAAGTCCTTAGGACTCTCATTAAAAGAAGTTCCGAGGGTGTTTAAGGCGATTGTTATTGAATTTAAGAATACGCTTATTGCCATAATCGTAGAAAATGTCCGTGATGCCTTGTTTTCTATTAACCCAAACGACATTCAATCAATAGCTGACGCGCCCTCAGTCAAGATCAGCACCTACGTTCAAGGAATCGTGACCTATAGAGATGAGTCTATGCAAGTCTTAGACCTGACAATGCTTTTAGATAGTGATGAGCTGGTGGTAAACGAAGTTCTCTAAGTTTTCAAGGGTTATTGCAGACAATATGCCCAAAATCACAGCTTTGTTGTCGTATATACGTCTCGTGTAATATACGTCTGTACATAAGAGTGAACTTATTTATCTTTTGAAGAGAGATTAAATTGCAACACATATCTCTCATTAGAAGAAATCGCACACAGATTCCACAAAAATTTATACATCCAGAAAAGCTTGAATTGCAAGGGTTACACGCTCTATGCATGCTTGGTTTCATCTTGGAGAATGTATAGAGTTAAATCTTTAAAAACTCATCTAAAGATAAATTTTCTAAGATTTAACAAAAATGCAATTTCGATTACAAAAATAATTAAAACTACTAAAGTAGTATTACATGTGTACGTATCTCTAAACTTGAGCTTCACATGACTACTTCAATTTCTTCTCAGGAAAAAGATTTCCCCGGCAAGTCGTTTAAGGGCCTGATACGAAGTAAGCGTTTGCTGTTATTGCTTTTACTTCCTACAGTTGCCGCAGGAGCGAGCTTGTTTTGGTTTGTCAACCGTTATAGCGACAAAAATATTGCGCAGATAGTTCTCCATACGCCAGAAGAAAACACTACATTTACTGGCTCAAACATCAGTTTTGATGTTGGTGAGAATTATCAGACTGATGTCACGTTTGACATAACTGGTCCTGATGGAGAAACAACCCTGAACTTGCGTGACATTGACCTCAGTCGGTTTATTCCACAGGTGCCAGAATTTGCTCAGGATGATCCTGCACTAACCCAATGGTTCTTGACCGAGCGTGAGTTCAACCGACAACGAGTTGTGTTTGCTGCCGGTTCTGAGCACATAGACATTTCAGAGGGTTTTGGTGGCTACAGTGCCGATCAGCTGTCGATTGGACTAACGAACAACTGCTTAGGTGCAGGCTATTGGGAACTCGCCATCTATGCCCAAACACCCACCGGTCAAGAGACCGTTTATCAGGGGTATTTTGACTTCCCTTGGGGGACCTACGCAGAGATGATTGCTCAGTTCAACCCCACACCGTACTGGGCTCAAGCCCGTACTATGGAAGCCTGGCCAGGGTTTAGATTCCTTAGAGGTACGCAATTTGATCTGAGTGATTTTAGAAGCGTTATCAATGAAACTGAGGTAGCCGCAACCGATTTAGCTGACGAAGAAATTATGACCTTCGGAGAGCAGGATAAAAAGTCAAATCTGATCGTGGGAGAGATAGCCGGAACTACTTGGGCCGATCTGCGTGCTTCGGATCTACAATTTCACTCCTTTGTTTATCCTGGTATCTATGAAGAAAGCCGGTTATGGGGCTCTGACTATAGTCAAATTGAGACTCTCGACCAGGCGATCGCACGAGAGGTTGATTCCCCCTTGGCCGATACCCCCCTCAAAGAAGTTGAGCTGGTCTTTGATGGCAGTCAGGGAACTCGTAAGCTGATTCTGACCGGTATAGATATGGACGCGATTCCTCAGCTTGCCTCCGAGGACTATAGCGATGGCATCTACATGCCTTTAGGATTTGGAACTCCTTTTACCCAAGATTATGAGGATTTAAAGCGCTTGAATCCGGTTGAGCAACCATTTATGAGTATGGTCCTAGATGGTGACAATCGTGTTGTTAACTATCGAATGGACATCGGTCTCAATGGTGTTGTATTGCACCGAGATGAGGAAAATCCTGATATGTTGCACGTTTATCCTATGTCTTATGAGAGAATCACATTAGTCGGTCACTATACTGTAAATTTGGCAGAGATTTAAATCTTTCTTTGCATAAGAGAGTGAGAGTATTGCATTGATCTTGATTGTTGTAAATGCTCTCACTCGCCCTGCAGGCGATGTCAAATCCCTTAGCAAATTGCTCCCATAGGAGACTACTTGATATCTTTTGAATTTTTGAATTTATGATGTTTTCTTAGATATAGTTGCGAATGCTGTTAAGCAGCGTTCTAAAGCTAAAGGGCTTGGTAATATAGTCGTTGGCACCCAAAGATAGTGCCTGCTCTCGCTCGTCATCACCTGATAATGCCGTCACAACAATGACAGGTGTTTGTATCCCTTGGGAACGGGTGGCACTGAGTACCGATTTACCATCTAAGCTAGGCAGACCCAAGTCTAGCAATATTAGGTCAAACTCTCTTGAGGTAGTCAGCGACAAAGCCTCATAGCCATCGCCCACGGCTTTGATCTGATATCCAGCTCTTTTTAGCCCCTTCGTCATAAAAGCTACAATTCTAGGCTCATCTTCAACGATTAGGATAGTTGCCACAACATTATTTTGGTAAGCAATGCGAATTAACGCGGATTGCTAAGGCCAGCTAAGGGTGAGTAATTGTTTTAGTAATAGTATGCTGTTTCCTAACTATTGGCGTCGCCTCAGCAAGCAGCATAGGCACAAAGACTGATATTTTCAGCCAATTCCCTTATGAGAAGGACGTTACGGCAGACAAAGCCTGGGCACTATAGTTGTTTGACAACCACATGCGAGCACTGCGGGCCGGTAGGTCAAAGGTAAACAGAAACCCTGTAATCTCAATCGGTGGGTCTTCGCTAAGAATATCCTGATATGGATTGAACCACTTAAGCTTAAATCAGGTATCTACGGTAATAGTTTGCGGCTCTGTACATTTGTTGATGGCCACAATTCCCGCTTCTTCTCGTCGTCAAAGTAGCGTGCAATCATCGGCATGTAGTATTTCCATGCTAGTTCCTTCCATACGGTTGTGAAAATGGATCATACGGGTCATGCGATCGCGATTCCACACCCCCTGCCATCGACCGTCCCGCGCTTGACCATAGGGGGGAGCGGCCGTTGTGCCATCATCAAACACCATGGGAGTTTGCACATATTGCCTTCGCTGGTCTAACACCCAATTATCTCCTGGCACCGTATCCTTGAGGTCGGGTAAGCCTAGATCTTCTCCTCCACCGCAGATACGACCGTAAATAATCTCGTTGCGATCGCGATAGTTACTAATACAGCTAGGCGGATGAAAATCTTGTGCTCCAAACAACCCATCGGTCAAATCACCATACAGTCGCTGTTATTCCCAATAGTCAGGATTGTCGGCATACTCAGCTAATGTTTCTGACCCTGGAAATGTAGTTGAAGCATCGCGTTCGTTTGCCATGTGGTTAACAACCACATCGGCATAGGTGAGCACGCCTGCATCAGCCAGCGCATCGACCATGGCAACAAAACTCTCTTTATTGCCATCACAGTTATCGATCACCCGAAAATCTTGAGGCTGATAGCGCTGAAACCAGCGACATTGAGGGGTAATTGGAGATTTTAGCGGCGGGGTTACCAAAACAACCCCATAGCCTGCTGCGGCAATCTCTGAGGCCCGTGCGGCAACAGTGTCATAGCTCCAGTCAAAACCATACTGAAGATTTAGTTACAAGCTAATTGTCAACCGCCGCTGTATTGAGACGTTTCATCATAAATAAACCCTTCAAATTCAAGGTTTCTTAGAAACGGATGGTACATTATCAAAGTTAAATAATGAATGTCGTCCCTGCTTTTAAGTGGCGGACGTTTACGTTCCTTGCAGCTCCAGAGGTCGATGCTGCAGCATTCGATGCTGACAGTGTAAGGCTGGCTTGGGGAGTCAAGGTCGTTTTTCAGGGTGGCTGATGAGTTTATGCATTAATCCCGATTGTCCCCGGCCTGACCATCCGGGTAATAGTGAAGCGAGTAGCTGTCAAGCCTGTGGGACAACTCTAATTTTAGAAGGGCGCTATCGAGTCATGCGATTGCTCAGCAGCCAGAGCGGCTTTGGCGTGGTTTACGAAGCCTATGAGCGGGATCTTCCTAAAATTCTCAAGATCCTACGCCAGGAGCATAGCCAAACCCCCAAAATAATATCTATGTTTCAGCAAGAGGCCACAGCACTCGGTCAGCTGAACCATCCAGGTGTGCCCTTTATGGCTCAGGATGGGTATTTCACCATCACCCCTACCACCATGGCGACACCGCTGCACTGCATTGTCATGGAAAAGATTGACGGCATTAACCTGACCCAGTGGATGAAACAACAGGGCTATCATCCCATCCATGAGCAGCAGGCGATCCGATGGTTCACGCAGCTGGTGAAAATTCTGCAGCAGGTTCATCAAAACAACTACTTTCATCGAGATATCAAACCTGAAAACGTCATGATCCGCACCAATGGCCAATTAGCCTTGGTGGATTTTGGCGCAGCTCGGGAAATGACCCAAACCTACTTAAACCAGGTCAGTAAGGGGGGCATTATCACCGCCATCAGCTCCGCTGGCTACACCCCCCCGGAACAAGAGCAGGGCCAGGCGGTACCCCAATCTGACTTTTACGCCCTAGGGCGTACGCTGATTTATTTACTGACCGCTAAAGCACCGACAGATTCAGCCATTTACGACCCGTTAGAAAATCGATTTTCCTGGCGTGCCCTTGCGTCTCAAATCTCTGCGGAGCTAGCCAATGTACTTGACAGCATGATTGCCCCTCGAGTGGTTGATCGCCCCGGCAGTGCCCACGATATTTTAAAGCAGCTAGAGTCGTTGAGCGGTCAATCGGCCCCACCGGCACCGACACTGCCTGAAACGACACTGCCGAGGAGTGTAATGCCGTTGGACGAGGCGACGTCGTTACAGATGGGAATTACCACTCCATCGTGGCAGACACTGCCCCAGACAATGCTGCCAGTCCAACAAAAACGTCGATGGCCCTGGATTGTTGCAGCCCTAGCGGGGTTACTAGCTATTGGCGGCGGTGCGATCGCACTGCGTCACTTCCTCCAGACCCAGCCCCCACCCATTGTGCATCCCGACCCCACTCAGATTACGGTACAGCTCCAGCACACGTTGCCCGCCCACACCGGCACCATCAACGACCTGCTGCTGTTTGCCGATGGGGTACGCATGGTCAGCGCCAGTGCCGATAAAACTATCCGACTGTGGGATTTAACCTCAGGTCAGGTGATCCAAAAGTTGGATAATCAGACGGGCTTTGTCAATACGGTCCTGCTCAGCCCGGATGAAACCCAGCTTTATAGCGGTAATGCCGGTGGGGTACTGCAGGCTTTGCCCCTTGCCAGTGACACCCAGCCGTGGCAGCAGTCTGCGGCCCACAGTGGCCCCAGCAATACCCTGGCCCGTACTCCAGATGGTCAAACCCTAATCAGCGGCGGGGCTGATGGCAACCTGAACCTCTGGCAGGCTAAGACAGGAGAGATACTACAGTCGCTACCCACCGAGCAAGGGACCATCAACAGCATTGTGGAGACATCGGAAGGTCAATATCTGATTAGCGGCGGTAGCGATCGCACCATTAAACTTTGGGATATCGCCACTGGCAACCTAGAAAAAACGCTGGAAAGGCATGAGAGTTTTATCAACGCCCTCGCCATTAGTCCCGATGGTCGATTTTTATTTAGAGCCAGCGCCGACGGTACTATCCGTCAGTGGCAGCTCAAAACCGGTGAACAGCTAAATGTTTTAACGGGACACACCAGCTTTATTAACGATATGGTCTTTAGTCGCGATGGGCGCACCCTAAGCACCGGCAGCGCAGACAAAACTGTACGCATCTGGAATGTAGAGACTGGTGCAGAAGAACAGGTATTGACCGGGTTTAATATGCTGATCGATCACGTGGTGGTGTCGTCATCTAACCAAATTGTGACCGCTAGCAAGACATCACCCGCCATCAAGATTTGGCTGAGAGATCAATAGGATACATTCCCACCCTCCGGTTCATGAGGTCTCAATGAGCACACTGCCGACTTTAGCAACAATGTTGGCCGACGAGATCAGCTCCTAAAACTCGGTGAAAAAGCCCAGTGGTGTATCTTTCGCCAATCGTCTCACAGGTCAGCCTTCATCAAACACAATCAGGCTTAAAGTGTTGTAGCCTTCTTCTTTCGCTTTTGATTTTGTTAACTCAATTAGCTGAGAGCCAATCCCTTGGTTCCTACAGCCTGCTAACACACACAGGGCATTGAAAAAAAAACTACCCAATACTCGGATCGAGAAAAAGTCTTGAAAGTGCTCAAGTCGATCCGTAGGGAAAAATTCGCGCATTTCGGATGTAATTTAAGGTTAGACGCTACGATTTGCACCCGAGAATACCCTGGTAGCAAATCATGGAAAAGGAACTCAGCTGCGCCCCCCGACGCTATGTAATCAAGTTCAGCAATACTATGACTATCGGCCTTTTTGCCTTCTCTGTATATGACTTTCATAATGGTCAAGAGTACTACTCTAGTCACCCTTAATTGAAGGAGCCGCCGCCAGGGTCAACGCCCCTTCTCGCATGCGATTAATATCAGCCTCTGACCATGCTTTAGGCCCCTGGCAGTGATGAGCCACCAGCAGTCCCCATAACCCTTTAGTCGTTAAAATTGGTACTGCCAGATTGGCTCGCACACGTAAATGACGTAAAAAATCACGGTGGCAGGGTTCAATGGAGGCCGTTTCAATATCATCAATGGCCCGCATACGACCGGCTAGATAAAGCTCCGCATATTCGTCGTTAAAACATTGGTCTGGCCCAGTTGAACCGTAGATGGAAAATTCGCCAGAACTCAGCGCCTCAAACGTGACTTGACCTTCCCACTGGTTATAGAAATAGTAGATCACCACCCGATTAACCTGCAGGAAGGTGCGGATTTCCTCAGTAGTGCTCTGGACTAAACGATCACGCTGCATGGTTTGCCCAAGGCGCTGCAGAATAGATTTCATCGCACCAGCTTCTGAGTCAAGCCGTCGAACATGAATGTCTGGGTCAAACTGAGTCGTCATAGGCAAGCAGCATTTTTCAGCATTAGCTTTCTTTTATCACTCTAATTGTAGAGACAGTCTTATTTATTTACAGAATTTTAAGCCTGTGAGCTCGCATTAGTCTTATTATTTGACCAATTTGTACCCTCATCAATAGGGTTGTTATCTATCTTGGTCAAACAGCTGTATTGAGTATTCAAATAATCACAGGAGCATCATGACAGATAGTCTGTTAGTGCGAGGTCGCTGGGTGTTTACGGGGGAAACCACCCTGACGGACGGTGCGATCGCAATCCAAGACGATATCATTCTAGACATAGGCAGCTGGCAGACTTTGCAGGCCAACTATCCTAACGCCAAGGTCCTGGGCTCTGAATCATTTGCCGTCATGCCGGGGCTAATCAACGCCCACCACCACAGCAACGGCGTGCCCAATTCTCTTCAGGGTGTAGAAGATGACTTTTTAGAACTGTGGCTATTTGCCAATATCGGGTTGCGGACCCAAGACCCTCAGCTTAAAACGCTGCTGAGCATTGCCCAGCTGTTGCAAAGCGGTGTTACTAGCGTTGTCGATGTGGCTAGCATGGGCGGTAGCGCCAACGAGTGTTTAGAGAACCTAAAGGGGCGACTCCGCGCCTATGAGCAAGCCGGGATGCGCGTGGCCCTTACCCCCGGCATCCGATACGAAAGCATTTTGGTGCATGGCGAAGACGACGCCTTTTTAGCCGGTTTGCCAGCGGATCTAAAACAGCAGCTGCAAACCCTAATGCCCATGGACCAGCCACTGTCTAAAACAGATCATGTGGAATTGATTAGTGAGCTGGTCAAGCAGTACCAACCACATCCCCACATTGATGTGTGGTTTGGGCCACCGGGACCTCAGTGGGTGGGCGATGAGCTACTGGTTCAAATGGTGGAGGCAGCTGAGCGATTGGGCACCCACGTCCAGACCCATGCCCTAGAGTCTTTCTATGAAAAACTAATGGGTCCTCGCCTTTATGGCAAGTCTGTTATCGCTCACCTAAATGAATTGGGGGTATTGAGCCCTCGATTTTCGATTGCCCACGGCGTGTGGCGCACCGAAACCGATATCGCAATTTTGGCAAAAACCGGTGCTGCCGTTAGCCATAATCCCAGCTCAAATCTGCGGCTGAGGGCAGGCATGGCCCCGCTGACGGCCATGCGTGCAGGGGGTGCCACCGTCGGTCTAGGCATGGACGGCACCACCCTCGGTGACGATGAAGACATGTTCTCTGAGATGCGCTTAGCCAGCCGTCTGCAGCGGTCGCCCAAGCTAAATAGCCCCACCCCTAGATACACAGATATCTTTCAAGTAGCGACAGCGGGCAGTGCCAAACTTATGGGTAAAGCGCAACAGATTGGTAAACTTGCGCCAGGGTATCGAGCGGATGTGGTGTTGGTAAATTGCGATCGCATCACCTGGCCCTGGGTTTCACCTGAGGCAAATCCTCTCCATGTGCTGCTCATGCGGGCCAAGGCCACCGATGTCGATACCGTACTAGTCAATGGCAAAGTCGTATTGCGCTCAGGTATGCCCACCGGTTTTGACCTTAAAGAGGTCGGGCAAACCATTGCCCAGCAGCTCGAAGCTGCACCCAACCGAGACAGTTACCGCGCCCTGGCGACAGAGCTAATCCCTTACTTGAGCAAATGGTACGCCCAGTGGGAAGTACCTTCATTGTCTCCCTATGCTGCCTTTAACTCTAGCACTTAAAAGTTGTTACGCGTACATACAATTCAGAAATCTCTTCCCACTGTTCACAACTGCAACATCTCAAATATTGTTCAAAAAGTTACCAACACTGGCATCCCAAAGGGGGCGATCTACACCAATTAGCTGATGGTGACCAGCATCGGCTGATAATACTAGCTGTTTTGAGGCCGGAATACTGTTCACCAGTGCTTCAATATCTTCTACAGGGGTCCATTTATCTTGTTCACCATGAATTACCAGCGTTGGGCAGTTAACGGCTTTGGCATAGCTAATAGGGTTATGGCTAAAGCCATTGATGCCGTGCTGGATGCTGGCCCAAAAAATCATCAGTGAGGCCGTGGGAGCGGTCGGGATTTTGTGATAGCGTAAACGACTTCTAACGGCGTCGAGCAAGCGGACAAAGGGTAGCTCTAAGATGATGGCATCGGGGGTAATGTCATAGGTTGCGATCGCTCTTAAAATGGCCGCTGTTCCCATAGACACTCCATAGAGAATCACTGGAGTGTTTTCTCTCCCAGAGTCTTGAGTGCTCTGAACAGCATTGCGATTGTTAATGTCGTTAAAGACAGTAACCACATCTTGAGCTTCTTTTACGCCTAGGGTGACAGTACTACCGCTAGAGCCTCCCACCCCTTGAAAATCCATTAAAACAGTGTTGAACCCCATCTGGGCAAAACTTTGCGCGGGTGAAATCAGCTGGCTGCTTTTGGTGCCCAAATTGCCTGGAAATAGCAGCACAGTGCCCCTAGCCTCTAACGTTTGGGCCGGAATCTCCCATGTTTCTATCCACCTAGACTGACTGATGGGAATCGTGCGCGTGGCATAAAACAACCCGCGATCAGAGGGTAACTGGGCATGAGTGGGTCTGGGCACACCAATACCGATTTGTCCCGGTAGTCGCACATGGGTCATGTGGTAAGAGAGCAAATAGGCCGGAAAATTAAGGCTCACTAGCAAAATTGCTAGTCCCCAGCCTAGCTGCCGTCGCCGCCGAGAGTTAGGCTCGGTCCGGGAAGGTCTGCTGTCAACAACTTGGGCAGCTACCAGACAGCTAGTTCCACCAAACAGACAAAAAATACCTATATGCACCAGAGGGTAAATCCAGATATTAATAGCGCCCAGCATATGTAGCGCCGCCAAGATCACAGCTAGACCAACGGGCGCAGCTAAGGCCATAAACCCAAAATTAAGCAGCCATTTACGAGAGACAACCATAGGGAGGTACCGTATGCTTACCGAGAATTTCTTCAGCAGCTGTCGTTAGGATTTCGGTTGACTCCGGCTAAATGGTGTAGAAGCTTACTTGCTGCTACTTATGGGTAGCATAGTGAAAATATTGAATACTGCTGTAATCCCTAGAGTGTGCGCCTGGCTCTATAGATTAGCCCAATCTGCTTTAGGGGGCATTACAGTTCTTCAACACTTTAATAAAACGCTATCCAACTTTTGTTTGTTAAAAATGTTAGCTATTCTTCCCATAACAAGCCTTTTATTGTTGATACTTGTTAGCTCTAAGTTTTTTTACTATAAACGGGAAGCGCTTTTGGGCGGACTGATGGCCTGGGCCGTTATCGTTTTTATGTGCCCAGCATTTCCCTCAATGAAGACAAGGCAGGTAATCCATTACATCTAGTCATTCATGGAATCAGCACTGACAACTTGGAAAGACATTATTTCATAACAATCTATTGGGTTTCCACAGCGCCTAAGACCTGTAATGTAGCCTTCTGAGCATCAGTTAGTCCCCTAGCTTCAGTGATATCCATACCTTCGTAGGGGCGATCGCCCCTCAGCGTTTTAAGACAGTCGCCGGTTTTAACATCCCAGAGTTTGATCGTTTCATCTTCACTGACACTGGCAAGATAATTGCCTTGAGGGTTGAAGGCTAGCGATCGCACCACATTGGCGTGGCCCACCAGCGTCTTCAGACACCTGCCATCGTGGATATCCCAGAGCTTCACGGTTTTGTCGGCGCTACCACTTGCCAAAAGATAACCTTGCGGACTAAACGCCACCGACCAGATCCAATTTGTGTGCCCCTCCAATGTTTTAAGACAGTCGCCAGTCTGGGCATCCCAAAGGCGGAGGGTCTTATCGGAACTCCCACTTGCAATCATGAACGTATCAGCACCCATGGGCGCGTTGGCACTACAGGCAACAGTCCAAACCATCCCGGTATGTCCTGACATCACCCTCAGACACTGACCGCTATCGACATCCCAGAGCCGGACGTGTTTGTCAGAAGACCCACTGACCAAGGTTTGTCCATCTGGGCTAAAGCCCACCGATCGCACCTGACTGGGATGTTCTAGAACGGCTAAACGGTGACCGTCTTGAATATCCCAGAGATGAATGGTTCGGTCGTGGCCGCCACTCGCGAGGAGTTGACTTTTGGAACTAAAGGCCACTGACCAAACCGTATTCGTGTGCCCTGGTAGTGTCCTCACACAGCGGTTGCGCCGGATATCCCAAATTTTCACGGTTTGATCCGCACTGCTGCTGGCAATCAAGCAGTTATCAGGATGAACGGCCACCGACAAAATCCAGTTCTTGTGGCCGATGAATGTTTTGAGACACCGTTCCCGTTCAAGATCCCAAAGCTTCACGGCATAGTCATCGCTGCCACTGATGAGGGTTTGCCCA
>JBHJIV010000077.1:0-18754 GCA_050043105.1 Leptolyngbyaceae cyanobacterium | reverse complement strand
TCAAAGCCATCGGTGCCAGAACGTATCCCGACTTGGCTAAAGCGATTGAGGAGGCCTTCTCAGAAGTCTCTCTTGACGATATTAGGTCCTGGTTCACTCATTGCTGCTACTGCACCTCAGAAGACTAGAAACCGCTATATCAACTAACTAATGTAGGGAATTTGGATTAAACCTAGTTAGTGGAAAATCCGAATCAATGAGCTTTCTGATTTAACTCAGACTCTTGACCTGCTGGTATAGAGTAATTAGATGGTGATTAGACATATCCATCAGCGGCTCATACATAAATGAATTGATATGTATATTTTCCGGAGTCATGAGTATGACTTGACTGAGTATTTTTTTAGCATGAATAAATTCTTGATCATTGGTATCTTTCTCTTTAACTAAACGATCAAATAATTTACCTGTCTGCATATTGCTAATTGGAGAAGCATCAATTACATGCCGCCACATAAATTCTTCTGCTTTTAGTCTTGTAGCAATCGAAAGTGTGACCTTTTTCTCTAAACACACTTCATCTTCGATCTCATCTGTGCACAATCTATCTGCAGCCTGATAAATCTGATCGATAACTGAGCATTCTCGATTAAAAGCTGCATCCAAACTTTCACCTGAGATGGTTTTATGAATAAGGGCCTCTAAATCAGACAGCTTCAAATTGTTCGTATCAGCTTTAACATGTAGCATCGAAGTCAGCTTTTGATAGTCGTCACAAGAAGCTCCATACTTATACTCCACTAAATTTCTTACAAATGGAATCATCGAAATGAGTATGGCTTCGTCCTTGAAGTAGTTCCTTCTCCAAAGATCGAATGGGCTACTTACATCTCTACTGCCACCCTTTAGAAGGGTTATACACTCATTATTCTTCTGCGCAACGAATGAATTACTCCATTTCGCTGAGCCTAAAATTCGACCTTGAAACGTTCGATAGAAGTCGAAGTTATGGGTTAGAACAATTATTCTAAATACCTTTTCTTGAGCTAATTCTTTTAGATATTCAATGATTGCATACTTGTTTTTATAATCAAATGAGTCTGCTATATCATCAATCAAAATAACTGTTTCATGCTCACTCTTGAGTCTCGCCTGAAACTCGAAGATTACATAAAGCAAATACATTGCTCGACGTTCACCGACAGATAGAAAATCAAGCTTATTCAGCTGACCACGATCAAATTCAATCTTGTCTTCATTTTCCTCTTCAAAAGAGAAAACTATATTAGGTGACATCGTCCCTAGTATGGCATTTTTATGATTTTCAACATTCATGGAAAATGGAACATGAAAGCGCTCCTTGAATGTTGTATGAGCCTCGTACCATAAAGTTTCCTCTAAATGCGCTTCATTCTCTATGGAGATCAACTCAGATTTGTTATTCTCATACAGTTCTAGTAAGTCATCAAAAAAGGTCTTCTGGGTTTCGAAATATGAGCCCCACAAGATTTTTTTGAACTGCTCAAGATCACCCAAGTGTGCGGCTATTTCTGGGAATTCTTCTAGTAGATCTTGAAATGCTTTTACTGAAACTACCCCACCAACAATCTTCCTTGATATTTCTTGGAGATCTCCATCACCAAAGATCTCTTGTTTTTCCTTATCGAATATCTTATCAAACTCATCACAACTGTTAACAATCTCATCTTGACCATTTAGTATCACTTTATGGCTTGCTTGAAAGAACCGTTCTTTCTTCAAGTTGTTCGATACTGAATTTGCATTAACAGGGTTAAACTTTCCTTTACTAAACAAAGGTGAGCTCTCTATTAAATTATTATATCGAATAACATAATCATTAATATTAGACTTAACCGAATCTTCCTGCAAAAGACTAATAACTTTAGGATCAAATATTTTTTTATATTCTATTTTAGAATATTCTAGAACGCCATAATTTCCATGTTTCAGGATTTTTATAGCCTCAAAAATATCAGAACATTCTAAATCTTCTAGAAGCTGGTTTTCAATTTCATCCTTCTTTATCTTTGAAACCTTATTCAGTCTAGCTATTAACTTTTTCTTAGCATTTGCAATATCTCTATAGATTTGATCATACCGACTCTTTTTCTCAGGATTTACTAATAAAGATGATATATTTTTAGATTCATAGTTTTGATCAAAGGGTTCAATTACCAAAACATCATCGCTACTGACAAATTTTTCATCAATTTTGATCTCACAAAAACTTTCCCTATTATATATTTCTTCTTTAGGGCTCTTCCCTTCAGATATTTTTTTAAATGTTTTAGCGAAAGAAGTTTTCATTACTCCATTTGGAGCATATATCAGATTTGCATAGGATTTATCAAAGCTAAATATGTGTTCTAGAGCCGATATACCATAACAATTTTTTAACTTAACTGATAACTTTTTCATAGGTCTTTTTTGTAGAAGATATTAAGATCAAATCAGTTTTTCCTATTAACATTAATTTCATTCTCAGAAATCTAATGAAGTTTAGGAGAGCTTAAAAAATTTCGATTGAGTTTTTGAGCTTTTAGAGAGTCAAATTTCTTAAAAAATCAGATTCAAGTGGTTAATAGAGGTGTGCTCAACAAAGATTGGTTTCCTTGCTAATTGCCTATCTAAATAATTTAGGCGTTTGATTGCAAAGTTATTGCTTTAACTTGATTTTTTAGAAATTTTCAGATGCCAAAACACTTTGAAATTGTAAAAATAATCACATAAATAGACGTAGATATCTATTAAACAAATGTAGAAAATGAAAATATCTCTATGAGTGATTAATGCTATTAGTACAGTTATACAGGATAAATAATACGAATATTCAATAGACAAAGGTCTAGTATTCTAATTCGAAAACTATCAAAATGGCTAATTGATAGTAAGTCGGCATCCATTAATTTAATGTGAAGTCTTTTATCTAAATAAAAGAGTATTTGATTGTCTTACTACACCCAAACATTGCCTGTACCTTCATTGATCAATGTTATGCTTCGCTGTCTTAACATTGGCTACGTATTCCAGATTCATCTAGCTCACGTTCTACCACATCCATCACCTTAGATGGATTAATCGGCTTAACTATCGAGGTGGTTGCACCTGCGGCTTTGGCCTGAGCCCGTTCCATAAAGCTACCGGTGTCTAACAAGATAACAATGGGCGTGTTGCAAAATGCTTTGGCTCGGCGAATTTGTTTGCAAATCTCATAGCCGTTGGCAATGGGCATGGTGGCACTCAAAAAAATTAGGTGTGGCTTGTGACGAATAATCTGCACCAAAGCCTGTACAGAATCTTGCAGGCTAATGCAGCGATAGCCTGCTATTTGCAGCGTTTCTACCATCAGATAGCCAACCTGAGGACTCTCGTCGATACAAAATACCAGCGGTAAGTCTTTTTCTTCTTGAAGCGTTGTTTGTTGATCTGACTCCGCACAGGGTGCAGACAGATCAGCAATGGGCTTAAGGGCAACGGTCTCACTTCTAACATAACCTTCTAACATGCGTCCTAGAACAGTTAGGTCATGCCCCATTATGGTAGCTAGCTCACGCAGTGAGTGCTTACCCTGAAACAACTGTCGTAAAACTTGATACGTACGCGGTTGGGTAGATTTTTGTAGTCGTAGTGTATCAATCACCACCGGAGCTAGATCAGGTGATGCATAGCCAAGCCCCGTCGCCTGCCATGCTTTTAGATTGGTGCCTGCCTGATAAAACAAAGATGAGCTGCTAACAGGCTGAGTGAGGGGTGAGAGAGTATGAGTAGTTTGAAGAATTTGATGTAGGCTATCGACAGCTTGAAAGATGTCAAACGACACTTCTAAAAGCTCTGTTTGAATAATAGTGGTAGCTTCAGCGTGATCTATTTGTTGTCGTTGCAGTAATATTGATAGCGCGAAATATTCCCAGTGCTCAAATAGGTTAGTCTCTCGTAAACGAGTCTGGGTTGGTAAAACATTAGGGCACGTCTGACGCAACAGCCGCTGCCATCGACGAAACCGATGGTTTCCCCCGCTGGCCCATAACAGCTGCCCTTCATAGAAAGTAAGCCACCAGCATTCTCCAGATTTTGTCTTGAGATAAAGAGTACTGCTAGACTGACTTTGGATACAGTCTTGAATCGTTCTAATTAGGCTGGGAATCGAAACAGGGGTGCTTAATATCAGTCTGCTGAGGTCAGACTCAGCCATACCAAAAATCCCACTGTGGAACAACAAAATAACGACAGCGCCTATGGCAGCGATGCACTTTTTCTAAGTTGCCCATCCAGAGGAAAAGCTAACGTATCTAGCTATATTGATTTATTCACAGAGACTTTACGAATTAGTTCAGTGCCGGACATAACACCAAAAATTTTGTCGGCATAGTGGAGCAGTTCTTCATTTCTAATGAGCGATAGAAAACGCTCATCCTCTGCAAACGTCTGCCAGCGACAGGTTACGTTCATGGTTTGGGCGTTGCCGCTCATCCCCTGCTCATCAAATGAACTGCCACCGCCGTAGCTGCTGACATAGTCTAGACCGGCATCGGAGAAATCAAGGTTAAGGGCAGCGGCAATTTCCTGACGATAGTCAGCCTCTGAAAACCAGCGATTATAGTTGATGACTACTTTTTGATTGGTAAGATAGTTTGTTTCTCCGAGATATTCTTTGGCATGTTCAATCCACATCTCTACCAGTGAACTGTCGTTAGTTTTGACATCCAAATATTCTTTTTTAAGACGACTGGCTAAAAGATTAAACGGATCTCTAAGCACTAAAACGTCATATCTGGCTTGGGTTTTACCCACGTAGAGATTGTGTCTTGTTTCAGTACGTGAGCGAGCGATCGCAGCAAGGCTGTGGTCTTCGTAGCTATAGATAAAGCAGTCTTTGGGCTGAAATTTACCCCAGGCTTCGTCGTGAAATCCTTTGTGGGGGAAGTGCAGATGGTAGTGTCGAAACGGGCTGGTGTCTACTGAGACATTATTGAGAAACTTGGCGTTGGGTATCTGGGCACGAAGCCAATGCAGAACTGCGTGGTTACCGCTACGTCGCAATCCAATAAAGCGGATTTCTTTTTGGTTGATGACTTTTTTGAGTTCCTGTCGCTGTGTTAGTACGCGCCACAGGTCATAGGCATCATAGGCCAGGTCTCGTTTTAGCCTTCGCAACGAGTTGAGCTGCCCATTCATTGTGTTAGATAGCTGGTTGGCTGACTTCATCTGGACTGTTTGGAATGGCATGGTGCTGATCCTATCCTGCTTGCAACAGTGATGGAATGGGTCTGGATGAGGATTAGTTAAGGTGCGATCGCACCCTCAATCAACGACCTAAGCTCCACAAGTTTCTACGGTAAAACATAAGTTACAGCCTCATTTATTAGTTACCGATACCTGGTTAAAGTTCACCAAGCCTTTAAATTTCTCAACAGTCCATGGGAGGTCTTGAAAAAATAGGCCATAGTCTTATGCATGGTGATGTTAGTCAGAGTCAATGGGACAAACCATGGGATTAAACCTGGGTCGTTTTTTTCGAGCATGTAACCCAAGCAAGACGCTTAATCTAGCATCACCCGACGATGGTAAGTATTACATCGACTTTTCTGACGTGCGGGGGAGTGACCTGGTGAGGGAGTTCAAGCGCACCATTACCTTTTCCGACCAAGAGCCCACCTGTCAGCTATTTACCGGGCATATTGGCTGCGGTAAGTCCACTGAGCTATCGCGCCTGCGACAGGAACTAGAGAATGATGGCTACCATGTGGTCTATTTTGAGTCCACCGACGACCTGGATATGGGGGATGTCGATATCAGCGATATCTTATTAGCGATTGCTAAGCAGGTGAGCAAAAGCCTAGAAACCGCCCGCTTGCGTCTACAGCCTAATAAGTTTCAAACGTTGCTCAAGAGCACCGCCGATTTACTTAACTCAGAAGTAACGGGGCTAAAAGTAAACATTCCTGAGGTCGCTGGCTTTAAGGTAGGCGAAACTGTCGGACTCAGCGCTGAGGATAGCAGTTACTCCCTGGCGTTTGGCATTGGTGAACTGACCACCAAAGCCAAGGACAGTAAAGATGTGCGATCGCTACTGCGTCAGCATCTAGAACCCAGGGTCAACTCTATCCTAGAAGCCATTAACAGCGAGCTAATCGATGCCGCTAACCAGCAGCTGAGAGCACAAAATAAGGCTGGGTTAGTGGTGATTGTGGACAATCTAGACCGTATTGACAACAAACAACGGTTCCAGGGGCGTCGTCAGCCAGAGAATTTATTTGTGGAACGTGGCGATCAGCTCAAAAAGCTACGATGCCATGTGGTGTATACCGTACCGCTGGTTTTATCTTTTTCAAATGAACAGGAAAACCTAACGAATCGGTTTGGCAGTGCGCCTCAAGTATTGCCCATGGTCCGCACCCAAAACCGAGATGGTAGCCCCTGTGAAGCAGGCGTTAGCGCCCTACGACAGATGATATTGGCCCGTGCATTTCCAGAGCTGACAGCGCAGGAGCGACTGGCTAGGGTAGGTGACCTGTTTGACTCATTAGCAACCTTAGATCATCTGTGTATAGCCAGCGGCGGTCATGTGCGCAATTTGCTAGTGTTGATCAATTACTGTCTTAAAAAAGCAGATCCGCCCTTTACAGACCAATTGCTCAACCGAGTCGTTAGCTTGCGCCTGAGTGATTTGACCAAAGCTATTGATTTTGAGGAGTGGGACCTGCTTCGGGAAGTGAATCGGACCAAAACTGTACGGGGGGAAGGAGAATATCAGTCTCTCCTGCGCAGCTTGTTTGTGTTTGAGTATCGAGATGCCGGTCAAACCTGGTTTGCGCTTAACCCGGTTTTGCTAGAGGCTAAGGAACTCAAGGGAAATGTCTGAGGCACCACTGTCCCCCAATCAAGAATCGTTAGCAGAATTTTGTCGTCTGCTGCGATTTTCCCAAAGTGAGTTTACGCTGATTTTAGCGATATGTAACTCCACCCAACATCGTCAAGAGCTTGTGAATCAGCTACGGCAGCAGTGCTCCATACCATTTGATGAAATCACCCTTTCGCCAACGGCTACCACTCTTTTTACAACCGTAACTGCCTACATCAGCAGCACCAGCCCTGATGCTTTGATGGTGTACGGCCTCAATGAAGTAAACGATTCTGAGCAGTTGCTTACGGCCACCAATCAGATTCGCGAAGAGTTTCGTGAGTTTTCATTTCCTCTAGTGTTGTGGCTCACTGACAGCGACTTAAAACATATTATTCGCACAGCACCAGACTTTTATACCTGGGCTAATTTGATTACGTTTGAAACGCCCTCATCGTTTTTTCTAGACTTTATTGATAGTTTTATTCAACGCATATGGCAACGGGTGACGTGCTCCCAAGAGCATCGTTTTCTCTCAAACCGTGATCTAGGTCTCACAACGGCTTCAGCAAACTATCAAGAACTAGAAAAGAGTCTAGATGTGTTGGCCGCTCGCGGCATTCAACTTTCTCTACATCAGATCGCCGACTTAGCTTTTGTACGTGGACGGATTACGAATAATAACAGTGATACTGCTCGACACCATTATGAATCAAGCCTAAAGCAGTGGCAAACGCTCACTGCTGACAAAGATACTGTCCCTCAGTGGCAAGAGAAAATAGGCCACATTCAGTTTTATTTGGGAATATGGTGGCGCACCTATGCTGAACGTCATCGTCCTCAAGTTGAGTCTGCTTTGACCAATGCCTGCAGCTACTTTGCGGCAGCGGTCGAGACTTGTGAGTCTGTTCAGCGCTTAGATCTAGCCGCAAAGTATATTAACTATTTAGCAGAGTCTGTACATCGGTTAGAGCAGTGGTCAGAGCTAGAAATAGTGGCGACCAAAGCTAAAACATTACATCAGCAACAACAAAACCCGTTTCGGGTAGCGCGTGCTGAAGGGTTCCTGGCTGAAGTTGCTTTATCTAGAGAAGACTGGTCTACGGCGCAACGCTATGCAGAATCTGCACTACACTTGATTCAAGCTGCAAATAATCTGCCCAAAGATAAGCAAGATATCGATTTCTATAGCTGGGTCAACAGCTTTCATCGTAGCTGGTATCTGTTTTCGTTAGGTAAAGCTCAGTTCCAGCAACAGGAAATTAATGCAGCCGTTGCCACTCTGGAAAAAGCTCGGAGTATCGCTTATCCTGATTATGATCCTCAGCTTTACAGCCTAGTACTGGGGCAGCTACAAAAGGGATATTTTCAGCAAGGGCTATACCTACCCGCTTTTGAAACTCGCCGTCAGAAAGATGCCATTGAGAGCCGATTTAACTATCGTGCATTTGTTGGGGCTGGGCGACTCCAGCCAAAACAACAAATTGCGAACCCAGCGTTACCCTCTGAAGAGGTCTTTAGAGATATTATTGTTGCCTCTGGCCGTAAACAAGATGTCAAAAAGCTGGTGAAACGACTATCTCAAGATGAGTACGTGCTGACTATCGTTTATGGCCCTTCGGGTGTGGGTAAAAGTTCTTTAATTGAAGCAGGATTAATGCCAGCCTTAGAGCAAGAACGGATAGAAACTCGCCGGGTCGTACCGGTTTATTTGCGACGATATCGTAACTGGGTAGACGATTTAGTCCAAACGCTGACAGCGATTGACTCTAGAGGTTCTACCTATAGTTCTGGCATTTTTAGTGATCTTACAGCAGACTCAACAGATAGCCTAAAATCCCCAGCAATAGGTGCAGCACCACCTGATAAAGTTTTACGTCGGCTCAAACATCACGCTCAAAAGAACCAAGTACTGGTATTGGTTTTTGACCAATTTGAAGAATTCTTTTTTGAATTTGAGAAAACGGCCGATCGTCGTCCGTTTTATGATTTTTTACGGGCTTGCTTGATGATGCCCTACATCAAGGTACTGCTGTCACTGCGAGAAGATTATATTCATTATTTATTAGAGTGCGATCGCATCACCAAGCTAGATATTATTGACAACAATATTCTCGACAAAAAATGGCTCTACTACGTCGGTAATTTTAGCTTAGAAGAAACTCAAACTGTCTTCAAAGACCTGACATACCCCACACCCTATACCCCTGAAGACGATCTCATAGAGCAAGTGGTGAAAGACTTAGCAGCAGGAGCCGGAGAAGTGCGCCCCATTGAGCTGCAAATTGTAGGAGCACAGCTGCAGACAGAAAACATAACCACAAAAAAGCAATACCACAACTGGGGTGATCCAACATTGCCCACCAAAGAGTTGCTAGTGCAGAAATACCTAAACGATGTTTTATGTGAGTGTGGTCCTGAAGAAAACCAGCAACTAGCCGAGCTAACTCTATATTTGTTGACCGCCGAGAAAGGTATCCGTCCCTTAAGAACTGAGTCAGATTTAGTGGATGACTTACAAAATTATGGCGAACAAAAATCAATCAATCGAAAAACAGTCAGTCTCATTCTTAAGATCTTAATCAAATCAGGTTTGGTTGTAGAAGTCCCTGAACTACCCCAAGAACGCTACCAGCTGGTACACGACTATCTCGCCAGCTTTATGCGAGAACAAAAACAATCACTCAAAATAGAAAAACTACAGACAGATTTAGCCAAGGAGAAAAAAGAAAGAGCCCGAATTGAGAGCAGACATTTTCGAGTCTTGCAGGTCGTTGGCATTGTATCTGCTTTAATTAGTATTGTTTTAGCCGCCCTTTTAGTAGAAACACGCTCATTAAGTCGTCTAACCAAAGAAAACTCAATCGTCAGACTTCTAGAAGTTTCAAAAACACTTCATGAGTCAGATAAAGGACAGCTCATTGAACCATTACTCAATTCAGTAGAAGCTGCCGGGCTATTCCAAAACGAAGAACTGAATAAACCCATGCTCAAGTCTCGCATAGCGGTCGAGCTGCAAAAATCTTTGAGTGCGATTCGGGAAATTAATCGCTTCGGTGGCCATTCCAGGTCTGTTCTTGATGTGGTCTATAGCGATGACGGAACGATGATTGCGTCCGCTGGAGATGATGGCACTATTAATATTCGCCAAAAAGATGGTCGTTTGCTCACTAGCCTAGCGGCAGCTCATACAGAGGGAATTCGGAATCTTGCTTTTAGCCCTGACAATAAATTATTAGCATCAGCGAGCGATGACCAAACAGTCAAGATTTGGGACTTAAATGGCACATTATTAAAAACATTGATAGGCCATACCAACAACGTCAACGATATTGCGTTTAGTCCGGATGGTCAGACTATTGCATCAGCCAGTGCCGATCAAACCATTCGACTCTGGAGTGTTCATAATGGTCTTGAGGTACTCACCATGCGAGGACATACCTCGTGGGTAAACAGTGTTAATTTTAGCCACAATGGCCAGCTCATTGCTTCAGCCAGTAGTGATAAAACGATTCGACTATGGACTTCAGATGGCCAAGATTTAGGGGCCATAGCGGCCCACGATACTTCGATAAATCAAGCAACATTTAGCCCAGATGACCAGTTATTGGCATCTGCAAGTACTGGTGGAACCATCCGACTTTGGACAACCACAGGGACGCTTGTTGAGACTTTAGAGCAGCACCAGAATAAAGTTTGGGATGTTGACTTTAGCCCAGATGGTGAGTATCTAGTATCTGCCAGTAGTGATAAGACTCTAAAACTTTGGAACATAGATGGAGAACTGATTGATAGCTATCGTTCCAGTGATTCTCAAGCAACCTTTTTTAGTGTGAGCTTTAGCCCGACCGAACAGGTATTTATTTCGGCAAGTGCCGATGAACGGGTGAGCCTGTGGGGTTTTAGATGGCAAGATAGAGCCCTGATTAGTCGTAGCGAAAAACAAGCAACAGGGATTGCATCAGCAAATAGTGATGAGACCTTTGTCGTTGGTTATGGAGATGGCAAGCTCAAGTTTTGGGATGACGGTGGTAACTCAAGTAATCTGATTCAAGCCCACACTGGAGCTATTTCTGACCTTATCTATAGTTTTAGAGGAGAGTTTCTAGCCTCTGCTAGCGATACTGGAGAAGTTAAGCTGTGGCGTAGTAATGGTGAATTAATTAGAGAACTTGAAGGCCATACTGCATCTGTCTCTAGTATCAGGTTTAACCCAAAAGATGACTCACTGGTCTCAGCAGACCAGCAGGGGGGCCTTAAACTATGGGACAGCAGTGGAAATCTCACCTACGAGTTTGGAGATAACAACCGCTCTATTTCCAGTATGAGCTATAGCCCCAGCGGCAAATTATTCGCCACGGGCAACAAAAACGGCATCATTAATTTATGGAATAGGCAAGGGCATAAGATTAGAAGCTTCAAACATCACCAATATCCGATCTCTGCTATTCAATTTAGCCCCAGCGGTAATCAAATGGCCGCAGCCGATGTCAATGGTACTGTCACAGTGTGGAGTACCCGTAGCGGTCGACGTCTAAACACCACTGCCTTTCTTGGACAGCTAACGGCTCTTGTTTACGGTGAAACTGATGAGTTAATTGTCATAGCATCAACAGAAGGAAATATTCACTTTTGGTATGCTCCGGACGAAAAGACGGTTTCAACACTGTCTCTCCATCGCAGTGGTTCAGCTATTTCACTAGATTTTGATAGAGATAACAATACATTGCTATCTCTAGGCACTGACGGCAGGCTCTATTCTTGGAGTTTAGACATTGATGAGCTGATGCGCTCAAGCTGTAGTTTGCTAAAAAATTATCTGGCGATTGATCACGAGAGCCTGACTAAAAAGACTCACCAGCGCCAATCTCGGTTTTGCCGCTTGGCCAATTAGTGATGGAAAATCTTTTGGGTTATCTCCATAGAGAATTTGTCGGCTCAGCGAGTCAGCAGCTACTCCGTTTCAGAAAAAGACACACCTTGCTTCATAACAAGACCCGATTCATATCTACACATCCTTAAAGAGAGATTTCGTATGGAGTGTAAAACTCAGTCCGCATGGGCTGTATATTTTCATTAGGGTCTGTCGCCCGCACCTCAATAGCTTTTCCCAACTAATGCACGTTGACTATCTCAAACGTATTCTAAATGCCCGTGTCTATGACGTTGCTCAAGAAACGGCTCTAGAAATTGCTCCAAATTTATCTAAGCGTCTGGATAATCAGCGCAACCTCAAACCTAGGTTGGGTTGCGCTCTACCCATACACTAAAGATTTATCAAAATCTATGCAAACCCAACATTGCCCCACCCCAAAAGAACAACTACGAATTTTGTCCTATTTATTAGCGTCGGATGTTGAAGGTAAATCATTGTGGGTTGGCGCGTTGGGTTTCGCTAGACGCCCCACAAAAGAACCTTCGTGAATTGGTTCTGTTTTCAGAGATCGGCGGTGAACCATGATGGGGTGGCGCGTTGGGTTTCGCGGGCTCAACCCCAACCTACGTTTTTGTTACATTCTTACAATCACCGCACCAGCATGCTGAGCACCTCATCTGGCTGGGGTCTCAAGATCAGCCGATTGTTGGGCACCTCGATCAGCGGGCTCCATTGGCTTGTTTCCACATAGAGCAGATTGTGCAGCAGATGGATGGTCTGACGGATATAGTCAGGATGACCCAGCAGAATGTGACGAATGGAACCGCTGGGGGGCAGACTGCTGGAAAAGTCGGCAGGCAGACTGGGCGGCACAGGTGTGCCTGCTGAGGGGTTTGAGAAAGTCATAGGGGCGTTTTCCTTTAGGTTTAACGACAGGGAGGAAACGCCCCCAAAAAGTTAGCCACCCTGCAACTAAACTCAGGGTGGCTGTAAAATGCTCACATCTCACCAACTGCTAGCTCCAGTTGGGCGGGTTAGCGGGGTGGGGGTGTTGGTAGCACTACCACCCCGCGCAGCTAAATTTTTGGGTGCGGAAAGACTACTGTTAACTGCCTATTGAGTAGGCTATCAGGCACAGATTTTTGAGTCAAGCAAGTTTTAGCAAAGTTGTTGTACCCACATGCAGTCGGCTAACCCGACCGATATCTCTACGCTTGCTAGAATGATTGGAATTAATTCCGTCTGATTTCCCGCCATGATCAGTGTCGCCCCGATTGTCTCACAGCCACCTCCACCGCCCGTCGGTGAAAAACGATTCTTGTTTCGATCACTTGACTGGCCGCGTTACCAGACCCTACGCCAAACGCTGAGTCAAGAACGCAACGTTCGTTTTACCTACATGCACGGAATACTCGAAGTTACCATGCCGCTTGAAATTCATGAATTCTCTGCTCGATTGATTGAGAAATTCATTTGGATATTGGTAGTGGAGCTGGGTATGAAAGTAAAAACTATGGGCTCAACTACCCTAAGTAGGGAGATACTGGACAAATCCGCTGAACCTGATGATGCCTACTATATCCAGAATCAACCCTTGGTTGCTGGTCGGGATATCGATCTGGAGAGCGATCCACCGCCAGATTTAGTTGTGGAGGTCGATATTACCCACACCGATATCAATAAGCTACAGCTCTATGCTGCCATGGGAGTCCCAGAATTTTGGCGGTATAATGGCGAAATTTGGCGAATTTATGCTCTGCGTGATGATAAGTACGAGGAAGTTGAGGAGAGTCCTACATTCCCGTTAGTACCTAAGGTGAAACTCTATGAGTTTTTAGCAACGGCTAGACAAGATGAGGTGGATGCTGAATTAGCCCTAAGACAATGGGTCCGCTCTATTGGGTAAAGTAACAATACAAAAAACAGTTTACCTTCGCACTTGCTCAACAATGCGCCTGTTGCCATCCTCCGACCAGTAAGAAAAAGTCCCCGCTTCAAAATCCCATTCGCCAACAAAGTCTAACGTCGCGCCTGTCTCAGTCCACTCCAGTTCATAACCGTCGCGCACAAAGTCTAGCGAGCCACTGCCGTAAAAGTTGCCGTCACGGTCATAAATAGAAATTGTGCCGCTCATATCGCTGCCCTGACCCGGCATGGCTGGAATAACGTGATAAATCTTGGAATAGGTGACAACCGCTTCATAGTCGTCCGTGGGGCTGGCAAAGCGTTTATATTCCACCTGGGCAATGGGAAGATAAATAATGACCCAAACGAGACCTGAGCCCAGCAGGGTTAGGGTATGGATGGTGGCACTGATTAAGATCGCAATACCCACAGCCCCTTTCTTTATCCAAGACCGCATCATCATGGCTTTTGTAACAGCTTGAAAAAAGATGCACCCCACCTAGAACCTTGCAACAATCTACAATCCTTTGACGAGAGATTTCGTATAAAAAGACTATAGGGCCGACGTTGTTATATCTGAACGCTTGGATACGCCAGGGTAGTACAGCTGAACACTTTAGAACGTATCAACGTTGGAGACGGTCCCAACCGATCAAGATGGGGTTGTATATTTTTCATTAGGTCATGTAATCTAAGACGCTCTCCCATGCACGCTGACTATCTCAAACGCATCCTCAATGCCCGTGTCTATGACGTTGCTCAAGAAACGGCTCTGGAAATTGCTCCAAATTTGTCTAAGCGTCTGGATAATCAGCTGCTGTTAAAGCGCGAAGATATGCAGTCCGTACTTTCCTTTAAGCTGCGGGGGGCCTATAACAAAATGGCCCAGCTACCGCCTGAAAAGTTGGCGCGTGGTGTAATTGCGGCCTCTGCTGGTAACCACGCCCAGGGAGTCGATCTTGGGGCAAGGCGGCTGTGTACCCGTGCCATTATTGTTATGCCCGAAACCACACCGGAGGTCAAAATAAACGCTGTCAGGGCTCGTGGTGGTGAAGTGGTGCTGCATGGCGAAACCTTTGATGAGGCCCATGTCTATGCGCGGCAGCTAGAGGCAGAAAAAGAGATGACCTTTGTCCATCCGTTTGATGACCCGGATGTGATTGCGGGTCAGGGCACTATTGGTATGGAGATTTTGCGTCAGTATCAGCAGCCGATCCATGCCATTTTTGTCGCCATTGGTGGCGGGGGGCTAATTTCTGGCATTGCGGCTTATGTGAAACGACTGCGGCCAGAGATCAAAATAATTGGTGTAGAACCTATCGATGCAGATGCTATGTATCAGTCCCTGAAGCTAGGGCAGCGGGTAAAGCTTTCCCAGGTGGGGCTGTTTGCGGATGGCGTGGCGGTTAGTCAAGTCGGAGAAGAGACCTTTTGGCTATGTCAGCAATATGTGGATGACATTATTCGGGTGGGGACCGATGACACCTGCGCCGCGATTAAGGATGTGTTTGAAGATACGCGCTCTATTGTAGAACCGGCTGGTGCTTTGGCCATTGCTGGGGCAAAAGCCTATGTAAAGCAAACGGGTATTCAGGGTGAGACGTTGGTGGCGGTTGCCTGTGGTGCCAATATGAACTTTGATCGACTACGGTTTGTAGCAGAACGCGCAGAGCTAGGCGAACAGCGAGAGGCGAGTTTTGCGGTCACCATTCCAGAACAAGCAGGCAGCCTGAATCGGTTCTGTGAACAGATTGGCAAGCGTAACCTGACCGAGTTTAACTACCGCATTGCCGATCAGGCCGAGGCTCACATTTTTGTAGGTCTAGAAATTTGCGATCGCAAAGACGCTATTGCCATGAAAGAGCGGTTTGAAGCCAACGGCTTTAAGACCCTTGACCTCACCGATGATGAACTCACCAAAATGCACCTGCGTCATATGGTGGGTGGACACTCTGCACTCGCTAAAAACGAACGTCTCTACCGATTTGAATTTCCTGAACGGCCCGGTGCCCTGATGAAGTTTGTCAGCTCCATGAGCCCCAACTGGAACATTAGCCTATTTCACTACCGCAATAACGGCTCTGACTATGGCCGCATTGTCATCGGGATGCAGGTCCCCCCTGAAGAAATGACTGAATGGCAGGCCTTTTTGGAAACCCTGGGCTATCGCTACTGGGAGGAAAACGATAATCCTGCCTACCAGCTATTTCTAGGATAGCGACGAAATACCAGCAGCCCTACAAGGGCGACAGCCATCACCAGAGCGGGGATCCAAATGGTCGGATTGGCTTGATGCCGTTGGGCAATAGCCAGATCTGCCCAGATAAATACCAAGGCAAAGGGCAGGTCACGCCGTTGCACAATGGCTAACGCGGCAATACCATTGGCGACCACCGTCATAATGGCTGTCCAAACAGCCCCCGACAGGCCCAGCTCCTGTATGCCAGAGGCATAGATAGCCGATGCGATATTGACCACTGTTGCCACCGAAATCCAGGCTAAATAGCTACTAATCGGACTGTTCACCCAAAGCCTGCGGCGTTTGTTTGGGTGGTGTTGGCCCTCTTCTAGTTCACTGTACGCCGCAATCAGGGCAAATAAGATAATGGCCATGGCCACCACCGAGAGCCAGTAAAGCTGCAGGGTAAATAGATAAATCCACGCTATCTGGGCAACACAGGCCAAAATCAAACAGTAGTTAATGCGTCTGATCAGCAGCTGCCCTCGGTTTTTGGGGCGAGCCTGATACCAGGCATAGGCAATTAGCCCGACGTAAATAACGCCCCAGATAATAAAAGCGTAGTTAGCGGGGGTAATCAGTACGCCCGCCAGGGGACCGTTGGCTAAATCGGCCACAGTATTGCCGTCAATCGGAAAAATATTGGACAGGGTATTAACCGCCAACGTACCAAGAATGGCAATCCAGGTTGCGATCGCGAGTCCTTTATCTCCAATTAGCCCCATCATGCTAACCGTGCACTTCTCAGTCATTGTGACGTCTAGTGCCAATGTTGACCAGGAAAATTTATAGAGCAGAGGGTGTATGAGGCATCAGTGCTCACGTTCAGTGCGAACCCACGTATTCTCGGGTCCTGACAAAAACTTAAAGTACAGCGGTACCTTCCACAGCACATAAATTGGAATTGACACCAGCCTGTTTATAGGAATCTCCGGGCGTGCAAATCCATACCAGGCCAGAAAAATAGCGACGATTAAACTCATGCCAGCTCCATAGACCACGGCTAACGGCAGCCAGTGCCCACCCAGGCTTAGATTACACAGAGTTATCAATGTGGCACCGCTGACCCAAAGCATGACCAACAGCGAGAGAGGCGGCACACTCATATCTAGCGCCAAGGCCACTAGACCGACACGTCGTTGTTTAAGACCTTCCCACAACAAAACAGGCACGGATGTGAGCAAGGTTTGCAAATGACCGTGTTCCCAACGGGTGCGCTGAGTCATGGCCACAGAAGATTGTTGAGGTTGTTCCCCAGTGACCAGGGCATTAGAGCACATCAGCGGTAAGTGGCCAGCGACTGCCAGGTCTAGCCCTAGCTTCATATCTTCAACAATGTTGCCATTCGCCAGATCAGCTTGCTGAATCACAGACCAGGGAAAGGCCATCCCCGTCCCAGTTAACAGACAAGGTTGCCCCAGCCCCTGCATCCCTAGCGGACGAACCAGATTTTTTACCTTAAAGGCAAAGGTGGAAACCATCTCTTTAGGGGATGGATTAGTCCCCTGATTTAGAAGATAGGTGGCCTGTACGGGACGATGGGTTTTGAGGGCTAGATTTGCGATCGCATCAATTGCCCCCGGTCGCACCTGACAGTCTGCGTCTATCATAATCACCACATCGGGGGCATCTTTGCTCAAATAGCGCAAGCCAAAATCTAGGGCATACCCTTTACCGCGCTGCTGAGTACTTTGTCGTTCAATGACTGTGGCCCCTACTTGACGGGCAATGTCTGCGGTAGCATCAGTGCAATTATCAGCAACTACCAAAAGTCGATCAGACGGCTTTATCTGTGATACTAGCGTCGTCAGAGTCTCCTGAATCACAGCCGCTTCATTATGGGCGGGCACTAAAATTGCTCGTCTTTCGCTACTCATAAAAGGCTGTGGACGCTTAAGCTTTTTGCCATTGCGTCTAACAAAGGCAACCAAGACTTCGATAAAAAAGACAAAGCAGGGCAGCACTAGAACTGCAGCCAGTATTACTCCTACAATCTGAACAATTGCAGTCATAGATATCCCCACAAAAAATCCTCCAAAGTTGCTCAAGTTTCTTTTTTTAAGCAGCATTAAACGCACTGATACCCGAGTAGCGCCAGGCCAGCGAATACACTCAAAAATTGTTCTTATTAGCAGAGTGCGCCGTTGATAGCCAGGGCTATCTGTGAGACATTGCAACAGTCTGCTTTAAGGCACCGAGAGATTACTATTGCCATCTTCTGAATAGATTCAGGCACCGCACATAGCTGCTGCTATCTAACGCTTTCAGCGATCACTGATGTTGTAAACTATGTGCGCAAATCTATAATTCCAGCTTGTTGGGTTTACAACAAAGCGTCGGTGCAATTTATCCCCTCTCTATGGCTTTGACTGTTGCCAGACAGTTGAGTTCCGACTCCCTGCAAGATTTTTTTGTTAAGTACAAGAAAAATGGCCGTTTACAGCAGAGAACGCTAGTTAATCGTAGTTCTGAACATCTACTCAAGAATTATGATACCTAATCCGGCCTCATCCTGATTAAACAAAAGATATGACAACACCATAAAGCCTTTGCATTCTTTAAAGAACAACATTTCTTGTTGTTATCCGTGCTACTCGGCTTCAATCACTCTAATCTTTTGAGGACGGCAGGGGGAGCCTACACAAACATATTGAGCAGGCATATCTTTGAAAACACTGCTGCGGACTCCGACTAGGGCATTGGCCCCAATTCGCACACCCGGTGCAATAAAGCAGTCCGTTGCGACCCAAGCTCCGTTTTCAATCACGATTGGCGCAGTCATCAAGGCAAATCGTGGGTCGCTGGGGTCGTGGCTACCCGTGCATAGATAAGATTTTTGGGAAACAACACAGTGTTGCCCCAGCTTGATCGGTGCCAGGCTATAAAATGTAACATCTTCTCCAACCCAGCTGTAGTCACCAATTTCCACTTT
>JBHJIV010000076.1:0-34503 GCA_050043105.1 Leptolyngbyaceae cyanobacterium | reverse complement strand
ATTGATGCGCTTTCGTTCGATGTGGTAGGTCCATATGTCGATGCTATTTAGCGGGCCTTTATGTTTCTTTGATATATTTCTCTTGAAATGCAGGGGTTATGGTTTCCCCGGGCTAAAGAGGCTGAGGCGGCAAAGGAAAGGGTTGCGATCGCAGCCCAACTTCTGCATCAGGCCCATCGTCAGCAAACGTACCTAGTAGACCAGCTAAACACCCATCAACTTGGTTTCGCGGCTGCCGAACCCATCGAACCGTTAGACACCAGAGTCACCCTAAACCCTGCTCCAGAAGCCCATACCGTCATTGCCACTGACGGCTCCCAGATTAATCCAAGCCACCACGAAATCGCTTACTGTTACTTGCTAAACATTGGTCGTGTGGTGCTGCACTATGGCCAAAGCCGATTTCCGTTGCTCGATAGCCAGCCGGAGGTCATTTACCGCCCTGAAGATCTCTACACATCTCGTCAATGGGGCATTCGTACAGAGGAATGGATGGGGTACCGGCGCACCGTGTCTGAGGCCGCTGTTTTGGCAGAATTAGGCGCTGACCTGCAGGGCAAGCAGCAGGGGCGCCGTCTATCGAATCAGGGTAAAAAATCAAAGCAGCTATCCTTTCTGCAGCCCCCCACCGCCCCCACCCTGGCGATGACCGATGGGTCACTAATTTATTGGTTTCTTGACCAGCTACCAGCCCTGGCTCGAGATCAAATCCTTGAGCCTATCCTAGCCGCATGGGATCAGCTTCGAGCAGCCCAGGTACCGACGGTGGGCTATCTCAGCGCATCGCGCAGCAGCGAGGCCCTAAACTTTCTGCGGTTGCAAAGCTGCCCTTACGATCAGCCAGATTGCCAGAAACACTGCGAGGGCCAAACCGATGGTGCCCCTTGTCAGGTGTTTTCGCCACTGCGAGATGTCACCCTGTGGTCCACCTTGCTAGAACCAGGGCAGCGAGGCCCTTTATTTAAAAGCTCAGCTGATATTTTGCAGCTCTACGGCGACCATCAGGTCTATTTTTGCCATGTGCATGTCGGCTCTGAAATTGCCCGTGTTGAATTTCCTGAGTGGGTGGTAAATGATCGCGATTTGTTCAACACCGCCCTTAGCCTGACATTGACCCAGGTACAAAAAGGATTTGGCTATCCGGTATCCCTGGCCGAATCTCACAATCAGGCGGTAGTGCGCGGTGACGATCGCAGCCGATTTTTTGCCCTACTCGAACAGCAAATGATCCGCGCCGGTCTTCAAAATGTAGGCACCTCCTACAAAGAAGCACGCAAACGTGGCAGCATCGCCTGATTGTTTAGGTCGTAAACTTTATGACTTGGTACTTCAATCCGCTGACGAGTAGCTTAGATTACCGGCTACTTTTGATTGCTTTGGTTTAGATAAGTTTTTTAACCCCCAAATTTTTGCCGCAGCCGTCGGGAATTCTCTATCTGACAAGGGTTATCAATTGTACATTTTCGCAGACAGTCATCCATGTATTTACGGAGACGAGCTGCAGTGTCAGTATTAAATAACGTCATAACAACCCCATAACCCAATGTCTGTAGTCACTGAGCTGCGGCTGTGAACTCGCTACCTCAACCCCCGAGTCGCCATCTCTGGCACTGTACTCAAACAATTGATGCCCACAACAGTTGGATTCGTTCTATCGCTGTCGATAGCCAAGGAAGGTATATCATCAGCGGCAGCGGCGATCGCTCTGTCAAGCTATGGCAGCTCAACAATGGGCAACTGCATCAAACATTACAGGGGCACAGTAGCTGGGTTAGAGCCCTGGCCATTAGTCCAGATGATGCTCTAATTGCCAGCGGTGGTAACGACAACAGCATTTATCTGTGGCGGCTAGAGCAAGATCAACCTGTTGCTATCCTCAAGGGGCACAGCGATAGTGTGCGCACCGTAACCTTTAGCCCCGATGGTCAGTGGTTGTATACGGGCAGTCAAGATACAACGGTTCGGCGCTGGGCAGTGGCCACTGGCACGTTGCAAAACACGGTACTGACGCATCAACACTGGATTCGTACGCTGGTTTTGAGCCCTGATGGACAGACCTTGGTCACGAGCACTCAAGATCAAGAAATCAACATTTGTGACACGGCGACAGGACAGATTCG
The DNA here is from genome assembly GCA_050043105.1 of Leptolyngbyaceae cyanobacterium. GTDB lineage: Bacteria > Cyanobacteriota > Cyanobacteriia > Phormidesmidales > Phormidesmidaceae > Leptothoe. Next base: position 32,383 of record JBHJIV010000076.1, on the reverse strand, counting down.
GCGTAGCTTACAGCGTCACACAGACGATATTGTCTCCCTGGCCATCAGCCCTGATGGTGACTTGCTGGTGAGCGGTGGAGCCGATCATAAGGTGATGTTTTGGCGGCTGCGAGACGGTCGGTTTTTAGGCGAGCTAGATGCCCATACGAAGGGGGTAAACAGCGTTAGTTTTAGCGGTGATGGCAAACTATTAGCGACCGCTAGTCGCGATCGCACTATTCGTATTTGGAATATGACGACCCGCAAGCTGCTGGATATTCTTAAAGGTCATGAGAGCGGTGTCTGGTCTGCTGTGTTTGCTCCCGACAGTCGTACCTTGATTAGCGGTGACTGGGCCGGAAAAATTCGCTGTTGGCAACTAGGTGGTAATTAGTTGCTGACTGCTGCATCACTCCCCCTGCTCCATCCCTACCTCACCATTGAATAACTTAAGGTCAAGCTTTTCTGGTCAAAAGCTACTATTGAGATAGCTGTTTAAATTTTCTAGTAGCCCACATTATGGAAACCCTAGCGTTAACAAACGATAACGTAGAGAAAGTATTGGATGATCTCCGCCCCTATCTAATGGCTGATGGCGGCAATGTTGAACTGGTTGAAATTGACGGCCCTGTGGTCAAATTACGTCTTCAGGGTGCCTGTGGTTCTTGCCCTAGCTCTGCAATGACCCTCCGTATGGGCATCGAGCGTCGTCTGCGCGAATTTATCCCTGAAATCGCTGAAATTGAGCAGGTTGCTTAAGGTTGTCAGGCTCTTTAACCATCTGAGGAGGAGTGAGTTTTGAGGTCTATTAGAGCTTTGCTCTTCTCAGCTTGCTGAATATGCTTAGTTTTGAGTTGGGGGAGAGAATCCTACGGTCTTACTAACTCAAAACTTTTCTTCCAGCATTAATTCAAAACTCAAAACTTTTCCCCCTGAAGCATTAACCCAAAATTCAAAATTCGAAACTCAAAACTTCCCGTCATCCCTGTTATCCTTGTCTACTGGGAAAACTCGGTGAACCACAGTGCTTGATCTAAAGCAGATTCGACAAAATCCAGACCAAGTGGCAGCGGCCCTAGCCAAGCGCGGCGATTATGCACAGCCTTTGAGTGAGCTGCAGACGCTGGATGGTAAGCAGCGGCAGCTAGAGGGCGTGCGATCGCAACTCCAAGCCCGCAGTAATGAAATCGGCAAGGCCGTCGGTATGAAGATAAGGGGCGGTGCCGATCCTAAAGGGGATGAGGTGAAATCTTTGCGAGACGAAGGTAACCAGGTCAAAAAAGATCTGGCTGAGCTTGAGCCCAAAGAAAAAGATCTCAAAGTCAAAATTCAAGATATCTTGCTGACTCTGCCTAATCTGCCTAGCGACACCACCCCAGATGGCAAGGACGAAGCGGACAATGTTGAGGTGCGTCGCTGGGGTGATGAGCTGATTCCCCAGGGTAATGGGTTTTTCGCCCATTACGAACTCGGTGAAAAACATGGCATTATGAACTTTGAGCGCTCAGTATAGATTGCTCAAAGCCGCTTTGTTACCCTAATCGGTGCGGGGGCAGCCCTAGAACGAGCGCTGATTCAGTTTATGCTCGACCGTCACACCAAGTCGGGCTATACCGAGATTTTGCCACCTATTTTAGTCAACACGGCTTCCTTAACCGGTTCAGGCCAGCTACCCAAGTTCGCTGAAGATAGCTTTAAGTGTGCCGATGATGACCTTTGGCTCACCCCCACCGCTGAGGTGCCGCTTACAAACCTGCATCGCAGTGAAATCCTTAATCAAGACCAGCTGCCCATTAATTACTGTGCGTATACACCATGCTTTCGTCGCGAAGCTGGCAGCTATGGTCGTGATACTCGGGGGCTAATTCGGCTCCACCAGTTTAATAAGGTGGAAATGTTCAAGTTTGTGCCCCCAGACACGTCCTTTGACGAACTTGAAGCACTGACTAGAGATGCAGAAGACATTCTGCAGCAGCTTAAGCTGCCCTATCGAGTGCTCGCCCTATGTACTGGCGATATGGGATTTTCGGCGGCTAAAACCTACGATTTGGAAGTCTGGCTTCCCTCAGCGAATCGCTATCGCGAAATTTCTAGCTGCTCCAACTGTGTTGACTTTCAGGCGCGCCGTGCAGATATCCGATTTAAGACACCGGGGCAAAAAGGGACTCAGTTTGTCCACACCTTAAATGGTTCGGGGTTAGCCGTTGGACGGACCATGGCCGCCATTTTAGAGAACTACCAACAGCTTAACGGTAGTGTAAAAATCCCAGATGTTCTGCAGCCCTACCTGCGACGGGAGTTTCTTTGAAGCATTTACCCGACACCCAATGGAGCAGAACGGTAGAATGGAAAATATACCAAATGCTTTTGGTAAAATACTTGGCTTTCTTGCCTGCTAATGCTGAGTACTCCACACTCTACGGACCTTGTCTCCGTCTAGGGAGGTCTCCATTAGTGTTCTAAAGGCTAAGTTTATTGCCCTAATTACTTTCGTCTATGTCCGTTCTGGCCGTTATTTCTGTCATTGCTCTCCTGATATTTGTCCATGAGCTGGGCCACTTCCTAGCTGCTCGATTTCAGGGCATCCATGTCAATCGGTTTTCCATTGGCTTTGGTCCAATTCTGTGGAAATTCCAGGGTTCTCGGACAGAATATGCCCTCAGGGCATTGCCCCTGGGTGGTTTTGTCGGTTTCCCTATGGAAGAAGACTCTGATACGAGTTTTGCGCCTGATGATCCGAACCTGCTACAAAACCGACCGGTGATGGATCGGGCGATTGTGATCAGTGCAGGGGTGATTGCCAACCTGATTTTTGCCTATCTAGTCTTTGTGGTGCAGTTCACCAGTGTTGGCGTTCCTCAGAGCTTTGTGCCCGAGCCCGGTGTGCTTATTCCTCAGGTAATGTCTAGCACGTCTCCAGCGGCCCAGGCTGGTATCAAAGCAGGCGATATTATTCTCGCGGTCGACAATCAGTCCCTCGACCGAGGCGAAGAAAATGTGCAGGTCCTGATTGACTCTATTCGAAATAGTCCTCAGGAGCCGGTTGATTTGCTCATACAGCGGGGTAAACAAGAGCTGGCGCTAACAGTTACACCAGATATATCGCCAGAAGGTAAGCCCGTTATTGGTGTGCAGCTATATCCCAACGGTAGATTTAGCTATAAGCGCTCCGGCAATCCTGTTGAGGTGCTAAAGTTTGCAGCGGATGAATTTCAAAATGTGTTTGTGCGCACAGCCGAGGGATTTTTGGACCTAGCAACCAACTTTTCTGAGATGTCTAGCCAGGTCTCAAGCCCTGTTGGCATTGTTGACCAGGGTCGCACGATGGCAGACAGCAACATCATCAGCCTGTTTCCCTTTACTGCCCTGATTAGCGTTAACCTGGCGATTATTAACATTTTACCCTTGCCAGCTTTAGACGGTGGCCAACTTGCTTTCTTGCTGGTAGAGGCCCTCACTGGCAAACCGTTGCCAAAACGGCTTCAAGAAAGTGTTATGCAAACGGGGTTGTTACTATTTTTAGGGTTGGGTGGCATGCTCATTGCCCGCGACATTACACGCCTAGAAATTTTTCAGAACGTTTTTCAGTAGTCGTGCCTTTTCCCTTAACCCCTCTGACCCAAGGGATTAGACAAGACCCACGATCTCTCAAAATCTCTTGAACGCTGCCAAAACCCCTCTTCTATTAGAAGAGGGGTTTGCGTTGGGGACCAATGGGTCTACGATAAAATTCTTAATCTGCTAGCCAACCGTGACCGCTGCCACCAAACCCCCTCGTCTGACTAAAAAGCGACGCGCATTATTAATCCTTGAACAGCTTAAGGAAAGCTATCCTGACGCTCCCTGCTCGCTGGATTATGAAAACCCGCTGCAGCTATTGATTGCTACGATGCTGTCGGCTCAGTGTACCGATGCCAGGGTCAACATAGTCACACCGGCCTTGTTTGACCGGTTCCCAACGGTTATGGACTATGCAGAGGCCGAAGTGAGCGAGATTGAACAGTACATCAAATCAACCGGGTTTTATCGTAATAAGGCTAAAAACATCCGCGCGGCCTGTGAAAAAATCCTGACTGACTTTGGTGGGGAAGTCCCTCAATCTATGGAAGAGCTGACTAGCTTGCCAGGTGTGGCCCGTAAGACTGCCAATGTGGTTTTAGCCCATGCCTTTGGTATTAATGCTGGCGTCACGGTAGACACCCACGTAAAGCGAATTACAAATCGTTTGGGGCTGACCAAACACGATGCTCCAGTCAAAATTGAGCAGGACTTAATGAAGCTCTTACCCCAGCCAGATTGGGAAAACTGGTCTATTCGTTTGGTGTACCACGGTCGGGCGATCTGTGATGCGCGAAATCCAGCGTGTGAGCGATGTCAGCTATTCGAGTGGTGTTCCTCTGGGGCAAAATTGCTCAAAGCTAAAGCGGTTGCAAAAACGACTAAAACCCGTAAAAAGAAACCCTAACCCGTTGGGCATTTGGTTAAAAGTTATTTTGCCAAAGGGTAGGATTTACTCTAATATGAAAGACCGTGATAAATATCGGTAACCCATAGGAAACTATCAGCCCAATGGCTAAGAAAGGCATGATTGCGCGCCAGCGCAAGCGCGAAAAAACTGTTGCCCGCTATGCATCAAAGCGCCAAGAGCTTATGGATGCGTTTAAGTCTGCAAATTCTCAAGCAGCAAAGTTAGAAATTCATCGCAAAATTCAGCAGTTGCCCCGAGACAGCTCCCCTACACGTTTACATAACCGCTGCTGGTTAACGGGTCGTCCCCACGGCTACTATCGTGATTTTGGCCTTTGCCGAAATGCTCTGAGGGATATGGCTCACCAAGGCTTACTACCAGGCGTAGTTAAGTCTAGCTGGTAGTCAGGCTGATGTTGACTAGATCTATGGGGTTGTCCTAAGTCAGCATTTGTCATTTAGTTTTGATTAAAATCGGAGATGTACGGACTGTGCCTCTCCGATTTTGCTGTTTATATGAAGGTGATTTTCCAAAAATAGCCGTAATTTTTTTACTAGCGTTTTCTATCTCCGGTAGCCATTGCAATACAGCCAGCAGACTGACTTTCTAATTAGTAGAGCTTTTCAAGCATTACTGGTTCATCGCCAGTCAACTTGTTTACTAGTTGACTGTCATGGGCAGTTACTGACAGTCTGTGGTGATTGTCTTAATTTGCTCGCTCAGCCAGCGGAGCTGCGCGCCGCTATTTCTAGGCTTTTGCCTGCTGAGCTAGAGACCCCGATACAAACAATTCTTCAGCAGGCTCAATCTGCTGGCTATGCCAGAGGTGGATACTCAAGTCAGTCAGCTGATGGTGCTTCGGTTGTAATAGAGGCCCATTTACACTCAGCCAGTGGATCAATGGATGAGTTTTTAGTGCTACTGATTGAACGGTGCGATCGCATCCCTAACTCTCTAGTTTCAGCCACACCCGGCCCGCCGGAACTTATAGAAGTTAATAAACGATTACGAGCAGAAATCTTAGAGCGACAGCAAGCCGAACAAGAATTAGCCAAGAAAGCCGAAGCACTGGCCCGTTCTAATGCTGATTTAGAGGAATTTGCCTACGTTGTCTCCCACGATTTGCAAGAACCTCTCCGGGCAATGACGGCTTTTTCGCAGCTGCTAGACCAACGCTATAAACAACATCTAGATACATCTGCCAAACGTTATATAAAACACATTGTCGATGGTGGCAGTCGGATGAAAGCCATGATCGACGGTATTCTCGAACTCTCTCGCATCAACAATGCACAGCTAAACAGCAGCCCAACTTGTTTTGAACAGACTCTTGACATTGTTCTTGAAAATCTCAAGCTCACTTGTCTTGAAACGCACACAACAATCACCCACGATACCTTGCCCACACTTTGTGTCGACAAAAATCATGTCGTTCAACTATTCCAAAACCTCATTAGCAACGCCATTAAGTTTCGAGGCTCAGATCCACCCCATATTCACATTGTTGCTAAACAACAAGTAAATAACTGGCTCTTTTGTGTTCACGACAATGGTATTGGTATTCCTAACGATCAGCAGACAAGGATTTTTAAGCTCTTTCAACGATTACACAACCAGCAGGAACAGAAAGGATACGGCATCGGTTTAGCAATCTGTAAAAAAATTGTGGAGCACTATCAGGGCAGTATTTGGTTAGAGTCTGCTCCGGCAAAAGGCTCAGTCTTTTATTTCACGCTAGTTAGCTGCCCAAAGGAAGCTTAAGGTTTGCTTAAAAGGCTATTTTGATGGCAATTGCCACAGTTAGTATTATTGGCTGGAGTGCATACTAAGTATCAGCACAGCTGACTACAATAATGGACGTAACCATTCTTTTAGTAGAAGACTCACCAACTGACGCGGCTATTTTAGCGGCTGCTTTTGATGAGGCTGGCTGTCGACTGCTACTTCAAACTGCGCACACTGGTGATGAAGCCTTGGCCCTGCTACAGCAAATTGATAGCGGTCCCTCTGCGTATCCTCGGCTTATTTTGCTAGATCTCAATCTACCTGGAAAAAATGGTTACGAAGTGCTAAGGGAAATTAAAAACAACAATCTGTGGCAAAAAATTCCCACTATCGTACTTTCAAGATCTGCTACACCCTGTGATATTGAGCGGAGCTACCAGCTACGTGCTAATGCTTACATCACAAAGCCTACAAATTTTAGCGATTATCAAGTAATTGCTAAAAAAATTTATGACTTTTGGCTAGATACAGCTCAGCTACCTACTAACCCATCGATAGCTGCAGCATAGTACACTCTCGATTGCCTGCGTCAACTCCGTAACACCTGTGATGCCATTATCAGCAGACATATCTCAAGAATAGGTATTTTTGCGATATACAGTTACAACGAGTTTTCTTACTATGTTCTCCATAGGCTGTTTAAGACATCTCTTTTAGGCTGATCATAGAGGCTTTCAATCATCATCTCATGGGCAAATAACAACAATAACGACGGATAGTGTCTATCTAAATTAAGTACTTATTTTTAGATCATACTGCTCCGACAATAAACCATATTAGGAATGTATACGGGTGTATCTATGACAACAGGAATAGAAGCATTGTTGATTGAAGATAATCTGTCAGATGCTCAGCTTTTTCAAGAACTTTTATCATCATCTCAACTCATCAAGACAACACTACACCATGCTGAGCGATTTAATGAAGCAATCAGAACTTTGGAGATCAACAACAATTTTGATGTAGTTCTGTTAGATCTCTGTCTGCCTGATGGCCAAGGGGTAGAGCTTGTCAAACAAATTAAAACATTAGTACCTAAAGTGCCTGTAGTTGTACTTACCGGTATTCAGGACCAAAATGTTGCCATAGCCGCACTCCAAGAAGGTGCTCAAGATTATCTGGTAAAGTCAGACACATTCTCTCCAGAACGCATACAGCGCCTGGGCTATGTTGATGTTGGTAATTTACTCGCTAAAACCATTCAATATGCCATTGAACGTACCGAGCTAACAAAAAAGTTAGAAATTAGCGAAGAGCGTTATGCTCTGGCAGTACAAGGGGCCCATGATGGTATTTGGGATTGGGATCTCAAAACAAATACAGTTTGCTACTCCCGTCGCTGGCAAGCGATGCTAGGACTGGACCATAGCAGTATTACTAATAATCCTGAGGAGTGGTTATCTCGAATTCATCCTGACAATCGGGCAGATTTTGAACAATGTCTGCAGCAGCATCTTAGCTCTCGTCAATCACATTTTAAGTGCGAATATCGAATTCTCCATAATGATGGTGCATATCGCTGGATGTTAACCCGTGGTATGGCGCTTTGGGATGATGCGGGCAACCCTTATCGAATGGCGGGTTCCCAAACAGACATAACTGAGCGTAAACAGCTAGAACTCTTTCTCCACCAAGAAAAAGAACTTGCTCAAATTACGCTCCATTCGATTGGAGATGCTGTTATTACCACCGATGAACGGGGGTATATAAAAGACTTTAACCCAGTAGCAGAGGAACTAACAGGCTGGAGCGCCCAAGATGCCAGACAACGCTCTATTTCAGAGGTTTGTAAAATTGTTGACAGCAGTACTGGAAAACCGCTGCAAAATCCAGCTCTGCAGGCCATAAAAGAGAAGAAAAAAATTAGTCTGAGCAATCACCCCACACTCATTTCAAAAACGGGTCGGAAATATGCCATTGGTGATTCAGCTGCCCCTATCTGCTCTGCGGCTGGTGACGTCTTGGGTACGGTGCTTGTTTTTCACGATGTGACTGAAGAACGTGGTAGGGCTAAGCAGCTGGCTTGGCAGGCGTCCCATGATCCATTGACTAAACTGTTTAACCGGAAAAAGTTTCTCCGTGCTTTAGATAGTGCCACTGATGAACTCCGTGACTCTAACTCGCAGCACATGCTGTGTTATATGGATCTAGATCATTTTAAGGCCGTCAATGATACCTGTGGCCATGTCGCAGGTGACCAGCTGTTGCGTCAGGTTGCTGATCTGTGGCGCGGCAAGATCCGTCAGACAGATGTCTTGGCACGACTGGGGGGTGATGAGTTTGGGTTGTTGCTTTATAACTGTAGTTTGGCTCGTGCCACCAAAATTGCTGAGTCTTTTTGCCATAGTACTCAAGGATTTCGTTTTCTTCACGACGGCAAAGTTTTTAGCATTGGCGTCAGCATTGGTATTGTTCCGATTAAATCAAACGACACCAAGAGCAAACAGAATATGCAGCTAGCAGATACGGCCTGTTATACCGCTAAAAACAAAGGTCGTAACCGTGTGCAGATCTATCATCCAGATGATGACTGTATTCATCGGCAAACAGAAGATGTGCAATGGTTTTCGCGAGTGACAGAAGCGCTAGATAACGATCAGTTTCAGCTGTATTATCAAACTATTGAAGCAGCTGTTCCAGATGCTGTGGAGACGCGTCTGTGGGAGATTTTGTTGCGGTTGCCTAACTCGCGTACGGGAGAACTGTCGCCGCCAATGGCGTTTTTGCCGACGGCAGAGCGCTATAATCTCATGCCTCGGATAGATCGGTGGGTGGTGAAAACGTTTTTTACATACCTGGCTTCTCACACCCCTGAACCCAACACAATCTACAGTGTTAATCTGTCAGGCTCTAGCTTAAATGATGAGAGCTTTATCGGGTTCTTAGAGCAGCAGCTAGCCCGATATCCTGTAAATCCTGAAATTCTCTGTTTTGAAATTACAGAAACCCTGGCTATTGCTAATTTGCAAAACGCGGCTGACCTTATCCTTAAGCTCAAAAAAATTGGCTGTCACTTTGCTTTAGATGACTTTGGCAGCGGGAAGTCTTCGTTTTGTTTCCTCAAGCATTTACCTGTGGACTACCTAAAAATTGTTTGCAATTTTGTTAGGGAAGCGCCGACCGATGCGGTACTCTGCGCCATGCTGCAGTCGATCAATAACATCGGCCATATTATGGGTTTAAAGACAATTGCTGAGTATGTTGAAACTCCAGCTGTTCTCGAAAAGGTGCAGGAGCTAGGCATAGACTATGCTCAGGGCTATGCCATTAGCTATCCAAAGCCGCTGGTATAGTCTATTTGCGAGGACTGTGGTTGGCCCTTTATTGGCTTACCCTAAACCTGTAGTAGAGAGACCATTTCACTATATTTCTTTAGCATTACCGTAGCCAATTTAGAAAAAGCCTGGGAAAAGAGGTGACTCTTCGCTGAAAAACGTGAGAATCGTAGCTATGTTTGCTAGGATTGCCCCTATGCTATGGCTAATATACGCCAATGGCCACAGGTAACAAGGGCAAGTCTCTGACAGGTGTTTGAGTATGCGTTATTGGGAGTTCTTAATTCAGCAGGAAGGTGATCAAACCTGGCTACCTTTGGAAACAAGGCAGGTAGAGATCATGGAAGGTCGCTATCGGATGGCGGCTCATACGCGCTATGACAGTACGTCTGTGGAAGTTCGGGTCAGCCAGCTACTGTTGGAGGAAATTCCTCCCCGTCGTCGGGTTCGCATGCGTAAGACGAACACAAGCGACTCGGGGCTGTTGGCAATTTTTCCATTTATTCAGCTGAGTCCCGGTCGCTGGGAAATTGATTGTAATAGCCCAGACGTCATTGATGATTTTTTAGGAGAGGGGGGCTGGCACTATTCGGTGCAGCTTCAGGTGACTCCGCGAGACGATGAGGATTGGGAGCCGGATTGGTCTGAGGCTGCTGCCGAGCAATCGCTGGATGATGCGGGGCCACTGACGACTGATGTAGACCCGTCGGAAACAGACGATCCTGCAGAATTTCAGCTGCAGCTCAAACAGCAGGCCTATGTCACCCAAGTTGGGCAATCGTTGACGCTGTCTGGTACGTTCTCGGCCAGCAGACTTTTGAGTCAAGGGCTACTCTGGGTACAGCTGCGAGACCCGCAATCGGCCAGCACGGTAAGAGAATTTGCGTTTGATGTGCCCAATGAGTCGCTGTTTGCTCCATTTTCGGTTGCGATTACGTTACCTGATGAGCTTTCTACCCAGGTGATTTTAGGTGCTCTGTCGTTGATTGAACGGGGTAAGTCTAAAAGGGTTTTGGCGTCTGCGTCTTTTACCGTCACGATGGGACTAGCACAAATGCTAGATGCGATCGCAACTCAGCCAGACCTTGAATTTGAAGAAGAGATTTCCATTTTTCCAGGGTCTACAGAAGCCTTTATCCCCTCCCCAGAAAAATCAGAAGCACTGCTTTCCAGGGAGACTCCGATTGTTCCAAAAGAAATCATTCCTTCCGAAGGGTTGACCCTACCGCCTCAAATTAAACCCGTCGGTGACGTCGAGCTTGAGCGCCCCCCTGAACTACCCACCTTCTCTGCTGAAACCGGCAGCTTTCGAGCCAACCTACCGGAGCCCCCTGAGCCAGACGATGAACCCGCAGCTTCTGCCCAGTTAGAGACACTGGAGGACACAGCAGACGATAGTGCCGACAGTGGCGGCTCATTTAATGCGGATCAAGACAGCATCGATGCAGATGAGTTAGATGTTGATGAACCTCAAGAGAACGTCGTGCCCTTTGCCAAACCCAAGGTATTTGAAATTGGCAGTATTGAAGATGATGATTTCGACCTTGAGCTAGCAACGGCTGCCTTAGAAAGTGAGCCCACTGAGGAGACAGTAACCCGTCGTAACGATGGTTTAACCACCAGGTTTGCCCAGAGAAAACCAGTTGTTTCTCAACGGGAGTCAGCGACAGCCAATATTGACCGCGCCTTTCAAAGGCTACAGCTGCGAGAGCGATTTTGGCAGAAGCTAAGCCTGTTTACCCAAGATGGCTATCGTCACTCGCTAGAAGTACAACAGGCCCTGCATGCTTCTGAAGACCGTCTAGAGGGTAATCAAAGCAATGAGTTTGTAGCCTATGAGCCATCGCCCCAACGCTACTCTAGCTACGAATCTGAACGGCAAGAATCTGATGAACCTATTCAAGTACTGCCCCCGGTGCTGAGAGTGCCCGAGCAGGAACTGGTGGCCGGTGAATGGATTGCTATCAAAGTACGAATACCCACCACTAACTATCAGCCCTATGTCAAAGTTTGGATGAATGATCTCCAGACACGAACGATGATCGACGCGCCGCGTCTGCTGATGCAGTTTATTCCCAATGAAAATAATGAGCTGGAAACCCTCATGCGGGTTCGGGTTCCGACCGGCTGCTTAGAACTCCAGTTCGCCGCTATATCAGTCGATATGGCTACGCTACAGGAAAGCCGTAAAGTTATCCAAAATCGGCGAGTGATGCCCCCGGACGACTCTTTGGCCATTTTTGACGACTGGGATTTGTAGCATCGTTGTGAACCTACATTTAATGCAAACTTTCTAAACAATCGATGTATGCCGTATCAAATCGCAGTAAATTAGAGTCTAGGTCATAGACCTGCATCTGAGCTAAGCTTCCTCTGCGGAAAAATACAGTCTTGGATGTAAACTGTTGAAATCTTTAGAGCGTTTGCTCGCGATTGAGAGATAGGAGACTTGATATATGGATACATCCCTTTTGCCTCAAGTTATGGTTCCCATCGTAGCCATTCATGCCTTCGCATTTATGATTGCGATGTTTTTGTATGTGGAGCAAGAAGAAACATCGGCATAAAGTGGTCAGTATCTCCATAACCACCTGGATTCACTAACCTAAGCATCCAGAACAAATTCCACACTGAAAAGCCCCGCAGACTAATCTGCGGGGCTTTTCAGCGCCTTATTGGGTCGTATGCGCTGTTTGGCAAGTAGAACCAACGTGTTTAGAGGCTGTGACAAAAACAGCTTGTCGCAGCCTCTAAACGCAACTGGAGCTAGACACCTGAACCAACGCCAGCATAGGCACCATAGAAAAATATACCGACAACTACCAGCACACCGGTGCCAGCGACAGTTGCCACGATCCAAAGAGGGATTCGGCCATTCTTAAACATGCATTTATCTCCTATCTATCGCCTACTCTCATTTGAAAAATAAGTGTAAATAGCCTTTAAGCCACCTACACCCATTGTCTTTTAGTTAAAGAAGTAGCTTGAAAACAACAGACCTAAAACAAAGACGAGAAGTAAACCAAGAAACAAAGAGGTCCGGTTTAACTCGACGGGCTGCTTATTTGGATTTGGGATTCTGTCCATGGTAATCTCCTATCGCTGAATAAACTGCATTGCAGCAATGGCGCCCAAGAAAAAGACCGAGGGGACGCCAAGAGCATGTACGGAGAGCCAACGTACCGTAAAAATAGGGTAAACGATAGGCTCGTTAGGATTTCTGCTGGTCATAAGGGAATTCCAATCTCAATTGACAATCGATGGGGCAAGTTAATTACCAAACTCGGTAATTTGGTTGTCGGCGTCAAACCGGTTCTCAAGAATCGGCACCTGAACCTGATTACTTGGGAAGTACTCGTTGGGACGAGGGGTACCAAAGACGTCGTAGGCAAGGCCAGTGGATACAAATAACCAACCTGCAATAAACAGAGCTGGGATAGTAATGCTGTGAATGATCCAGTAACGGATGCTAGTGATAATGTCTGAAAAAGGTCGTTCTCCGGTAGAACCTGCCATTGCACAATTTCCTCTTAACAGCGAATAGGCGTTGATTTATATCCAGCAGTAACCCCAAAGCTTTTATTACTAAAAAGTGTGGGTGTGGATATGAAAAGTGTTTAATAACATCATAGAGAACAGTGCATATCCCTATCAAGCGACGATTAAGGATTCCTTCACACATAGCCCTATCATTTGCCCGTTAGTAGGTGATGAAACGCAGGCCTAAACCATCGCGTCGTCAGGGGAGTAGCGTAGTAAGTAGCCACGCTGCCCCAAGATAAAACCTTGATCCCCACTAAAGAACTTGACTCGATACAGATTGGAGGGCACATTCCCAACGGGGTCATCCTTTAACCAGGTTTCGCCACCGTCTGGGCTCATCAACAGCGTACCGCTGCCGCCGCTTACCCAAAGCTCGTTATCTGTACGATAACCAATGTCTAGAAAACCCCAGCTAGTTGCAACTTCAGGTTTTAAAGGTTCACCCCAAGTTTCGTACTTAACAGCATCTGGATCGGCGTCGGGCTGGCTAAACTGCATCTGGCCGCCTCGGGCAATCAGCCAAAGGTTACCGTCACTGGTGAAGCCCATGCTTTGCAAACGCTTAGAATTTTCTCGGTTATGGGGCTGCCAGCTTCCCTGACCAGGCTCCCATGTGGAATAGAAGTTCCCTCGTGACGAAACGGCTACATAGCGGCCATCGTCACCACGGGTCATATTACGGACAACACCGACGGCTGCTTGAACCAAAGCGGTCCAGTTTCGACCGCTGTCTTCAGTACGATAAATAGCTCCCACATCGGTTGCCATTTCAACGGACCCTTTACCCAGCGCCGTCACTAACAGCGGACCACCCGGTAGCTGGGCGCTCAGAGGCACATTGGCCCAAGATTTACCGCCATCTGTGGTGTGTAACAACACGCTGGGTAACCCAGATACCCAGCCTTCGTCACCCACAAAGCTTACCGAAGTAAAGGTGTAGCGCTGATCACCGAGATCGAGTGCCCGCTGTTCCCAGGTTGCGCCACCGTCATTGGTCTCATATAGGGTGGACCGACTGCCTTCTAACCAACCTTGGCTAGTATCTTGGGTATATGCCAAGTCGGAAAAGGTGGAATCGGTCTCCAGGGCAATCATTTGCCATGGATTGCCCTCAAGGGATGGCAGAAAAAACTTTGCACAGCCAACTGTAAGAATTGCGATCGCAATCAGCATCAGCCGCTTGAGCCCAGTGGCCGCTCGCCCATTAAAAAAGTCCGTTAAAACCGTTTGCATCTCTACTAAATCAAGACAAATAAATACATTCAGACACGAGTCCTAGACTCAGCGGCCCACCACACCTTACCTAAGGCCGTACAAGCTCATAAAGAATAGAAACCCTACTCCCAAGGCCCCAAAAATGAGCAGGTTCTTTTGGCCAGGGGTTAAGACATTTACGCCCAGACCATATCCTAGGTTCTCACTAAATCCTGACGGTTTACCGGCCGGGCCAATATTGGTAAATAATTTAGGGCGCGAACCACAGACCGGGCAGCGCCAGGTAATTGGTAAATCTGTAAACGGTACCCCTGGAGCAATATTAAGCCTGCCGTCCCCCTTAACGGGCTCGTAGGTGTAGCCGCAAGGGCGACACTCATAGCGATCCATCTCATAAGGTGTGGGCGGTGCAGACGGCTCATCGGTCTCAGGCGCATCCGCCAATGGCTTAGCATCAGGCTCAGTACTCATGGGGTTTTCCGGTAGCGTCGATGTTAACAATTATTACATACTAGGTTGCGTCTCTCGACATATATGAGCGTTTGCATGACGTCTATCGCGATCATCGCAGAGCCACTGATCAGATCTGTCTATGGGAAGGTCTTATCTTTTTTATTGTCAGATTCTTCTATCGCGGTGGGATTCACCTACACAGCTGACTAGAATAGAAGTAAGCTTATTGGGGGCAATCCAGCCCACTCGGAGAAAAATTAAAGAACACGCGTGTTTGTACTAACCGGATACGAATACTTTCTACTCTTTTTGATTATCTGTAGCCTGGTGCCCGTACTGGCATTAGGAGCCGCAAAACTCCTTGGAGCCAAAGGCACAGGGGCTGCTCGACGAACGACTTACGAATCAGGGATGGAGCCCATTGGCGGTGCCTGGATTCAGTTCAACATTCGCTACTACATGTTTGCCCTGGTCTTCGTCATTTTTGACGTTGAGACTGTCTTTCTATATCCCTGGGCAGTCGCCTTTCACAAGCTCGGCGTGCTTGCATTTGTAGAGGCACTGATATTTATTGCAATTTTACTTATCGGTCTGGTTTACGCATGGCGTAAAGGAGCATTGGAATGGTCATAAAGTCACCGGCAGACAGTTCTTTAATTGGCGACAACGAGCGGGTCATGAACCCGGCAGCCCAACCAACGGTTACTCAGGATCTCTCCGAGAATGTGATTCTCACAACCGTTGATGACATTTACAACTGGACTCGTTTGTCCAGTTTGTTTCCGCTGCTGTACGGTACGGCCTGCTGTTTTATTGAGTTTGCTGCTCTGTTGGGGTCTAGATTTGACTTTGACCGATTTGGATTGGCCCCTCGTTCTAGCCCACGTCAGGCAGACCTACTGATCACGGCTGGCACCGTCACGATGAAGATGGCTCCAGCTCTGGTGCGACTCTATGAACAGATGCCTGAGCCCAAGTACGTCATCGCTATGGGAGCCTGCACAATTACGGGCGGTATGTTTAGTGTTGACTCACCTTCGGCTGTACGGGGTGTTGATAAGCTAATTCCAGTGTATGTTTACATTCCCGGTTGCCCCCCCCGCCCAGAGGCTATTTTTGATGCTGTGATCAAGCTGCGCAAAAAGGTGGCCAATGAGTCTATGCGTGAGCGCGGCATCTTAGAGCAGACCCATCGCTATTACACTCGTAGCCACAAGCTTGAGGTGGTAGCTCCCATTCTGACCGGTAGCTATCTCCGCTCTGGTACTCGTGAAGCGCCTCCTAAGGAACTGATGCAGGCGATGGGCATGCCCATGAACCTGCCTGAGTCGGAAAAGGTTGTGCAGGAGGAAGGTACCAATGGCTGATGAAGAAACTAAGCCGGCTGCTGAAGAAGCCGGTACTTTAGTGGAGGCTGGCCCTGTTTCTACCTGGCTGACTCAGCAAGGATTTGCCCATGAGATTATGGAGCGTGATCACCTCGGTGTTGAAATGCTCAAGGTAGATTCTGCCTTCTTAATTCCATTCTGCACTGCGCTCTATGCCCATGGGTTTAACTATCTGCAGTGTCAGGGGGCTTATGATGCGGGCCCTGGTAAACCATTGGTTAGTTTTTATCACTTACTAAAAATTAGCGATAATGCCGACCGCCCTGAGGAGGTTCGGGTCAAGGTCTATCTTCCACGGGAGAATCCTAAGGTTCCTTCGGTCTACTGGATTTGGAAAGCGGCTGACTGGCAAGAGCGAGAAAGCTACGACATGTATGGCATTGTCTATGAGGGACATCCAAACATGAAGCGATTGCTTATGCCAGAAGACTGGGTAGGCTGGCCGCTACGTAAAGACTATATTTCACCCGACTTTTACGAACTGCAAGATGCTTATTAGAGCGTTGCTGCTCTGGCATTGCAGCGCTTAGGCTGAGCGCTCTACTGCTTTTGGCCGGTGATAAAACCCATATTGGAAGCTATGGCTGCTTTGGCTATCTTCTGATATGTTTTTACTGTTAGTGGCATATCTCACAGATAGGTTCTCAATGTCTGTATCGTTTGCTGAGGCCGTACCCGCTCACTTATTGCCAGTCAAAAGCGTCATTATTTGCTCCACTGGGCGCTCGGGTAGCACACTGTTGTGCAAAACACTGAGTAGCTTAAATTGTGTTGGTAAGGCTGAAGAATTTTTTATTCCTCAGGAATTAGCTCGCAATTCAGTCCATGCCTCGGCAGATGAGCTTTATCGGTATCTTCCTAAGGTTTATCAGACAGGAAAAACTTCCAATCAGGTGTTTGGGATTAAGCTGCACTGGGACCACATGACAAATTTGACTAAAATAGCCCGCACCGATCCTACGCTGGCATCAAGGTCAAATCTAGAGCTGCTGACTCTGTTTTTTCCCAACCCCTGTTTAATTTTTATCCGGCGTAACAATCTGGCTAAACAGGCGATTTCAATGGAAATTGCCCGTCAAACAGGAGTGTATACGGTCCTGAAGGGGGCAAGCATCTCTAATAAAAAAAATAAGCTGGTATTTAAGCCCCTAAATATTTATCGATATGTTCAAGGTCTGCAGGGGCGAAATGAAAACTGGGTTTCGTTCTTTAACGCCAACAACGTGCCATTTTTTGAGGTTGTCTATGAGGATTTAGTACAAGAGTTTCCAGATACAATTCAGCGGATTTTGTCGTTTGCTGATATTGAGCTTCCTGAGCAGGGTCTGGAGATTACTCAGGCGACTAAGAAACAGGGCAACGATGTTAACGAACGCTGGTTGAGGTATTACCGGTGGATACCTGAGGCAGCCTTGGCCTATTATTCTGAACTGAGAAGTTTTGTGCGTCAGCGTTTGGTGAAGCGCTGACGCTTCACCAAACGCGCCTACTCTGCCCATTGTCTAAGCAGATTAGAGACGCTTTTGGATAGCAGATCAAATTCGTTGGTTTTGCCATGTTGGGCAAATAAAGAACGCCGCACCGTGTCGATATCAAACAGTAGCTCTCGCTGAGCCGGATCGCGGACTAAACTCTGTACCCAGCCCACGACGACAAGGCGTGCACCCTTGGTGACCTGATTGACCCGATGCAGGGTGGATGAGGGATAGACGATGGCGCTACCAGCTGGCAATTTGTAGGCTTTTTCATCATCGGCTCCTTCAATTACCAACTCGCCTCCGGCGTAATCAGCGGGTGCACTCAAAAACAGGGTAAAAGACACATCTGAACGGTAGCTACCCATCATGGCATTGTCGGCATGGGTGCCGTAGGACATCCCCTCACCGTAACGACTAAAGCGTAGACTATGGACCTGTTTAGGACGTACGGCTACCTGGAAGAGGGGATGGCGATTAAGAGCCGCTTTA
Organism: Leptolyngbyaceae cyanobacterium; assembly: GCA_050043105.1. GTDB lineage: Bacteria > Cyanobacteriota > Cyanobacteriia > Phormidesmidales > Phormidesmidaceae > Leptothoe. Next base: position 14,310 of record JBHJIV010000076.1, on the reverse strand, counting down.
ACCACAGACTCTAACGGTTGGCCCACACCCTGCTTAAGCTGCTGATTGTGTTTAACTTGCTTGGCATACCAGCCAGCGGTTGCCTTGCCGTCTACAAATTCAGCGGTTGCCAAAGCTTCGCGTATTTGGGTTAGCTCGGTTGTAGAGAGCACCTCTGGAATTTGAAACAACATGTCTAGCTGAGGGATAAGGATTTTATCAGATCCAAAAATAATGTAGAGGCGTTGCGTGCCTCTACAGGGCCTATCTCCAGCCAGCCCGGTCAACTAGCTTAACCACTTCAGGATTGTGGCGACCGTAGGCAGACACGTTCACCTCATCCACTTCAAATTCCCCGAGCTCTGCCACGATGGGATCTATGGTAGTGCCCTCTACTACAGGATATTCGTTGTTACTTTCAGCAAAGACCTGCTGCGCCTCAGGGCTGACCAGAAATTCTAGAAATGCGATCGCACTCTCCTGGTTATCAGCGCCTGCGACAACACCAACACCGCTGATGTTGACGTGGGTACCTCGGTCATCTTGATTGGGGAAAAACACAGCCGTGTTGGCTACCGCAGCTTGATTTTCAGGTTCATCAGATTTGGCCAGACGAGCCCAATAATAATGATTTGCAATTGCCACATCGCACTGGCCAGCTGCCACAGCTTTAATTTGGTTGACATCTCCACCGTCAGGGTCACGGGCAAAGTTATCCACCAGACCTTTAGCCCAGGCTTCGGTTTCTTCTGGCCCAATGGTTTCAACCAGTGACCCCAGCAAAGATTGGTTATATATATTGCCAGAACTGCGCACACACACCCGCCCTCGCCATGCGGGGTCAGCCAGGGCTTCGTAGGTGGACAGCTCAGCCGGATCAACCGTCTCGACGTTATAAATCAGCACCCGTGCCCGCTTAGTTAAGCCGTACCACAGGCCATCGGGGTGACGGAGGTTCTCAGGTACTTTTTCATCCAATACGTCAGACGAGACAGGCTGTAAAATATTTGCCTGCTCAGCTCGCCATAGCCGCCCAGCATCAACGGTAATAAACACATCCGCCGGGCTAGCTTCGCCCTCGGCTTTGATGCGCTCAATCAGCTCGTCTGATTTACCTTCTACCACATTGACCTGAATACCCGTTTGCTCGGTGAAGCTGACAAACAGCTCGTCGTCAACATCGTAATGACGGGCTGAATACACGTTGACCACAGCGTCTGAGTCAGCCGGGGCAGTGGTATCTGGTCCCGTAGTCTCTTGTGACTGGTTGCCGCAGCTTGCGATCGCAAGGGACATCAGCGCAGTACACAAGAAAACAGGTTTGTAAGACATAGCCAGCGGTTAATGCGAAAATTTCTCAAATAATATCTTAAAAGAAAATGGTCTGCTTCAGGTATAAAGACGCAATGCTGACTGTAAAATCTGCTGAATTGTGACAAAAACCTGCTATCCAGAAAAAATTGCTCCTAAACCATTTGCCGTCGGTCAGCCGCCGTGCAGACCGTTTTGTCCTTATTATTCTTTCACGAACTTTTAGATATTATTCGCAATAAAGATAAACTATTGCAAATAACCTGAGAGTTCGCTATATTCGCATTAAGCTTTTATTAATGACACGTTTACAGAGGAACGGTTATGGTCTCCTACACCCCGGCGGCAATGAAGGCTGAGCTCCACGAACGGGGGTGGCGCATGACTCCACAGCGAGAAACGATATTAAGTACGTTTCAGAATATTGATAAAGGGCAGCACCTGAGTGCGGAGGAGCTGTGTGAGCTTTTAAAGGACGAAGGGGAGCCTATTAGTCTTTCTACAATTTACCGAAATCTTAAGCTAATGGCTCGTATGGGAATTTTGCGAGAGCTTGAGCTAGCTGAAGGTCAAAAGCGCTATGAAATTAACCAGCCTTCGCCCCACCATCACCACCACTTGATCTGTGTGCGGTGTAATAAGACGATTGAGTTTAAGAACGATTCAGTTTTGAAGGCCGGGGCCAAAATGGCCGATAAGACGGGCTATCATCTGCTGGACTGTCAGCTGCTCATTCATGCGGTTTGTCCGACCTGTCAGCGGTCTATTATGCCGGTTTAAGTAACGTAGCTTAGGGTGTCTATGGGGTGTTTAAAGATGTTGCTTGGGGTCCCTCCGAGTTCCCCAAACCCCCTGGCTAGGGCCGGGACGCCGCCCTAGGACCCAACGTACTAGGGTATTCCTAGTAGTACTAAGTTTGGGGTTGCGGCGGGGTTGATTACCGGTGTTATAGAGCCATTTCTTTGGAAGATTTAGCCCATAAAGCCTAAGTTATGGGGTTGTTTCCTAACGACTGCTACTGGCGAGTTTCCTCTTCGTAGTCTTCGTAGGGGCCGCCGATACTAATGGGGGTGCCAAAAACTTGAGCGCCGGCGATGTCAATATTCTCTAGAGATGCGTTGGTGACATCTGTGAAATAGAGGGTTGAGCCAGATAGGTCAGCGCTGTTTAAGTTAGCTGACTGAAAAACGGCATTGGTTAAGAATGTGTTGCTTAGATTCGCTCCGGCTAAATTGGCGTTGGTTAGATCAGCGCCTTCGAGGTTGCTCCCCGACAGGTTCGCTCCTTGTAAGTTAGCGCCTCGCAAATCAGCGCCAATCAGATGAGCCGATTGCAGATCGGCACCAGACAGGTCACAGAAAGCACAGACACCCGTTAGCTGCAGGCGCTGTACGTCTTCTTCTGATGCTGCTTGACCCGGAAGGACGATAAAGATAGGCAATGCTAGGGCAAGTAGCGCACTACGTAGCGACATAGGAATCTCCTCAATGGGTCTAAACAGTTCAGCCTTCAGAGAAAATTGGACACAGGAAATACTTACGTTCTCTCACCGCGAGGGGGCTGACTTGGCATAGACAAGCGTTGGTCGTTAGTTTTTACCTAGCGCTGGCTGCCCAGGTTTAACTGGCTAACTGTCACATACCGATCTTGGCATAGGCTTTCGGAAATTGCCTAGAGCTTTAGCAAGCTATAACTATTCGGTTTTCAGTACATTTACTGCCACGCCAGCCACTTATCAAGGCTAGCAGATACCTTCTAGTTAAAGGTTTTCAGCTCTGCAGGCAGATATCACACCGGCTCGTTCTAATGCCGCTGCTGCCTTAAAAATAGTCGTTTCATGATATGGCGGTGCAATTAGCTGAATGCCTACTGGCAGGCTTCCTGGGTGCTGTACTGGCACAGATAAGACCGGTAGCCCAATAAATGAAAGTGGCTGAGTGTAGAAGCCTAGGTGGGGTCTAATGGGCACTGCCTCACCGTCTAAATCCATGGTGGTTTGGTCTATCAACGGTGCTGGGCAGGGGGTGGTGGGCGCTAAAATCAGGTCCACAGTTTCAAACACTTGCATCACCTGATTTTGATACCAGCGACGAAAACGCTGCGCCTGAAGATACCAGCTGCTGGGAATTAGAGCCCCGGCCACAAAGCGATCGCGAGTCGCGGGGTCAAAATCTTGCAGTTGTGTCTGGAGGCGAGACAGATGCAGCTGGCTGCCTTCACTGGCCGTAATGATATAGGCGGCTGCCCGCGCCCGTGCTGATTCTGGCAGAGTCACTGTGCGGGTTGCCTGCAGCGCTTTAGCTACAATTTTTAGTGCTTGGGCAACGGTGGGCGTCATGCCGCGGGCAAAATGACCATCTGCGATCGCAATTCGCAGTCCGTCAATCTCGCCTGATAACTCTGGGCTAACATCGGGTTTGCTAGTGGAGATCGGGTCGCGGGGATCGTACCCCTGCAGAGCGTTAAAGGCTAAAGCAATATCTTGGGCAGACCTGGCAAAGGGACCAATATGGTCTAAGCTGCTGGAAAATAAGGACACCCCAGCCCGCGAGAGTCGCCCATATGTGGGCTTAAAGCCATACACGCCGCAGAGAGAGGCTGGCACCCGAATAGACCCATTGGTGTCGGACCCCAGGGTTAAGGGCACAAGACCCGCTGCTACAGCGGCTGCAGATCCTCCCGATGAGCCTCCTGAAATGCGTGTGAGATCGTGGGGGTTAGGCGTTACCCCATAGTGGTGGTTAACCGTAACAAATCCGTAGGCATACTCATCCATGTTGAGGGCCCCCACCAAAATGGCCCCAGCCGCCTTTAGTCGCGCCACCGCCGTTGCGTCTTCGGTGGCGGGGGGATTCTCCTGGTTAATCTTTGAGCCCGCTAGCGTTACCGTGCCAGCAATATCAAAGAGATTTTTGACTGCAAATGGAACACCTGCCAGTGGGCCAGTGGGCTCTCCGTTGGCTAGCTTTTGATCAACAGCCGCCGCCGCGTCTAGAGCGGCGTCAGACAGTACCTGAGTAAAACAATTAAAGGTTTGATCGTGTTGTGCAATTCGCTCTAACGCCGTTTCTGTTACTGCCTGAGCTGTTGTTTCTCTCTGTTGTATCTGTTGTGCAATCGCGTGGGCTAGCATTGCGGTTCAAACCTCGGCGCCGCTTCTAAGTCATCGGGCAATGGAAACTCTAACACTGGTTGAGCGATGGCTTGAACCCGCGCAAAATTTTCAACAACGCTGGCCATTTGATCGGTGGGGATCGATAGCTCCAACAGCTTTACTGTCTGTTCAACATAGACCGCGATGTCGAGCGGCTGAATTGGTTGGTTTTGTGACATGTTGGTTTTGCGACATGGTATTGCGCCTGCGATTTTAGAGGCCCTGGGTATCTAAAACCGTCATTTCATCTAATAATTCCTTCATAAATTTTTCGGGATCTTTTAGATTTATCTCTGAGAGTGCCACCATTTCATCGACGCTGTATTGATTGTCGCTATCAACAACTTCAGAAATCCATGCGGATACTTTTTCAGGATGCTGGAGCAGTTTCTCAGCAAATTCTAGCGGACTCTTGCCGGAATTTTGGGCGTCTACTTTGGCGGCTAAACATAACCCCAATAGCTTGCCCAGTGTAGTTTCAGGGGTCGTACACAAGAGAAACGCCATAGTCTGAGTCAAAAGCTGTTGCTTCTCCATAAAAAATCTCCTGAATTGATACGCAATAAGAGTTGGTCGACTGCGCGTAAACTATAGCATGGAGCTAGATTACAATTTGATAATGCTAGGGACAGGGCAGAATGAACGATCTAAAGGCGATTGTTATTGGCGCGGGTATGGGGGGACTTACGGCTGCGATCGCACTCAAACAGGCCGGTTACCATGTCGAGATTTATGACCGTGTGCGTGAGCTCCGGCCTGCGGGTGCTGGCATCTCGCTTTGGTCCAACGGCATTAAGGTGCTCAATCGGCTGGGGTTGGGGGCTGAGATTGCCAGCATCGGCGGTTCTATGCAGCGCATGGCCTATCTCACTAAGCATGGTGAAACCCTCACAGATTTTAGTCTGGCTCCCTTAGTCGAGACTGTGGGGCAATGCCCCTATCCGGTTGCCCGCACCGATTTACAACAGATGTTGCTGACGGTCTTTGGGGCCGATAACGTCCAGCTAAATTCCCAATGTGTGGGTATAGAACAAACTGAAACAACTGCTACGGCACTATTTGCAGATGGTCGGCAGGCAACGGGAGATCTTGTTGTTGCGGCTGACGGCACCCATTCTGTTATTCGTAACTATGTGGTGGGTCAGACCATAGAGCGACGGTATGCTGGCTATGTAAACTGGAATGGACTGGTGTCTGTTTCCCCTGATCTGGCTCCTAGCCATAGCTGGGTAATTTATGTAGGGGACGGTCAGCGGGCGTCAATGATGCCGGTGGGGGGAGATCGGTTTTACTTTTTTCTAGATGTGCCGCTCCCGATAGATGCTCAGCCCCAGGGCGATATTCACGCTGAACTGATCGAGCACTTTAAGGGGTGGGCGCCGCCAGTTCAGACTTTAATTGAGCGATTAAACCCAGAAAAGACCAATCGTATCCCGATCCATGATGTGGAGCCGCTGCCCCAGCTGGTGCGAGGTCGGGTGGCGCTATTGGGAGATGCCGCCCACAGCACATCGCCCGATCTGGGGCAGGGTGGGTGTCAGGCCATAGAAGATGCCTGGGCGCTGACAACAAATTTGGTAACCACCAACATTAGTGTGGACGATGCCCTTCAGCGATATGACGCTGAGAGAAAAGACCGCACTGCCGAAATTATTCTCAAAGCGCGAAAGCGAGCCGATCTGATCCATGGTAAAGCCCCAGAGACAACTGAACAGTGGTACCAGGGGCTAGGGCGCGAAGACGGGGGTAAGATTATGGATGCGATCGCAAAAATCATCCAAAAAGGCCCATTTCATTAGGTAGAGGCGTTCTATGAATTGTAGGGGCGTTCCATGGAATGCCCCTACAGTTCATATTTCGACCTTGTGTAAAATTCTCAACTGCAAATAACCATGGCAGGTAAACTCACTACCCACGTTCTCGACACGGCCCAGGGCTGCCCTGCAGCGGGGCTGAGCATTGAACTTTGGCAAGCTAAAAGCCTGCTCAAAACAGTTACCACCAATGCCGACGGTCGCACCGATACCCCTTTGCTTATGGACGATGCATTAACCACCGGGGTGTATGAACTACGCTTTGCTTTAGGAGATTATTTCAAAAAACAATTTAGCGATTTGCCAGACCCCTTATTTTTAGACCTGATCCCCATCCAGTTTGGTATTGCTGATGCGACAGCCCACTACCATGTGCCGTTGCTCTGCTCTCCCTGGTCCTACAGCACCTATCGAGGTAGCTGATGGCATACAGCATTTCTAACATTAACCAAATGACTCAAACAGAGTTTGTCACAGCGTTTGGTGACGTGTTTGAAGACACCCCCAGCCTTGCCGAACAGACCTGGCATCATTGCCCGTTTACAGATTTAGCTCATCTTCACCAAACAATGGTGACCCTGGTTGATCAGCTGTCTCCAGATGCTCAGTTAGTCCTCATCCGCGCCCATCCTGACTTGGGCAGTCGAGTACACATGGCCCCCGCTTCTGTCCAGGAGCAAACCGGCGTTGGTCTAAATAATCTAAGTGCTGCAGAGTACAAAAAATTTCAGATACTGAATAAAAGCTACCAAACCAAGTTTGGCTTCCCTTTTATCATGGCGGTCAAAGGCCAAACTAAAGAAGCGATATTAACTGCATTTGACCGACGCCTACAAAATTCCCCTGCGCATGAACAGCAGCAGGCGATCTTAGAAATTGTCAAAATTGCTCACTTTCGTCTTAACGATTTGATTGCTTAAATAGCGGAAATAGACGCAGCAACTATGATGATGAAAGTTAAAGACATTACTCATCATGAAGCTCGCTGCGATTGACATCGGCACCAACTCAATTCACATGATTATTGTGGATGTGATTTCTCAGCGAAATTTTGAGGTGATCGAGCGAGAAAAGGCCATGGTCAAGCTGGGGGCTGGAGTATTTGCTACCAAACGAATAAGCGATCGCGCCTTCAAACTAGGATTAAAAACTATCCGTCGCTATATTCAACTTGCTGAACAACTTGGAGTAGACGAGATCATCACGGCGGCCACCAGTGCGATTAGAGAAGCCAAAAATGGAGAAGCCTTCATCAACGCGGTGGTTAGACAGACAGGCCTATCTCCTCGAATAATTTCTGGCAATGAAGAAGCTCGTCTAATCTTATTGGCTGTTCGTAACTCAATCGCCAATGAGGAAGACACAGCATTAGTCTTAGATATTGGGGGTGGGAGCACAGAGACTGTTGTTGGAAATCGGCATAGGGTGCTGTTTACTAGGAGTCTTCAGTTAGGTGTTTTGCGACTGCTAGACATGTTTGAAGATAGCGGACCTGTTGGTGACGAAGGCCGCAGTGTTTTAGAGTCCCATATTCAGTATATTGCTCAGAAAACGTTGAAACAGGCTAAAGCGATTGGTTTTGACCGAGTCATTGGCACTTCAGGCACTATTCGTACGTTAGGTGAGGCTGCTCATATTAAAGCAGAGGGTGATTCTTTCCAATCTGTAAATGCTGAAGTTGTTCAGCTAAAACACATTAAAGAACTCGCTGAAGATCTGTTAGAAATGCAGATAGTCGATCGTGCTCAGATGGATGGTGTTGGCGATAAGCGAGCAGATGCGATCCATTTAGGCGGAGTGTTGCTAGTAAAGCTGCTAGAAATGGTCAAGGTTCAAGAGATTACTCTCTGTGATGCCTCCTTGAGAGAAGGAATGGTATTAGATTATCTTGAACGGCATTCACAGGAAGTAGAAGCTTTGCCAAGTCACAAAAACCTGCGCTATCGTCAGGCGGCTCAACTTGTACAAAAGTATCAGTCTGATTGGCACCAAAACCACCATATTGCTAGCCTAGCACTCCAGCTATTCGAGCAAACCAAAGACTTACATAGGTACGGTGAATCTGCACAGGATGTGCTTGAATTTGCCGCTCTTCTTCATGATATTGGTCAATATATTTCGTTTCGAAAACATCATAAAAACTCTCGGTTTATTATTCGCCGTAGTAATCCGCGAGGCTTCACCGATGAGGAGATTTTACTCATTAGACATTTGGTCCGCTATCACCGTAAGGCTATGCCAACTAAAAAACATAAGAAGTTTAGGCGCCTCTCAAAGTCTCATCGTCGACTTATTAAAGTACTCTCAGGCATACTCAGAATTGCCGTTAGCCTCGATAAAACCAAAAACCAACGGGTAGCTGCTGTGAACTGCTGTATTTCGGATGAATCTATTAAAATTGAAGTGCTCGGCGAGAACACTCTTGAGCTAGAAATTTGGGCGGCACAGCGAGAGCGTCATGTTTTAGCGGCAGCCTTAGACTGCACTATTGATATCTACGGCAAACGGCATCCCTTGAAAATAGAGACAGCATCGTAGCGGTACTGAGACTTCTTGTTGTGAATTTTATACAACCTGACAAATTTGGAAAAGATCCGGATTTTTCTATTAAGATTTTGTAAAATAAACAGATAGTCTACTGCTACAGTTTCTGTGATTCTTGGTAGCACATTTGAGAATTTGACTAAGGAATTGACATCCAAAAACGTCTTCAGCAGGTGCATTATCAGGGCATACGCTTGTTAAAGACTGGGTGCGATCGCATCGCTGTTGTTATCTAACGCTTTCAGCGACCATCACTGTTGTGAGCTGCGCAAAGCTGTAAATACATAGCAAAAGAAATCGGAGGATAAATGACTAAGATTTTTGGAATCGGCTGGGCTAAAACCGGAACAACAACCTTGGGTAGCTGCTTTAAGGTCTTAGGTTTTAACCATCAGAGCCAGAACTTAGATTTGGCGACAGATATAGGAAAAGGGAATCTGTCGCACATACTTGAGCTAGTAAAAACTAAAGAAACGTTTGAGGACTGGCCCTGGATTCTCTTATACAAAGAATTTGATAAAACGTTCTCTGATAGTCGATTTATTCTCACCAAAAGACAGCCTGAAAAATGGATTCGCAGCTATAAAAATATGCTGGCAAATCAAGGTGATGCATCAGAAGAATTAAATAAGATAAGACGAATTTTATATGGGCTTCCTTTTCCTGGGGTGTCAGAGTCACAGCTGATTGACCGATACAACCAGCACAATGCTGACGTTGAAAACTACTTCCGTGACCGCCCACAGGATCTGCTGACGGTCAATTGGGAAGAGGGAGATGGATGGGAGAAACTCTGTGGATTTTTAGGAAAAGATGTACCCAATGAGCCGCTCCCCCATGCTAATAAGGGAAAATACGCTAGAAAGTGAGCCGATTATATGGCTGAGTATTCTAGTAACCTGTACAGCTCAATTTTCTAGTATCTCGGCTGATTTTCAAGAGCTTTTTATAAACACTGGGTGCTGAGCTAAGGCCATTATGCAAACACCACTGTGCGATTGCCATAGACCAAAACCCGGTTTTGCAAGTGCAGTCGCACAGCACGGGCCAGCACCACACGCTCTAAATCTTTACCCTTGCGAATCAAATCACTTACCTGATCGCGATGGCTTACCCGCACTACATCCTGCTCAATGATGGGGCCAGCATCTAAATCTGATGTTACATAGTGTCCTGTTGCTCCAATGATTTTTACCCCCCGTTCATAAGCACGATGATAGGGGCTAGCCCCTACAAACGCAGGCAAAAATGAATGGTGAATGTTAACGACCCTGGGAAACTGCTCAATAAAGTCAAGGCTGAGAATTTGCATATATTTTGCCAGTACTACCAAGTTGATGGAGTACTTTTTTAACAACGCCAACTGCTTTTTTTCTTGTTCAGGTTTTGTTTCCTGGGTAATCGGAATGTAATGAAACGCAATATTAAACTGCTCTGCAATGGGGCGAAGTGTCTCATGGTTGCTAATAATCAGCGGAATTTCTGCAGCTAGCTCACCTGCTTGGTGTCGCCACAGCAGATCTAACAAACAATGATTTTGCTTGCTAACCCAAATGGCTACGCGTGGAACTTCATCTGAGAAGTGCAGTTCCCAGGACGCACCCAGGGGTTTAGCAATGGAGTCAAAGGCCGGTCCGATCAGATCTCGCTGTAGATTAAAGCCCTCTAGCTGCCATTCAATCCGTGACAAAAATAGCTCCGATGGCTCATCTCGATGCTGGTCAGCATGGACAACGTTACCCCCGTTGGCGTAAATAAAATTAGCAATTTTAGCCACCAGACCCTGCTGGTCAGGGCAAGAAATTAGTAGTGTTGCAGTAGGTGAGGTCACAGGCAGAATAGCGTACACATGACACCAACATCGTACAAAAAACAGCGAACCGAGGAAGCCATTTCCCCGACTCGCTGTTTCAGGCATTAATTTGGCAAACGCGTGGCAGTAGTCAAGCCTACATGCGCTGCTCTAGAAACCCTGTCAGACGACCTAGTGTGTCATTAAGTTTTTCATCAGTGGAAGGACCGGCATCCACTTCTTCGGCACGCTTCATGCGCTCAAATGAACGGATCAGTACAAAAAGAACAAAGGCAATAACTACAAAGTTGATAATGCTTGACAAAAAGAGGCCGTACTTGATGCCGTTTGCAGAAAGTGCCGCAATGTCTTCAACATTAGCTGCCTTAAGGGCCGGGCTTAGCAACAGAGGAGTAATAATGTCCTCGATAAATGAGGTAATGACAGCGCCAAAAGCACCACCAATAACAACGGCCACAGCTAAGTCAACGACGTTGCCACGTAGCAAAAAATCACGAAAATCGTTCATAAAGCTACCGGCAGAATTAACCGCTCGAGAGCGAGCCTGATTGCTAACCATAGGTATATATTCCTTAACAAAAGGGATCCAGTGTGTAGGCAAAATCACAATGAGGCTTGGTCAAGCAGCCATGGTATCTCACCAAAGCAGTGCAGCAAAAGCATGTCTATCCGTCCAGCTTTTTGGGCCATCAAGGTGAATAGCTGGAAGTATATCAGCATATTTTCTGAAAATTCCGAGCTTTCAGCTTACATTAACCTTTATGTTCGTTAGACTGAGCTTTTTTAGCTTCTGCGTAGGCAATTCGCCACAAATTTGCGTATATTGGCTTAAAGTAGCGGCGCAGTGTGAATAGCATGCGTATACAGATTGCTGTTTCTCTATGGGAAACACAGCGCTATTTAGCGCTGGCCTATGAAATTCTTTGCGTAGGATTTTACCTGCCTGAATCGATGCAGAGTTATCGCCGTACTTTAGACGAGACGTGTGTTTTACAACTGTATAACTATCAGCAAACGGTGAGGCGGTTCCTAGAAATTGCTGTAGCGACTCTAGAGTACGATCCGTATCACTTAGCAAATCCTCATACCTCAACATCAAACACCGACTGGTATCGTTAATTCGCATTGCCAAGGTTTCAAGATGGCTTAAGCGATCTCGATAGTAAGCGATCCATTTGTCAACCTCTTCTGGTGACTCATGACCTGAAAAGGATTTCACCGTGCTGGTATAGGTAGCGGCTGGATCTCGCAGAAGAAAGATAAATTTAATCTGTTGATTTTGCAGAATACTGTCTGAGATCGGGTAGTTCCAGACAAGTTTGTCAGCAATGTAGGAATATCTCTTTGGATCAAAGTTATCCAAGACTGCGGCAGTTCTAAAAACTAGTCGCTGCAGATCTTGCTGTGATGCATAACCTACATGACTTTCACCATAGCCTGTGACTTCTGGATGATTGTAGAGAATGTGCCCTAATAGTGACGAACCGGAGCGTGCCGGAGCCATGACAAAAAGATATTTTGAGGGCTGATGTCGTTGCCTCAGGCGTTTGGTGATAGATGGTCCTAGTACTCGATATGCGTAGATGTCAAACAGTAAAAGACTTTCAAGATTTGAAATAAATGTTCTAATGCGAACTGGGAGCAGCTTTCTCAAGAGGCGTCTGAACATTTCTGTATTTCCAGTAACGATTCTCAGTTAGAGGCAGTGAAATGCACCTGCATGCAAATGCAAACGTATTTCATCAATTTTTAGGAATTTTTTCCATCTCATTCGATGGTTAATATTTGAGTGCCTCTTAACACAGATTTACAAGACGCTATAAAGCTACATGAGGTCAGTCAAATATCTCAGATGACGAGGCAGGCGTAGTGCTTGGTACCTGAGTTTCTACATTAAACTAACAGATCTTGTGCTGGACGACATCACCTCACTTACGTACATTGCTGAATGATACGTAGGTTATTGATAGCGCGTCTAAATAATCGCTACCGACTTTGTTGGCGAGTATTTACTAGATAATTGACCGAATCAACCCATTTCCGTTGAGGATACTTAAACGGCTAAAAATTCTTGGATGACATCGTTACTTAGCTGATCTGTAGAGCCCGAAGCTACAATCCCGCCCTTTTGCATTGCATAATAATAGTCAGCCTGGCGGACAAAATGGAGATGTTGTTCTACTAGAAGAACAGAAATGCCCGTGGTTTCAATAATGCGTCGTACTGCGTTTTCAATATCTAAAATGATAGAGGGCTGAATCCCTTCAGTGGGTTCATCTAAGAGCAGTAGCTGAGGCTGTCCCATTAAAGCTCGTGCAATCGATAGCTGTTGTTGTTGTCCGCCACTTAAGTCGCCCCCCATGCGAGATAGCATAGTCTTAAGAACGGGAAACAACTCAAAAATTAGGTCGGGAATTTCTTTTTTAGCTTTTGGTGCTCGTTTTCCAAGGGCCTCTAGCCCAACGATGAGATTCTCTTTGACAGTTAGACGAGGGATGATTTCTCGACCTTGAGGGACATAGCCAATGCCGATACGGGCTCTGTGGTCGGCTGTTAATGAATTGATTGTTTGATCGTCATATGCGATCGCACCGCTGCGGGGTGACAACAGCCCTATAATATTTTTTAATAATATTGTTTTGCCCACCCCGTTTCGACCAATCAAACAAATCATCTGGCCTCTAGGTACGGTGAGGTCAACATTGCGCAAAATATGGCTCTCACCATAATAAAAGTCAAGCCCTGAGATTTTAAGCATAGGGGCTGTTGAAGGCTGCTGCTGTGTGGGGTGAGGGACTGTATTGGTCATGGTGCACACGTATTTAATGATATTTCTGAAGCTGTTCTAAAGCCACTGCTTCAAGCCGACTGACTGTTTCAGGGGGCAGGTCGAGCAGGTCTAACAACCTTTGATATACAGCCGCTTCTGATTGATTGATTTGGTTAGAGCTAATCACCTCATAGCTAAGCATCAGGGCTTGCTCTCGTTGGTCCGGCGTTGTGAGTTTTGGCACCAACTCATCCAGCGGGATCTTCTTGGATAGTAAATTTTTTAGCTCGTCGCGCATAGAGGCTTGCTCGTCTGGATCTTTAGCAAAGTGATGACTGAGCCGGTTGAGAATCACATCCTGTTGAATGGGGGCAAAGTTACCGTCAGCCCAGGCCATGGTGGCTGCAATCCGCAGTAGCAACATCTGCTCTGGGGTGATCGAGGTCTCACTCCCCAGCTACACCTCAATCACCCGAGGGTCGTTCTGGACCTCGTCCATGGTGCCTTCGCACAGTACAGAACCTTCATGTAGCACAGTGCCCTGACGGGCAATCTGCCGCACAAACTCCATATCGTGCTCAATAACAATGACTGAATGGCTCTCAGACAGGGCAATAAGCAATTCTCCGGTATGTTCGGTTTCTTCATCAGTGAGCCCAGCCACCGGCTCATCCACCAGCAATAAATCGGGAGACTGGGCCACTAACATGCCAATTTCTAACCATTGTTTCTCACCATGGGAGAGCAGGGCCGCGGGCTTATCAGCCTTATGATCAAGGCCGATGGTTTCTAGTAACCCACCAACGGTACGTCGCTCTGCCTTAGAGGTGGGCTTTAACAAAGTGGCCAATACGCCTTTGTTTTGGTTGCAGCAAAGAACTAGATTTTCGCGGGGGGTCAAATTGAGATAGATGCGGGGGGTTTG
>JBHJIV010000075.1:0-16431 GCA_050043105.1 Leptolyngbyaceae cyanobacterium | reverse complement strand
TGGCTCTTCGGGATCTAGTATGCTGGTGTAACATTTGACACATATATGAGTGATGGTTCCTCTACTCACTGAGCTGTTAGGCTTACCGGGCGTTGATGTTGAATCCTACGAAGACCTGGGAGACCGCTTGATTCTCTCAGTGGAAGTTCATGTAGAGGGGGCGACCTGCCCCCGGTGTGGAACGCAGAGTCATCGTCTCCATCAAAATCATGGCTATTTGGTGCGCGATTTAGCGATGAGCCATTATCAAACCTATTTGCGGGTCAATCGCCGTCAATTCAAGTGTTCCAAGTGCAAAAAACCGTTTAGTGAACCGTTAGCATTTGTGGGAGTTCGGCGAACCTACACAGACCGATATGCCAATTGGATTGTGAACCAAGTGAAGCACAGTGATACGCGAAATGTAGCTCTGAATGAAGGCTTGAGTGACGATTTGGTGTGGTCAATGGTGGAGTACATGAGTGAAAAAAACTCAGTATCGATGTGAGTGGATTGAGACGTCTGGGAATCGATGAAATCGCCTTACGTAAAGGTCATAAGAATTTTGTTGTCGTATTCACTGACTTGGACCAACACACGCTGATTGGGATGGCTCCTGCGCGTACCCATGCGGCCATCAAACCGGTGTTAGAGACGTGGGGGCCTAAGGTGTTATCCCAAATTGAAGAGGTCAGCATCGATTTATCGGGGAATTATCGTGGACTGGTGCATCGGATGATGCCGAACGCTGCCATTGTGGCAGACCGCTTTCATGTGATGAAGGTGGTTAATCAAGAACTCAATCAGGCTCGGAATGCCGTTAAGCGTGACCCAATTGATTTACCCGATGGGGTCAGTGTTGACGAGGCCAAAGCGGCTCTCAAGAACAGTAAATATGCCTTGCTCAAACCGAAAGCTAATTTGACCGAGACCCAAGTGAGTAAACTGGCTGAGGTCAAAGCTGTCTCCCCGAAACTGGCTCGGATGCATCACCATAAAGAGGCGTTTAGAGACTTGTTTGAGCAGACGACGAGTGATGATGCCATTCTGAAATTATTGCATTGGATGGACACAGCAAAATCCCTGTATCCAAACTCAGTCGCAACTATCAGTCGGTGGTTTGGCGAGATTATTCAGTATTTTGAAAACAGAACCACCAGCGGTGTTGTTGAAGGTATTAATACTCGTCTGAAGCTGATTAAGCGATCTGGGTATGGATTCAGAAATTTTGAACGCTTTCGACTCAGATGCCTCATTTGCTGGCATTTTTAATTCTCAAAAAGCATAATTAATCCCGAAGAGCCACAAGTATTTGACTGGTTAAAAATGGGATAACAAGAATACAGAAGCTTTATCTTTAAGTTCAATCGACATCCTATCTTTCGGGAAAACCCCAGCATGTCTAAACGGGATAACTTGGATACTTCCAGGACGGAGGAAACCCCTGAGCACCTTGTTCGCCATTTGCCAATGTTCACAAGTGTATTTCTAAGATACTGGCCGAGTGCAAAACCTATTGCGTGGGGTCCCTCCGAGATACCCACACCCCCTGGGCAGGGCGTTCCGCCGCCCTACAACCCACGGAAAAATATTAGTGATATCCCTGATAGCGTATTTGGGCATTCGGCGAAGTGGTTTAGAATTTTGCGCGCTGCAACAAAATTCTAAACAGAGAAGTTATCCAATTTTCTGTTGAGTAAAATAGCCATAATCAAACCATGAGCTTAATTTTTAACAAGCCCTAACCAATCATTGACCACAGTTAAAAATGATTGAAGCACTGGTGATTGCTGTTCATTTTTCCAAGCTATGGCAAGCTCTAATGTGGGTGTGTCTTCTTGAAGCTGGCGATACACAACACCGGGCCGACTGATTTTTTGCATTGAGTCTGCGACAAATGCGATGCCGATACCTGCTGCCACCAGACCAATCATGGTGGGTTGGGGGGTTACCTCTTGCACAACTTTGGGTTTAAAACCAGCCTGGGTGCACAGGGAGACAATCTGGCTATAAAGATGGGGACCAACAGTACGCGGAAAGAGAATAAATGACTCGTGGGCTAACTCTTTGACTGAGAGATTGGGTCGATTAACAAGAACATGGTTCTCTGGCAGGGCGACCACCATAGGCTCTTGCCAGACGATTTGCAGCGTTAACGGGGCATCAATGGGGGGATGTAAAAACCCTACCTGAATTTCATTGGCAAGCAGTGCTGTCTCCTGCTGCGGTGTGCAGTTTTCATAGAGAGTGAGTTCTACATTGGGGTTGCGATCGCGAAATGTCCTCACAATCTCAGGCAGCACCGTATACAGTGCAGGCCCAGTGTAGCCAATGGTGAGCTTACCAAATTTACCCTGACCCGCTCGACGGACGGTTGCGATCGCGCTGTCGGTCTGTGCCAAAATCTGCAGTGCATCCTCAAGAAAAACACGACCGGGTTCTGTCAGCTGCACCACACGTTTTGTCCGATGCAGCAGTTGTACCCCTAGCAGTGTTTCCAAACGACGGATTTGGTCACTTAGCACCGGCTGGGTAATGCCCAGGTGCTCAGCCGCCCGCCCAAAGTGCAAGACTTGGGCCACTGCAACAAAGTATCGCAGATGTCGTAGCTCAACCGATGTCGCCGCCAGGTCCATCATATTAATAGCCTCTGACTATTAATAGCCAGCTAAAAATCTATTGGACAAATTATAGCCAGACTTTCTATTGTGGTGATACCGCAAGCATGCCGATGTATAAGGGCGTTTGCGCATCACATTACAGGTTTTAATCACACTATGGCGTTTAAATCTCTCGCCCGATCGGTGACGATCGGTTTACTGTTGCTGCCTGTTGTTAATGTAACCGCCAGTTTGGCCCAAGATCGCGCGGCCCCCATGACCTTTCAAGGACGCTATCTGGTATCTATCTCAGATGCTGACATGGTGGCCTCGGCCTATGTGGACGGTCAGCTCGGTCCCCGTGAGGGTGAGGATGCGCTCAGTGTGATTCCGCTTAATGGCCATGTGCGAGATTTAGAAGCTTACGAGACCAATGCGGGCAATTCGGTAGCAGGCCCGCCAGTGGCTGTGGCAGTAACGCCCGATGGTCGCTATGCGGTGGTAATTGAGACATTTACCCCTCGTCCTGATGGGGACGCGACCGGTCAGACCTTTGCCGATCTGAGCCACAGTAATCGGCTGCAGGTGTTTGATTTAGCTGACCCGACCCAGCCCCAGCGCATCCAGGATGTTGCCATCGGCGAACGGCCTGACTCGGTTAGCATCAACTCTGATGGCACGCTGATTGCCGTCTCTTTTCATCCCAATGGGATTGGTCAAGAAACCCCGCTAGCGATTATTCCATTTAATAATGGTCAGCTAGGAGAACCTGTTTTTCCTGAAATGCCAAGGTTTTCATCTGGAGAGCGGCTGATTCATGCGGAATGGCATCCCATTCGCAACGTATTGGCATTGGTCAATGAGTCGCGGGGCGAGGTCTCGTTTGTAGACGTGATCGCTCAAGATAACAATATTCGTCTTCAGACGTGGGGCAATGTTGTTCAAGCCGAAAAAGCACCCTATATGGCCAGATTTACATCGGACGGTCGCCACATAATTGTTAATGCCCTTTACTGGGGGGCTGATGTCGAAGGTCTTTGGAGTGAAGCTCCCCGAGGCAGTGTTGTCAGCATTCGTCTAGAAGCTGGCACCCAGACAGATGGGTCACCCCGTCATGCACTGGTATCGCGGGCTATCACTGGAGTCAGCCCAGAAGGGTTAGCCATTAGCCCCGATGACCGTTATGTGGTGACAACAAATCTAGAACGGAGCTATCTTCCCTATGATGACGAGCGGATTACGTGGTTTTCATCACTCACGCTGGTTACCCTTGATCCTGCAACAGGGCAGCTTAATCGTGTGGCTGACTACCCCTACGATGGCATTTTGCCAGAAGCCGCTGCTTTTGATGCGTCTGGTGAGTTTGTTGCGATCGCCAATTACGATCACTTTGACGATCGCATCTCCGGTGGGTCCATCGACTTTTGGCGAATTGCTACAGACCCGCTTAATCCACAGCCCATGCTGGTGCAGACCCGCTATTCTGTCCCCGTCACCCGAGGGGCACATTCTATGGTGTTAGTACCTTAGTAAGCATGTTGTGTCGCATAACGTTACTCACAACTTAAATTATCCTCGCTATACTTGTGGGCAACGATGTCTCTTTTAACCTCGGGAGGTGAACCTTATGGCTGAGTCGGTAATCCTTTTCGCTATGTTCGCCGTAGGGCATACCTCCTTAGGGAAGCTGCGCTAGTACTCTAAGCAGTTTTCTCCAGTATTTCTCTACGGTGCAGCTCTCAAGACAACTGTCTTGCAGGGTTTAGTTTAAGTACCCTAGAGGATTTTTCTCCTATCATGAATTTAATTGATTTAGGCTGGAGCGATACGTTTGCTCACAGCTTTGTCCCCTACGCTGCCAAGGGATATAGCGTCGGTCGAGTTGCTGTGGTTTATCGTAGCCAGTATCGGCTTTACACCGAGCAGGGTGAAATGACAGCCGAGCTAACCGGCAAATTTAGACATCAAACTCAAGCTTCTGAACACTTTCCCACTGTGGGGGATTGGGTTGTTATTCAGACGCCTGCAGAAACAAACCCAGCATTAATTGAAGCTGTGCTACCGCGTAAAAGCCAATTCTCTCGTCAGGCCGCAGGTACGCGTACAGTGGCCCAGATTATTGCGGCGAATGTTGACACGCTATTTCTGATTAACGGTTTAGATCAAGACTTTAATTTACGTCGGATTGAACGATATTTGGTGATGGCCTGGGAGAGCGGTGCCAATCCGGTGATTGTGCTAAATAAAGCAGATCTCTGCGAGAACTTAGACCAGACAATTAGGGCGGTGGAAGACATTGCCTTTGGGGTGCCTATTATTCCGCTTAGTGCTTTACAACAGGACAATTTAGAGGCATTAAATCCCTATCTCAAACCGGGGCATACCATAACGTTGCTGGGCTCTTCGGGGGTGGGAAAATCCACCCTGACAAATCAGCTGATGGGGACTGACATCCAATCAACCCAGACTGTGCGAGATGATGATAGTAAAGGTCGTCACACCACCACCAGTCGCACTATGCTGCGGTTGCCATCGGGGTCTTTGCTGATCGATACTCCGGGGATGCGTGAGCTACAGCTGTGGCTGGCAGAAGACAGTCTAGATGAAACATTTACCGACATTGAAACCCTGGCGCAACAATGTCGCTTTCGGGATTGTCGCCATCAGGCAGAACCCGGCTGTGCAATCCAGGCGGCCTTAGCCTCAGGAGAGCTATCACCCAAACGTCTGGGCAGCTATCAAAAATTGCAAAAAGAGCAGGCTTATGTGCTCCGTCAGCAAGATAAACAGGCCCAGAGCAACTCAAAAGCTCGCTGGAAAGCGATGACTAAAACCTCGCGACAAAATACAAAACGACAGAATCACTTTTAGAGGCAAACAGTTTCATAGCTCAGTCAGCATTAAGAAACTATTGCACACTCTAAATGTGCTGATTTAGGGGATGAGCTAAGGCCGGTCTCATGGCTAACGTCATCTCCTCAGTCAGCAGTGTTCCATACAGGGCAGCTGGTGTATGGCTTTATTCGTCTGAACTACGGCCAAATTCCAACAGTGGTGCACACCCTTTTGCCAGGGTAACCATGCGTTCCACCACCTGCGAGTCCAACCATGCTTGTCTTAAAAGCGGCATCTGGACAATAAAACTCTTCAGCTTTAAATAGTCTCCATGGACGTGATCTTTTTGATCTTGATAACCGCGTGGCATGGAGCTCAGTGTATCGTCTTCATTTAGCGATAGACCGGCATTCTCTAATCCTTGCAGCACCTGAGAAAATTCGTCTGGTTCTTCGACTATCCTGTCACGAATCTGAGCCAGGTCTGCGGCCTTAAACTTATAAAATCCACAGGCTAACATCCCACCTGAGCTGTTGAGCTGCGCATAGAGCACGCCGTCTTTTTCGGCCTTAGTGCCTGAGGGCGTGAGTAGCCCACCCACAAAGGTACTGTAGGGGGATTTATCCTTCGAAAACCGCACATCTCGATTTTGACGAAACATGGTTTTGGCACTGCCCATCAGAGGAACATCTGTGTCGGCCAAACACTCAGTTACCCACTCTAGCAGCAGGGCAAAGGGGATGCGAAGATGGGTCTCAAAATCGTTCTTATGCTCGGTATACCAGGCTTTCTCGTTATTAGTCTCCAGCCCTTCCAATAGTTCAAATGACCTATGCGTGAAGCCATATTCCATCATCAATCTCCCTAGCTTCATACAGCTGCTGACATAGTTAGGGGCCGACCCAAACGTAAATGGCAATTAACAGCAAAAATGAGCC
Organism: Leptolyngbyaceae cyanobacterium; assembly: GCA_050043105.1. Lineage (GTDB taxonomy): Bacteria > Cyanobacteriota > Cyanobacteriia > Phormidesmidales > Phormidesmidaceae > Leptothoe. The sequence continues at coordinate 10,079 of JBHJIV010000075.1, read as the reverse complement.
GAAATTCTCAATTTTGACTCATTTCATAAAAACACGAATTGATATCGAACCCATTCATAACTAACACGATATTAATAATTAAACCAATATAGAATTTGAATTATACGATTTCATTTTTGATATCAATGAATTTAAGAACTCTAAGCTCGTTTATCGTTCTTGCCGAAGCGCTTCACTTTGGTCGCGCAGCCCAGCAATGCGGTATTTCTCAACCGGCCATGAGTCGGCTGCTGAGTGAGCTAGAAACTGAGCTGGGGGTCAAATTGCTTAATCGCACATCGCGCGAGGTGGCGTTAACCAATGCCGGCAGAGGGTTTTTGACCTCTGCTCGCAAGGCCGTTGCCTATGCTGATATGGCAGTCCGGGCGGCAAAAGCTGGGGCTATTGATGGGATTGATTCCCTCACCATCGGGATGATGATCGGTGCAGCCCAGCCATTTGTCGGCAGTCTAATTGCCAAATTTAAGACCGCTCACCCTGAAACTCGCGTATGTCTGCGTCAGCTAGATGAGCGTTCTATCGGTACAGCGCTGGCCAATGGCGACATTGACGCTGCGATCGCATGGGATGTTTCTATCCCCAGCGGTCTTCATCGCCAGCATCTTGGCATGATTCCACTTTCTGTATTAGTCCAGTCTGACCATACGCTCGCAGAGCAAGATATCGTAACATTAGAAAACCTGGCTGATCAACCGATCATTTTTCCCGCCCGCGATCGCCAGCCCATCATTTGGGATACCTATCGTCAACATACCGCCGAATACGGCTTTGAGCCCCATATTGTGATGGATGTTTCAACACTTTCTGACACATTAGCCATGGTGGCGGGCGGAGTGGGTATTGGCAACGCCCCGGTTGCCCCCGGTCTCAACTACCCGGGTGTTTCAGTTCTAAAACTAGCCCCCCTGTACGAGTTAACCTATGAACTTACCTGGTTAAACAAGACGCCTTCAGTAGAAAGCCTTCTAGAACTGCTGTAGACGGATGGGTTAACCCCTAGTAGGTGACGGCAGACTAAACGTATGCCGAAGATTACAGCTAATGACGTTTGGGTCGCACGGTCACGCTGCTAATACTGGCGACTTTCGGCGTTGCTGAAATTGATTTAATTACTTCCCAGAAACTACAACGTGATATATTATGTGTCCTAGAGTTTGTACGCAAATTTACCTATTGGCATCCGCCACATAGCGTATTTTCACTGTTGCTGAAAACTCTTTTTATTGACTAGCTTTATGCTAGATAAAGCATCGCTATTTTTAAGATCGTTGAAAAGCCATTAGAAGAGAGAGATGCAAGCGCGGATAGTAACAAACCCTACCCTTTTAGAACTGGCGGAATGGCTGGACCAGAAGGGCTGGAAAGAGCTTTCATCTAGTGCAGCTGTGCTCAATTACTGTGAGCGTCTCTGGCAAAAAAAAGTTGGCAGTCTGTCGCTAAATTTATACAGTTACAATACCTTTCAGGCAGATGGAGAGAATGGAGGCGACAATCTTGATTCTTTTGCAATTGAATTAAACGCCAGATCTGCCGATGGCTATTGGGCACGGCATGAAAAATATGGCATCCGATGTAGCGAACTCAAGGATGTTTTAGATGATCAGGTGATGAAATTAATCAAAGCTTGGAAAACTGTTAATGAGTACTAGCTAAAGAGTTTGTGAAGCGTCACTTTTAGCTTATACCCGAAGCTTAAACTCTAGGCATAGCTATGGATATAGCCCAGTAAACGGTCAAAGCCAAAGGGCTTGGTGATGTAATCGTTGGCACCCATATATAGGGCACGAATACGCTCTTCTTTATTAAACAGTGCTGTAACAACAATTACAGGCACCTGCGTATTTTGAGCACGGATTGCGCCAAGAATTGACACACCGTTTAGCTCAGGCATAATCAAGTCCAACAGAACTAAATCAAACATTTCAGAACGAGCAAGTGGAATAGCTCGCTCTTTGCTAGTCACTGCCAACGTTTGGTGCCCCATTTCTCGCAACCCTTTTGATATAAAAGAGACAGCGCGAGGTTCGTCCTCAATAATTAAAATGCTTGCCACGAGAGTGCTGTGTATGATGGATTGTTTGTTATGTGAATATGATATTTCAGAACTCTTACTAAGAGTACTCCCTATCGCGAGTGCTCATATTAGAAATATACTTTCCAAGCAATTTGTCTAGTGTTACGTGCGCCACAAAACTCATTTTTTTTAATTTGAAACCATAACATTCTCTTTTACTAACCTGAAAGTCTTGATGTAAGCGAAATACATAATCAAAATGCTGAGTTATTCGCATATTTATAATTTGGAACAAATTGCGTAGAGAATTAGTCCACAGATTGTGCAATTGCTGTGCAAACATCGCCACACATCAGATAGCAAGAAACGGGTGGTATTCAAAGACCACTATCGCTACCGTGGTGGATGTGTTTAAGCTGCAAGCTCATCAATAGCATGCCCTCTTCAGAAACTGTGATTCACAATAGTGAAACCTATCAACGCATCGCTAGGGCCATCGCGTTTATTCGTCAGCATCATTTAGAGCAGCCCAGTCTGGCCACCGTTGCCCAGCATGTCAACCTCAGTGAGTATCATTTTCAACGGTTGTTTACTCAATGGGCGGGTATTAGTCCTAAACGATTTTCTCAATATTTGACGCTGGACTATGCCAAATCAAAAATTACAGAAACCAATAGCTTGTTAGAGCTTGCCCTGGAGTCGGGGCTATCGAGCCCAGGCCGTCTGCACGATTTGTTTGTCACCCTAGAGGCGATGTCACCGGGTGAATATAAAGCTGCAGGGGCTGGGTTAAAGATTTGCTATGGTCTTCACGAGTCCACCTTTGGGACGTGTCTAATTGCTATGACCGAGCGGGGTATCTGCAACTTACTCTTTCTTGATACAGAGCATCAACAGTCGGCTGAACAGCAGCTGTATCAAGAATGGCCCAATGCCACAGTTATGTATGACCAAGAAGCGACAGGGGCGATTTACAACCGTATTTTTGATACCTCTGAAAAGTCTCCCTTGAAACTTCACATCAAAGGAACAAATTTTCAAGTTCAGGTATGGCGAGCCCTGTTAAAAATTCCGTTTGGTGGGCTGACCACCTATCAGGGGCTGGCTCAATCTATTGGCAAACCGACGGCAGCCCGAGCCATTGGCAATGCCGCTGGGTGCAATCCAGTGGGGTATCTGATTCCCTGTCATCGGGTGATTCGTGGCTCGGGTGAGATTGGCGGCTATCGCTGGGGTCTAGATCGTAAAGCGGCCCTTTTGGGGTGGGAAGCGGGGCTCAGCGAGGGTCAAAATGAGAGATCTCTATGAAGCCATCGGACATTTTTGAACTGCTATTGTTAGCCGCTCTGTGGGGCGGGTCGTTTCTGTTTATGCGGATGGCGGCTCCCGTTTTGGGACCCGTCTGGCTGATTGAGTTTCGAGTCCTGCTAGCTGGGTTAGTCTTACTGCCGGTACTGGCTCGATTGGGCCATTTGGGCGAGATGCGTCGTCAGCTCATACCGCTGCTGATTGTGGGGTGTTTAAATTCGGCCATTCCGTTTTTATTGCTGGCATTTGCGTCAGTATCTCTACCTGCCGGGTTTACCTCTACCTTAAATGGCACAGCGCCTCTTTTTGGTACCGTTGTGGCGTCAGTGTGGCTTCATGAAAAAATTACCCCCTCACGGCTGGCTGGGTTTATGCTTGGATTTATTGGTGTTGTTATTTTAGTTGGATGGAAGGCGGTTGAAACAACACCGGAGTTTTTAACTGCGATCGCAGCGGCATTATCAGCGGCCCTGATGTATGCCATTGCTGCACCCTATATTAAGCAAAATCTCGCAGGTGTGCCATCTCTTGTGGTTACCACGGGCAGCCAGCTGGGTGCGGCCCTGATGATGATTCCGATGTTGCCCTTTACCATTCCTCAACAGACTCCCTCTGTTCAGGTTGTTCTGTCGGTTTTTGCTTTGGCTATTCTATCCACAGCCGCTGCCTATATTCTCTATTTCCGATTGATTCAAAATGTCGGCTCTACTAAGGCGCTGACGGTCACCTACTTGATTCCGCTCTTTGCCATGCTGTGGGGTGCCCTGGTTCTCAATGAGGTGGTGACGCCGTCAATGATGGTGGGCTGTGGGCTAGTGTTATTGGGCACTGCGATTGCTAATGATCTTTTCGCTAGATAAGAAACGATTACGATGAAAGCCCACCACCACGTCCTTGACGAGGGTTCGCCTTGTTAACTTTCAACTCGCGCCCCATCCATTCTGTCCCGTTCAGGGCCTCGATGGCAGCGTTTTCTTCAGCTTCGGCACCCATTGATACAAAACCAAAGCCGCGGAAACGACCTGTTTCACGATCGGTGGGCATATGGACACTTCTAATGGTTCCATATTTTGCAAAGACAGCTGTTAACTCCTCTTCTACAACATCATAGGATAAATTTCCTACATAAATCGACATAACAAATTGACTCCAAAATAAAAAAGTGAAGAGTAAACGTTCGGAGAGAGGTATGCCAATCAGAAAAACAAGAAAGCTCGTTAACCTTATATAGGTGCTAACAAAGTACCAGTCTTAATCGATCAAATCCTGGAAAAAGTAAGCACTATAAGCTGTTAACAATTTACAGTGTTCATCACAGCAATAAACAGAGTATTACCCGTTACAAAAGCATAGCTTTAACCTTTCAGTTCTAGGAGGTATATGCTGACTTCAATATATATCTTATTGAAACGAACGTATATCTCCTCCATATCGGTGCCAATCATTTTTAAGCAATAGTGTTTGAAATAATGGGGAATTACTGTCTAGTTTTGTCTGTATTGATAGGTGAATAATAATACTTTGAAATTATCAGAAATATACTCTAACTCCAGGAGCACAGTTTTTAATTCTGGATGAAGGAGAAATGACCGTTTCTTCCACTCTACGCAATGCAGACTTTAGGGTGATATCGTAGAACTAAAAAGTCCCCATGAGAACGTCTGCTTTAAGGTAAATGTTCAAAATCATTTGCCTGTTATTCATTAGCAACTTAGAAGGAATACTTGAAAAATCAACTCTCTCCTAGCAATCAGCTGCTGACACCCGTCATTTTAGTAGGATTAATCCTTTTATTGGCCTTCAACAGCTTTGCTGTTCTTAATCCCGGTCAAGCAGGGGTGATCAGCATCTTAGGTAAAGCCAGGGATGGCGTGCTTCTAGAAGGCATTCACTTTAAACCACCTTTAATTTCCGTTGTAGATATATACGATCTGACCGTACAAAAATTTGAGGTGCCAGCACAAAGTTCCACAAAGGACCTCCAGGACTTATCGGCCAGTTTTGCCATTAACTTTCGCCTTGATCCGTTTTTAGTCGTTGAGATTCGGCGAACACAAGGAACCTTAGCAAATATTGTCTCTAAAATTATTGCGCCTCAAACCCAGGAATCCTTTAAAATCGCCGCTGCAAGGAGAACTGTAGAAGAAGCAATTACCAAAAGAAACGATCTCAAGCAAGATTTTGATGAGGCTCTAAGCGAACGGTTAGAAAAATATGGAATCATCGTATTAGATACGAGTGTCGTTGATTTAGACTTTTCCCCAGAGTTTGCCAAGGCCGTAGAAGAAAAACAAATTGCTGAGCAAAGCGCCAAAAGAGCAATCTATGTGGCTCAAGAAGCTGAACAGGAAGCTCAAGCCGATATCAACCGTGCCAAGGGTAAAGCAGAGGCACAAAGACTACTAGCCGATACCTTGAAAGCTCAAGGTGGTCAGCTTGTGTTGCAAAAAGAAGCTATTCAAGCCTGGAAAGACGGAGGCGCTCAAATGCCTAAAGTATTGATTATGGGAGAAAAAGATCAGGCTAAAGTACCTTTCTTGTTTAATCTGGACGATGTTCAGCAGTAAAGCTCATCACAGGTTGTTTGTTCAGCCAACGTCGCTGACATAGATAGAACGTAGACCAAGTGTTTTTGAGATGGACTAGGCAAAGCTCTTAGACCTTTTACGCTTTGGGGCATCCCTCCCTAGCCCATCATCCCTTGATTAATACCTCCGTGGGTGATTTTAGTTCGTCACCCATGGGGATATTAATCAATACTTTATATAGGATTACTGGGATATAACAAAGAAGACTTTATTGTATACATAAAGTCTTCTTTGCTGTGTTGAATTGTGTTTTATAGCTTAATCAATCAACGCATTCCGAAAATCAAATAATTATGACCTATCGTTGTTGGTTGACGTTGAATTTTTCTTTGACGCAGCTAAGGATGTAAAAAACCAAATATTCATTTTCTATTTCCTCAACTTCATGATTGTTAGCAAAACAATAACATAAACCATAAATTGGCCTTTCAGCGGCCAAGACGATCATTAAACCGGAGGATTTTTGATGACTGTAATTGCAGGAAATGCCCCCAATTTCCACCACAATCAACGAGTGCGTTTTGTCGGTGGAGAAGGCACTGTAGAAAGCTATCGTTCTGAAGCTGATACCTGGATATATCTGATTAAGATGTCAATGGGGCCGGAACCAGATTTTGGCAGAATAGGCGGAGAAACAACGATAGTTCTTCTTGAGTCAGATTTGTGGGCAGTGTGAACCTTAAAAGAATCTGACTTGAATCAAATAATAGCTCACCTTCACAGTTGAATTCAAAGACGCCTACTTAAAAAGGCTCAATTTGGCCAATGTTTTGATGGGTTTGGGAGACAGCCTCTATTGGCCTGCTTCAGGAGCCGCTATTACTGATAATTCGCAAGCTCATCAGCGAGACGAAGCCTTTGCTGTTTCGGGGTTAGTTGATTCGTTGAGGGCAGGTCTAGGGATCGTGCTTGGGGATTGTTGCGGACCCCTGGCAATTCTTATCAACGGCTGTTTGTCGTCGATGGTGTAACCTTTTGCATTTTTCTGAGTGTGCTGGCATTTGTGTTCAAGGATAATCGTAATGAGCAAGCCTTCTCAGAAGAGGTTCAAGGAATTATGGCATGGAGTAAAGCATTACTGAATCCTGTTTTCTCAGTATTGGCCATGGCCAACGTTTTGTTTGTCACCTACATCAATCTGATGGAAAGCACAATGCCGCTTTACTTGACTAACTTTGTTCACCACAGCACGGTGTCCAGTATGGCTCCAGAAAATGTAGGTATTTTGTTTTCTGGCTATGTGTTGATAGCTGCACTATTTCAGTTACCCATTGTGTGGGCAATGTAAGCCTATCGACGTGTGCATGTCTTAATGATATCCATGGGGTGGGCATTGGCTCAGAATGAGGAAACTACTCGTAGACTATGGGCAACAGCTGCCGTGAGTGCCCTAATTGGAGTGTTGATTCTAAAGCATCTGGAAAAGTTTCAATTAAATTATAAGCAATCGCAAAAATCATAGAGATCGCAAGAACTATCAAGTATGACCTTGTAGGCATGATTACGATTAGACAAGACGCAAATGGAGCTTAGATGAACGTAGTACACAAGGGACTTTGGTATGTCGAAAGCCACTTTCGTAATTCCGTAGGCCTAGAGGATGTGGCAAGAGCTAGCCATGTATCAAAGTTTCATCTCACACGTGCATTCTCAGAAGTGATGGGAATGTCGTTAATAAAATACGTTCGTCGTCGTCGTTTGACGGAATCGGCCAAAGTGTTGGCTGGTGGAGCACCGGATATCCTATCAGTCGCCCTTGATCACGGTTACAGCTCCCATGAAGCGTTCTCACGTGCCTTTAAAGAAGAGTTTTATCTCACACCTGAAATGGTGCGATCGCAAGGGCACCTCAACAACTTATCACTAATGGAGCCAATTGCCATGACAACAATACCTTTACCAAAACTAACTGCGCCACGAGTAGAGACCTTAGCCAACAAACGACTGGTTGGCATGGTTGAACGGTACAACCTAGACTCAGCCGCTGGGATTCCCAGTCAGTGGCAGCGATTTGTCCCTTACCTTGACAACCTACCTAACAAAGTGGGCAGTGCTGCCTATGGCGTCTGCTACAACTACACGGAAGATGGTGTGTTTGACTATCTTAGTGGGGTCGAAGTTCAAACAGAGAAGGATGTACCGTTTGGGTTAGTGCAGCTCAATTTGCCAGAGCAGAAGTATGCCGTATTTAGCCACAATGGCCACATTTCCGAGATCCGCTCGGTGATTTCTGCCATTTGGTGTGATGGTTTACCTCAGTCTGGGTATGAAGCTGCAGAAGGCCCAACGTTGGAGAAATATGATGACACATTTGACTCTGAAACAGGTCTGGGCGGCTTCGAGATTTGGGTTTCGATAAAATAGGTGGTTTTGCTGCTTGATTGATTGATTGATTGATCAGATTAGCTAAACAATAGCAGCGGACTCTCTCTTTAGTAAGAAAGAGTCCGCGTCATCAGTCGTTTTCAACAGTCCACTGCGAGGGAATGGTTAAGCAATATGTTTCACTTTCATGTGAACTCGGGTTAAAGTTTGTTGTCTATCTGCCAGGAAATAAATTATCTCGATTTTACACCGATTGTGGCTAGACACATCCATTTCGACCAACCAGTGCCATAGTCAAACGACCTTACAGCTTCAAGTCCTATTGCTTGCAGGAAAGCGTCCATCTGATTGGGGGCGTATCCTCGATTTTGCCAGCGCAGGGACATGAGAACTGGCCCCAGTCCTTTGCGAGTCACTGAGCCGATCAGAGGGGCGCCCGGTTTTAGGACTCGAACCATCTCACGTAACGTTTCCACGGGTTCAGCCATATGTTCCAAAACATGGGCAAATATAACCGCATTGAAGGAGTCATCGACAAAGGGCAAGCTCCTGATATTTCCCCATCTCAAATCGAGAGACGTGCAGTGATTTTCCAGATTCTGTTGAGCGTGGGTCAACATGGAGTAGGAAATATCGATACCGGAGACATGGGCTGACTGATTGATACTTTCTAAAAGCGCCAGACTGAAGGCTCCTGTTCCTATGCCACAGTCGAGAATTTGCGACGTCTGGTCAAGATGACGCAAGCGATTGCGCACGGCCTGATTTTTGAACAGAAGCTGATAATCGTGGAGCTGACCCAGACGGGCTAAATTGTCGTGCCATTGATTGGCAGCTAGATCGTAGATCGAGCTTAGTGTTTTGATGTTTGGAGTTGTTCTCCAGTAGTCTAATGTGGGGATTGTTGTGTTTAATGGCATGACTAAATCGGCCCTCTTGTTGCAGAGGGCTATACGCTTCGTGGATTCAATTCAGTTGATGGAAAGCAGTGGCGACATCTACGGTCGTGCTGCTATGGTTTCGTAGAACTGAGCGATGTCCTGGCGCGATCGCAAGTGAAAAACTTGCTTTGTGGCTTTCGCCGTTTCCACATGGTCTCGATACTTGGGCGTCAGTTTGGTGTGGCACAGCCAGACGATGTAGTAGCTTTTCAGCGTGCCTTGTAAGATCGAACTATTTTCTGGCCAACCAGCGGGGGTGACCCAAGCCCCTTGGAGAAAGCGCTTCGTCACCCACCAGTAATGTTGCAGCACGGGCATATCCAGATAGACCAGGGTGTCGGCCACGGCTAAACGCGGCCATAGGGTATCCATTGAGCCAAAGCCATCCACAATCCACTGGTCCTGTTGTAATAGAGCATTGTGAGCCGCTTTGAACTCCTCGTGGGGGACTTCGTCGCCACCGGGCCGGTACTGCAATAAATCAAGCGGCACCCAAGGTAGACCTGTCATGTCAGCCAGCCGTTTGCTTAATGTGGATTTACCGCCACCCGTATTGCCAAATACAGCGATTTTATTCATAAGGATTCAGCCTTCAACTCTATTCAGCTTTCTTCGCCACGATGAACACAATTTTCGCATTACCGATAGGCGATTTGTAATCATCCGGTTGCCATTGGTAATCAATCGCAAACCCCGCATCAGTCAAACTTTTCTCGTAACTACTCAGGCTTAAAAAATAGAGAGTTTTTCAAGCCAATGGCTCAAGCCAAGGTAGTTTAACGCTAAGACATCTCTGGTAGCCCTCGTGAGTCAATCAAAGCGTCGTCTCAAACTCAGTGAAGACGAGTCCGTGCGGTGTACCGGCAGGGAGAAGATGCGGTAGTCAGTTTGGTCACCCAGCTT
>JBHJIV010000074.1:0-27459 GCA_050043105.1 Leptolyngbyaceae cyanobacterium | reverse complement strand
TCATCGGGTATATGTTGGCCGTTATTAGCATTACTGGCTTAGTCAAAGGAGCTACCGCCATTACGATTCCACTGATTGTATTGGCAGTGCCAATATTGGACATGACCCTGGTAATTATTTCACGGCTGCTGCGGCGTAAATCTCCCTTTGTTGCTGACAAAAGTCATTTGCATCATCGCTTATTAAAGGTAGGCTTACCTCATCGCTGGGCCGTGTTGTTTATCTACGCCCTCAGTCTATGGATCGGTAGCTGGGCATTTACGTTAGCACCAATCCCCAACGGTGTCTTAGCCATCGTCGTTGCCACACCCATTTTCTGTTTAACATCCTGGCGAGCATGGCAGCTAGCCCAAGTTTCGTGATTACTCTTTTGCAATGCCCTAATTATCTTCCGTTTATTGCTCTTTAACTAGCCCCTTTATTTCCCTGATTTATGGTACTCGGTAAACTAGATACCCCCTCTAAAGCCGCTTACTTTGTTGATCAGTCTAAAACTGTCGCGACTCAACAAACAGTTAAGCTAGTAACTCAGTTTTTTGCGCCAGACTATGCGGCAACGGGGCAACTGTTGGATGAATTAGTCAGACAGTTGGCGAGTCAAGGAATGCCAGTGCATGTGTTTACCGGCCAGCCGGGATATGCCTATGGTGAGGCGACGGCCCCACATCGAGAGTCGGCCAAGAATTTAGAGATTCACCGCTCTCGCATGGCGCAGCTGTGGCCTAATCGGATTCGTGGTAAGGCGATTAACGGCTTATTGTTTGCAGTTCGAGCCTTTTTGCATTTGCTGCGCCATGGCTGGAAGAAGGATCAGGTGTTGTTGCTGACAACGGCTCCTCCATTTTTGCCAATTGTTGGGTATTTAATCAGTTTGTTATTTAATACGCCCTATGTGGTGATTTTGTATGACCTGTATCCAGACATTGCTATTGAGCTGGGGGTGGTGAAGTATAATCACCCAATTTCACGACTATGGCGCTGGTTTAATCAGCGGATGTGGCGACGGGCAAAGTCGTTAATTGTGTTGAGCCCGGCGATGAAGGCTCGAATTGTTGGGCATTGCCCAGATATTGTAGATCGCATAGAGGTGATCCATAGCTGGGCAGACCCAGAGTTGATTAAACCGATTGATAAGAAGGATAATTGGTTTGCCCATAAACATGGCTTGGTGAATACGTTTACGGTGCTGTATTCAGGGAATATGGGGCGTTGTCATGATATTAAGACAATTTTTGAGACAGCAAAGTTGTTGCAGGATGAGCCGAATAAGTTTGTTTGTATTGGTGGTGGGGCAAAACGTGAAAGGCTTGTTGGTCAGGCGAAATCTGAAGGTTTAAAGAACTTTGTGTTTTTGCCTTATCAGGATAAGAAAGATTTGCCTTATTCATTGACAGCTTGTGACGTGTCGCTGGTAAGTGTTAGCCCAGGGATGGAGAGTTTAGTCGCTCCGAGTAAGCTTTACCCCGCGTTGGCAGCACAGCGCCCAGTTATAACTATTTGTCCGACAAAAACGTATTTACGAACCCTAATTGATAAGGCAAAATGTGGAGCTAACTTTTCGAATGGAGATAGTGCTGGATTAGCTGAGTTTATTCGAATGTTGTCTGTTGATAATTTTATGGTTCAGCGAATGAGTAATTCTAGCCGTCACTGTTTGGAAAATTTATTCACTGTAAAGATAATAGCTCAGCAGTACAGTAGTGTTTTATTTCGGATTAGTAATCAGAGATAGTTTTGCCTATCAAAGGCTTTTATAACCAGTCAAAAATTACATTAATGAATATTCAAAGCAAATATTAGGAGAACAAAGAAAATATTAGGAGAAGTATTTTTATCGAAATTTCAGTTTGTGTACTCTGCCATTCTATTTATTTAGGTTGCTACACACTGATTCCTCTCCTATTCAGAACTCTTTGCTTTTGCTTCAATAAAGAGTTCTGCTCCAATAGACCATGAATACAATAACCATGCCTAAGACAGCAAGACAACAAAAGCGTAAGAAAAAAAGTCCAATTCTAATTCATGATTTGTGGCAACTTTGGAGTTTCCTAAGTCGTCGTCGTCGTCGTCAGCTGTGTTGGTTATTACTCCTCTTAGTTTTGACTTCTCTTAGTGAGATGGTTAGCTTGGGAGCAATATTTCCCTTTTTGACCGTTTTAGGGAATGCAAATACGCTATTAATTCAGCCAGAGCTTCAGCCAATTCTAAGTCTCTTCCAAATTAAAACCACAGCTCAACTCGTCAATTTTTTAGCTGTAGTATTTATTTTTGTCTTATTTCTGGCTAATGGTTTTCGATTGTTAACGTTAAACGTTCGTACCCGCTTAGCTGCAGCAATTGGAGTAGATATTAGTAGTCAAATTTATTATCTTACTCTACAGCAGCCCTATAGCTTTCACGTTGAACATAACAGCAGTGATTTGATTCAAATTTTGACTATTGATACTGTGCGTCTAACCGATAAAATTTTGATTCCGTTAATGACGCTACTATCCAATATCATCTTAATACCAGGGTTAATCATAACACTTCTGCTAATTGATATTAAGGTGGCTCTAGGGGCATCGATTGTACTAGGTAGTGTGTACATATTTATCTACCGCACTCGGCAGAGATTATTAAAATACAACAGCAAAATCATTTCTCTATCAAGTCAGCAAAAGATTAAAGCTGTACAAGAAGGGATAGGTGGTATTCGAGATGTACTCTTAGATAACTCTCAGAGTTACTTTGAAGATGTTTATCAAAAAGCTGAGCTATCTCTACAACAGGCAAAAGCGGCTAATTTAATTTTTTCGATATCGCCTAGCTATCTCATCGAAGCGTTGGCACTTGCTTCTATTGTTCTTCTTGCTCTAGGTCTGGGTGATGGTGGAGATTTTAGCCGAGCTATTCCAGTACTGGGAAGTTTAGCTTTAGGTGCCAAACGACTATTACCTGCATCACAAGGTTTGTTCAGTGCTCTAGCATCCATTCAAGGATCGCGAGAATCATTGACACGAGTACTGCTATCATTACAAAAACCGGTAAATTCTCTGGTTGAGCGTACCTCAGTTAAGACACTAGAGTTTAATAAAGGACTACGATTTGAAAAGCTTTGGTTCCGCTACAGTGACAAGGCAGACTGGGTATTACGCAATCTAAGCTTTAATATTTTCCCAAAAACTACAGTTGGATTTGTAGGTTCCACAGGTAGTGGTAAAAGTACGACAGCTGACTTAATTTTAGGACTACTGCAGCCTCAGAAAGGTTCAATTTCAGTAAATGGTTTGCCGTTGGAAGGTGACCGATTACAACAATGGCAGCAGAGTATTGCCCATGTGCCCCAAAATATTTTTCTAAGTGATGGAACAATTTCGGAGAATATTGCATTCGGAATTCCAAAATCACAAATCAACTTTGATCAGGTAAGAAAAGCGGCACGTTTAGCGCAGATTGAGGACTTTATTGATAACTTGCCAGCTGCATATGAAACCTATGTGGGAGAACGTGGGATTCGCCTGAGCGGTGGTCAGAGGCAACGAATTGGTATTGCGCGAGCATTATATAAAGATGCATCGATTGTTGTATTTGATGAAGCGACAAGTGCTTTAGATAATGCAACTGAAAAAGAAGTTATGTCAGCAATTGAAGGACTAAGTGGTAAATTTACCATTATCTTAATTGCTCATCGTTTGACCACTGTTGAGCACTGTGACCTCATTCTGGAATTAGACCATGGACAATTAGTAGCCCAGGGAACTTATGTGGAGCTGATGAACAGATCAGTCAGTTTTCAACGTATGGCAGGCATTGTAGATTTAGATACTATAGCCAGTAATTAAAAAGCATTTTCACTTTACTTAAATACGAGAGCATTCGAAAAATGAGAAGCCTTGTGAAGAGAGTGTTGAGCAGCTATTTCTCTCCAAGAAGAAGAATTTACAGATACTATAGTCTATCCAGGTGGCTCTACATAAAAGGTCACTACTTGCTTGCAAGGTTGGTTTATTGGCAGCAAGGAAAATATGGCTGCTACATCTCTGAAAAATCTGTTATTCATCCTACTGTTGAATTTAAGCACCCTACAGGCATTGTTATCGGAGAAGGAGTGGTTATAGAAAAAAATGTAAAGCTATGGCAGAACGTAACTATTGGCAGTCATGGAAAACAAGACTGTGCTCAGGAATATCCCCACATCGAAGCTGGTGTAAAGATTTTTGCTGGTGCTGTAATTATAGGAAAAATTAGAATTGGAAAAAATGCAGTTATAGGAGCTAATTGCGTTGTACTAGACGATGTGCCTGAAAATAGTGTTGCAGTTGGAGTTCCATATAAAAACAAACATAAGATTACTGCTAATTGAAAAATATCTCTAAACTTTTCCTGTGAAATGATGGTGAGCAGTATGAACCTTGGTATACAACAGCATGTTTTACTAGCTCCTTACACTAGTTGGAAAATAGGTGGACCTGCCAGTTGGTTTGTAAAAGCTGAAGTTAGTGAACTACCCCGCATATTGGCGTGGGCAGATCAGCAGAAAATTTCTATCTATTTTCTGGGCCGTGGTTCAAATATTCTCATTGATGATGCTGGACTACATGGTTTGGTTGTTTCAACCCGTAACTACTTAAATAAGTTGTGGCGAGAAGAGAATTTTATCATCGCTGAAAGCGGAGTCTTTTTACCTCATCTTTCTAAATTTGCTGCAAGACTCGGGTTTACGGGGTTTGAATTTCTTATTGGCATTCCTGGTACAGTTGGCGGAGCATTGGTTATGAACGCTGGCTTAACAGTATTCCGACCTCGAGAAATTGTGGAAATTGTGGAAGACTTTGATGTTCTCAATCTAGATGGCAGTGTTGAGACCTTAACGATGCAGGATATTAATCCAGGATATCGAAAGACTGACTTACTTGAGGGAAATCGCTTAGTCTTACGAGTTCGATTTCGTCTAGAAGATGAGGCTGACCCAGAAATTATTCAACGTAGCACCTTTGAACACCTCACTGAGCGTAAACGCAAACAGCCTTTAGATAAACCTACAGTTGGAAGTACCTTTAAGTCTCCGCGTGAAGGAAAGAGTGCAGGATGGTATATCGACCAAGCCGGGCTCAAAGGGTCTCAAATAGGCAATGCTCGGGTAAGTCCGATACACGCTAATTGGATTGAAAATTTAGGCGGAGCAAGTTCATCAGATGTATGTCAGCTGATTACTCGTATACAGAATACTGTGAAATCTCGAATGGGAATTGATCTGGAACCTGAAGTTCGTTTTTTGTCTTAAAACAATGATTGATAATCTTGAAAAACTTGTAATTGCTCCATCGCGCTTATCTGGAGAAGTTAAAATTAGTGGTGCCAAAAACTCAGCTCTTAGGCTTTTGGCTGCCTCTTTATTAACCCCAGCTCCTATACGACTGAAAAACTACCCTAGTACCTTGCTGGATGCTTGTCTTCATGTTGAAATGTTGGAGCGCTTGGGTAAAACTTGTAAAGTTATCAATGAAACAGAGATTGAGATTAGTGAATTTCAACCTCTGTCATCTGAACTAGTTTGGGAAAAGCGTTCAATTCGCAACACTTTATTAATTCTAGGAGCGCTAGTCGGTCGAACAGGAAAAGGCAAAGTACCTTTACCAGGTGGATGCAAGCTAGGAGAGCGAAAATATGATATCCATATCATGTTACTGGAAGCTCTTGGTGCAAACGTTTGGGAAGAGAACAATTATCTCTGTGCTGAAGTTTCTGATGGGGAAAGACTTAAAGGTACAGACATTTATTTACCCATACGTTCTACAGGAGCAACCGAAAATAGTATCATCGCAGCTTGTTTGGCAGAAGGGACCACGCGTATTTGGGGACCACACATACGCCCAGAAATATTAGATCTAATTGCTTTCTTACGTTCTCTCGGTGCGAATATACAAGTACGCGGTCAAGAAAGCATTATTGTGTGTGGTACTAACAATTTAGAGGGAGCTACTCATAGTGTTATACCTGATAATGTTGAGGCATTGACTTGGTTGATAGGAGCAGTTGTAACAGGTGGTGATGTAGAAATCATCGATTTTCCTTTCTCTCATTTAGAAGTTCCTCTGATTCATATGCGTGAGAGTGGCACTCGTTTTTATCGACTGGAAAATCGTCTAATTGTGAGAGGTTCAAACTGCTATCCAGTCGATATTAGTACAGGTCCGTATCCAGGAATAAATTCTGATATGCAGCCTCTTTTTGCTATTTTAGGTGCATATGCTCGTGGAGAAAGCAGAATCATTGATTTAAGATTTCCTGGGCGTTATGCCTATGCTGCTGAACTAGCAAAAATGGGAGTGAAATATCAAATACACGATAATCTTTTGATGATTGAAGGTGGGTATCCACTTTCTGGTGCAAATGTGACAGCACTTGATCTACGTGCAGGTGCTGCACTTATGGTTGCTGGGTTTGCCGCAAATGAGGGCAACACAGTTATCAACAATGCGTGGCAAATTTTCAGAGGCTATGATCAGCTAGATAAAAAGCTTTCTCAGCTCGGAGGAAAAGTAATGTCTGCCCAATCCTTGGCTAGTGTTTAATATTTTTGATTTTCACAGAAACATTGATTATTCCTAGAACTACAATACTGAAAGGAATGTCTGAGCCAATATGGAGTTTTCAAAGAAGTATCCTTTAGTTAGTATCGTTTCATGTTTTTACAATCGCACGGATAACATACATCAATCTGTCGAAAGTCTCTTAGGTCAAACTTATCCGAATCTAGAGGTCATACTCGTAGATGATGGTTCTACAGACGACACTCTTAGGAAATTATCATCTTACCAGGATGCTCGAATCAAATTGATATCGCATTCTAATAAAGGATTTGTGCGAACTCTTCGTGAGGCGATTTCTCTCTCTGAAGGTGAGGTAATTGCGATTCATGGCTCTGGCGATATTTCCTTTCCTACTCGTATAGAAAAGCAGGCTAATGTCCTTATAGAAAACGCTGATGTTGGTGTTGTAGGCTGCTATGTTCGGAGCTTTAATGTGATTCGAAAAAAATGGGATATCTTTCGTCCAATTATCGAAAAAGATCAATTAAAAGGTTTAATTGAACGTAATCCCTTTACTCATGGAGAAGTGATATTTAGACGTACTTGTTATGAGCAAGTTGGTGGCTATCGTGAATTTTTTCAATTTGCTCAAGATCGCGATTTATGGTTGCGAATGGCATCTACTACTCGTTTTTATATTGTTCCAGAAATTTTATATCAAAGAGAAATAGTCATGGGTTCTGTTACTAAGAATCCTATTAAGTCTAGAAAACAGGCGTACTTATCTGAATTTGCAATTCACTGTGCAATTATGCGCCAAAAAGAAGGCTATGATCCATTGGAAAGGAATGGAGCTGATGCCTTCCAAAGTATTGAAAGAGAAAGGAACTCAAGGCTTTCAGTAAGATTAAGAAATATGGCTCATTACTATTTAGCAGATGGTAGTATCGCTGATGCTAACAAACTAATTTCAGAATCCATATCTCTTGATCCTTCATCTGATAAGAGCCGATATCTCGCTGCAATTATGTCGCTAGCTGAAAAAAATAATATATTTGCAAAATGTTTGCACTTATTGTTTCGATGGCGTATGGAGTTAATTCATCATCGAAATAATAAAGAAATCAGGCATTGAAAACAGATATTTAAATCTTTTTCGAAGTAACTACTATCTAAAAAGTAACTCTATGAATATATTTCTAAACACAGATGATTGACTTCTGAAATGCATTTCACAAAGTTACTGGCTGAATTTAATGAATAAAAATACAAGTTTTCCGCGAATATCTTTTGGCATTATTGTGCTTAATGGTGAACCATTTACACGTTACAACTTGCGCAACATATACAAATTTGCATATGAAATTGTAATTGCAGAAGGAGCTAGCCTTAAGGCTGCACACATGTCGACTTCAGACGGTCACTCAATTGATAAAACCCTAGAAATAATTAGAGAGTTTCAGGACAATGAGGATCCTGAAAATAAGATCAAGATCGTGACGGCTGAAGATGAAGGCTATCCTAACGGATTTTGGCCAGGAGAAAAAGACCAGCAAAGTCAAGCTTATGCGAAAAGATGTACTGGCGATTTTCTCTGGCAGCTAGACATTGATGAGTTTTATGATGAAAACGATATCGAAAAAATCGTTAAACTTTTAGCTAAAACTGAAAAAGATACTTGCTTTACTATAGCGGCACACAATTATTTTTTGAGCCCACAGATAAAACAGATTGGTTCTTACTTTAATCATCCTTGTTTTCAAGGAGAACCTTGGGGAAGGTTCAGAAGAATATTTAGTTGGGGGGATGGATATCAGTATATTGCCCATCGGCCACCGACGGTCATAAATGCTCATGGGACAATTATTCATAAGTTCCGAAAACTAGATATAACATCTAGTTTAGGTATATATATGCATCATTATTCAGTTTTCTCTATCAAAAACTGGACTGAGAAACTTCAATACTACAGAAATCAAGAATGGAGTTATGACCAAAGAAATGGTTTAAGTATTAGTGATCTATTAAATCAAAAAAAATGGAGTCAAATTAGTAATCAATATAATACATTTAATACGCTAGAAAACTCTAAAAAATCCATTGAAATGATCAACAAAATTTATGAAAAACATTCAGATGAGGATACTAAATTAATCGTAAATTCTATTATTCAGGAATTTCCAAATACAAACCTTATTGCGAATATAAATTTCTTGATAATGTTTAAGGTCGATGCGATTTTTAGAAATGCGTTTCATCCATTTAGAAAATTAATATCAAAGATTTTTCTGATAGTTGATAAGATCTTATTTGAACTTGGAATACGAGAGAGTATGAATGAATTGCGGCAGCGAAGTAACAAGTTGAATTGAATTTAAATTGTCTTGATTTAGCATTTATTCACTAGCATCAAGTATTTCTATGACTATGTTTAACAAACTTGAAAAAAGATCCTTTGTAGTAGTTTGCATGTCAGCTGCTGTTTTTTCTTCTTCGCTATTAATTAACTTAGCTCTTGGACACTATTCAGGCTATTTTCGCATATTACTAATTATGGTCATAAACCTTTGGACATTAAGTATATTGTCTAAAATTAGAGGAAAATATCCTAAGAAGAAACTGACTGATCATGGGCTTTTAACTATACTTTTGTGCATTGGCGCGATGTTTATTTCATCATCACTGTTTGGAGAAGCACCACTAATTGCAACTATTTATTCTGCAATTCCTTATATATCTTTCTATTGTGTATCTTATTTGTTATTAGTAATCAGCCATGATCGACAGTTGTTCAAAAGGCTGCTAGTATTTTTAATTATTTTATGTATTCTTTTATCGCTTGGTGTATTTTATGATTCAACAATTGGCTTGATAAATACCCCGATATTGGGACAAAAATTTGCCTCTATATTAAATGATATTTCTACGGTTGATGCAACTGGAAGTCGACGAGGTGCTTTTTTCTTTGGTAGCGCAACTTCAGTTTTTCCATTTCTTGCTACTGGAACCTTATCTTGCATATTGCTTAAACGAAAGTTTGATACTCGAAAAGGAGAGCTGTTGATTCTTGGCAGTATTTTTGTTATTTGGTTAGGTTGCTTTTTCTCATTTAGTCGTGCTCCAATTGTTCTAGGAACTATATTTAGCTTTTATGCGTTTTTTGAAGTCTACTTTATTGCTGATAAAAAACGCTTATTTAAATTATCAAATCAAAAGATAGTTTCTTCGATAATTTTAGTAATTATTATTTGTTTCCTAAGTGTAAATTATGCTGAGAAGCTAGCAGAAAGTGCTGGAGAATATCAAATACAGCGCTTATCTGAAACTTTGTCTGTTAATGATCGAGGAAACTCTCATAGATTTGTTGTCTGGTCTGAAGGTTTACAGCAGTTCGAAAAACCAGAAGCTTGGTTAGGAAAGGGGCTTGGCGAATCGAATTTAAGAATGAAGAAGCAGTATGGCTATCAAGGTCAACCTCAGTATGAGAGTTCACTTCTATTTACGTTTGCTGAGGGCGGGATCCTAGGTCTGTTAGCACGCTTGGTTCCAATGTTAGTGGTGTTTTTAGCTACACGCTCAACCAAGTTAGCACTGACTTCTTATATGTGGATTTTGATGATTTTTTGCAATCTTTTTGCTTCTCCTCTTATTAATGGTCATGCAGTACAGTTTGCATATTTTTTAGGGATGTCTCTTTTAGTCTCAATGTCATCAGATGAATTTGAAAAAGCTAAATCTATACAAGGCCGAAGAATCTCATTGAGTAGCTAATTATACTATCTTCGGCTTCACTCTCAATTACTTAGCAGACAGCTCACATCAAAAGGTATGAAAAGCCAACCTGTTATTTCTGTCATTGTAGCCGTCCATAATCGTGTTGAAGTTATTCAGAGATGCATATCAAGTGTCCTATTGCAGGCATATCCTTATGTGGAATTAATTGTTATTGATGGAGGTTCTACAGATGGTACAGTCTCTATTTTAAACGCTAATAACGAACGAATTCATTATTGGGAGTCTCAAACTGACAGAGGTATATACCATGCTTTTAACAAAGGGATGCAACAAGCAACAGGAGATTGGTTATATTTCTTAGGATCAGATGATTATTTTCATGATCCTTCAAGCTTGTTAAAAGTTGCTTCTTACTTGTCTAATATTGACGCTCGAATGTATAAGGTTGTCTATGGAAAAGTATCTTTGGTATCTGCATTAGGTAATTGTGTAGATGAAATTAATAAGCCTTGGAAAGTAGTAAAGAAGAAGTTTCTTCAGGGATGCTATATCTGCCATCAAGGGGTTTTTCAACATAGAAGTCTCTTTGAATCTCATGGGAAATTTGATGAGTCCTTCAAGATTTCTGGCGTCTATGACCTCTTACTACGTGAACTGAAATATAAGGATGCTTTCTTTATGGATGATGTCAGTGTTGCTTCAATGCAGATGGGAGGGTTGAGTAGTAATCCAGAATACTCTTTAAAAATAATGAGAGAGTATTCTAAGGCCCGAAAAAAGAATAATATTCATAGTTTCGCACCTTTATTATACTGGGGATATATCAAAACTCTTATTCGAATAATAATTAATCGATTTCTAGGTGAGAATATAACTCTTTTAACTACTGATTTTTTTAGAAAAATAACAGGCAGAAAATTGCTCTGGAAACAAGTGAAAATAGATAGTGAATAGGCTAATTATTTGTCTATCTATATTTCGAAAAAATGAGTTTATTTATCATATGGTTAATGACATTAAAGATCTTACACGTAATACCTTCAGTCTCTCCTATTAGAGGCGGCCCTAGCCAAGCTATCTTTGAAATGACTGCATCACTGCAGATTTATGAAGGCATAGAGATTGAAATTGTCACCACCAATGATAATGGTTCTGAAATACTCGATGTGCCATTACATAAATTATTAAATTATAATAATAGTCAGGTTCGTTTCTTTTCAAGGTTTTCCCCAAAGCTTAGCGCTATTCGAGAGTTTGCATTCTCCTTTGACTTAACAAAATGGCTCTGGAGAAATATTCAAGAATACGATCTTGTCCATGTACATGCTATTTTTTCTTATCCATCAACGATAGCAATGGCAATTGCTCGGCTTAGAAAAGTGCCTTATATCACTAGACCATTAGGTCAGCTTTGTGAGTGGTCTTTAGCTCAAGGTGCTTTTAAGAAAAAGCTTTTTCTTCATCTTATAGAAAGGTCAAATTTGAATGGTTCTAAGAAGCTACATCTGACTTCTTATCAGGAAAAAAGTGAAGTAAATAAATTACATCTAAGTAGCTCAGGTTTTGTTATTCCACACGGGCTAGACGTACCTCCCAAAATATCAAATGCCCATCAATTGCTGAGGGATCACTTTAAACTGCTATCTGATGAGCCAATTATTTTATTCCTATCTAGAATACATGAGAAAAAAGGATTGGAATTTTTAATATCTGCTCTTGATATTATTCGAACTAAAAGGTTTACCTTTATTCTGGCTGGTAATGGTGAACCTTCTTATGAAAAAGAAATCGATTACCTAATTGATAAACATACACTGTGCGATAGGGTCATCAAGACGGGATTTGTTGAAGGTGAAATTAAAAAAATACTTTTGCAAGGATCCGATCTATTTGCATTAACCTCCTACTCTGAAAATTTTGGCGTATCTGTGTTGGAAGCTCTGGCTGTAGGCACGCCAGCTTTGGTAACTCCTGGCGTAGCTTTGTCTTTTGAAATTGAAAAATATGATTTAGGCTATGTCGTTCCACAAGAGGCCACTAACATTGCTAATGCATTGAGTCGTCATCTGGATTCTTCTCCTTCCGAAATAGACGTCATAAGTAAGCGTGCTGAACATTTTGTTAGCGAACACTATAAATGGGAGAACAATGCTTCTAATATTATGGATGTTTATATGGAAGCCCTGAATTAAAGAATTCTTCTGGAAGCTATAGTGAGCAATTAGCGCTTGTTTTGAATCTTAATCTAAGGAATATTATGGTTTCACAACTTCAAGATTACGAATACTCTTACGTAACTGCTGCGCCAGCAAATGCCCATGGCTTTTTATTGCAGCCTCTATTAGCAATGTTGCCTAAACTTAAAAAAGGTCAGACACTTCGTGTTTTAGATCTTGGCTGTGGTAATGGCAGTTTAAGTAATCAAGTTGCCCAGAAAGGATATCAAGTGACAGGAGTAGAAGAATCTCCTTCTGGTGTTGCTATTGCACAAAAGCATTTTTCGGATTGTCAGTTTTATGAGGGGAGCATTTACTCTCCACCAGAAGAAATATTAAACAACGACTTTGATGTAGTTATCTCTGCTGAAGTTATAGAGCACTTATTCTATCCGAAAGAACTCCCTAGACTAGCAAAGCGATGCTTAAAGCCGGGAGGTCGCCTAATCTTAACTACTCCTTACAATGGTTATCTCAAAAATGTAGCTCTTTCTGTTTTAGGAGCAATGGATCGACACGTTAATCCACTATGGGATGGTGGTCATATCAAATTTTTCTCAGTCAAGACTCTAAGTCAATTACTAGAGAATGAAGAGTATGAGGATATTCACTTCAAATTCACTGGACGTGCTCCTTTTCTTTGGAAAGCCATGTTGTGCTCCTCAACTCCTAAATAGTAAGCAGTCAGTATTTTTCAATTTAGTAAGACATAACTAAGCATGTTACTTTCTGTCATTATCCTCACTAAAAATGAGGAATCTAATCTACCAACATGCCTTGAAAGCCTCAAGTCTCTGGCAGCAGACGTCTACATTATTGATTCTGGTAGTACTGATAAAACATTAGAAATCGCAAAGCGGTTCAATTGCAAAGTTTTCGAACATCCTTGGGAAACCTATGCTGCCCAGTTTAACTGGGCTTTAGCAACCTTACCTATTACTACACCTTGGACGATGAGGCTTGATGCCGATGAGCGTTTGACTCCAGAGCTAGTAGCGGAACTGCAACAGACGCTGCCAAATAGCCTTGCTAACGTAGGTGGTTATCAGGTCAAACGTCGTGTTTTCTTCATGGGGCGTTGGATTCGTCATGGTGGCTATTACCCTACCTGGCTACTACGCATCTGGCGTAGTGGTTTAGGCACATGTGAACAACTTTGGATGGATGAGCACATTGTTCTTTCTGAGGGTAAGGTTGTTAATCTTAACCATGACATTATTGATGAAAACCATAAAGGATTAACCTTTTGGACTGATAAGCACAATCGTTATGCTGACCGTGAAGTCTTAGATATTCTTGCAATACGCATTGAAACAGATAGTAATCTTTTAGACGTTGAGCAATTTTCTCAGGCTAAACAACGACGCTGGGTAAAAACTTCGCTCTATAACCGCTTCCCTCTCTTTCTGAGATCATTTATTTACTGGTTGCTGCGTTACACAGTTGGTCTTGGATTTCTCGATGGTACCGAGGGCTTAATCTTTCATTTTCTGCAGGGTTTTTGGTATCGGTTTTTAGTTGATGCCAAGATTTATGAAATCCGCAGAAAAAACCAGATCTGTTCTAGCCAAAAAAGTCATTTGGAGACAGCTAGCAAAAGTTCAACAGTGATATCTAGCTGAAATTAAGTACACCAAACAGTGTCAAATATTCTACGGTTAAACAACGTCTATGTATGACCAAAGAGCTACGTCAGTGGGCTATATGTGGCATTTTCATGTTTGGCTTAACAGATGTTGTACTTGTTTTACTCATAAAAGTCAAACCTTCTAACCAACCATCAGAGCCATATCACAAAATTTTTCGAGACATAGCCCGTAGCTGGCTATGGTTATTCACTGGTCGTACTGGTTCGAGTTTAGATCCTGCTCCTCCTGATAGGCTGTCCTAGAGATCTCAGTCTTCAACCAATTACTTGAAACAATGATGCCGTAGCACAAATAATGCCACGGCAGACAGCATTAACGATTGCATGTATATCAACTACTATAGTTAGGCCATTATGCCTACTGGTTGTCCTAGGTAGGTATCTACATGTGATCAGCGTTTGCCATGAGTTTATATAGCACCTTCACTTCAGAGTCAGTTTCAGAGGGCCATCCCGACAAAATGGCCGACCAAATTTCAGATGCCATTCTTGATGCCCTCCTAAAAGATGACATCCACTCCCGAGTTGCCGTGGAAACCATGGTAAAAACCGGTATGGCCATCATTGCAGGCGAAGTTCGTACCAGCACCTATGTTGATCTAGAAGACATTGTTCGAGATGTAATCTTAGGCATCGGCTACAACAGCTCAAATGTCGGGTTTGATGGAGCGTCTTGTGCCGTTGTCAATGCTATCGGTAAGCAGTCTGCCGATATTGCCATGGGTGTGGACGAAGGCACAAACAAAGACCTGGGTGCAGGGGACCAGGGCCTGATGTTTGGCTACGCCACTAACGAGACCGACGTGCTGATGCCAGCTCCCATCTACTATTCCCATCGACTGGTAGAACGCCAAGCCTATCTACGTAAAAACGGAGTAATTCCCTGGCTCCGTCCAGATGCCAAAAGCCAGGTCACGCTCCGCTATGAGAATGGTAAGCCAGTAGCGGTTGATGCGGTGGTGCTGTCTACTCAGCATGATCCTGACATTACGCTGAGCGATATCCGCGAAGCGGTGATGGAAGAAATTATCAAACCTGTATTGCCCAATCAGTGGCTGCATGCTGGCACTCAGTATCACATTAACCCCACCGGACAGTTTATTATCGGTGGCCCGGTGGGCGACTGTGGTCTGACCGGACGCAAAATTATCGTTGATACCTATGGTGGTATGGCCCGTCATGGCGGTGGTGCTTTTTCTGGTAAAGATCCCTCTAAGGTAGACCGTTCTGCTGCCTATGCTGGTCGCTATGTTGCTAAGAATATCGTAGCGGCTGGTTTAGCTGACCTGTGCGAAATCCAGGTGTCGTATGCTATTGGTGTGGCAGAACCTACATCTATCTCAGTTAATACCTTTGGTACTGGCAAACTAGAGGACGATAAAATTGCCACACTTGTTCGTGAAACTTTTGACCTGCGACCCCAGGGATTAATCGATATGCTTGACCTGCGGCGTCCAATCTATAGTGCTACGGCTGCCTATGGTCACTTTGGGCGCGAACTGCCTGACTTTACCTGGGAGAATACTGACAAGGCTGATCAGCTGAAAGCCGCCCTTTAGAGAAATAAAGTCCAAAGCTTTTACGGATTTTGGCAGCAAAATGCTTAGAAAAGCGTCTAGCGGCATAATGAAATACGTTGATCAGATAAAACTCGTTGCCCACAACTAAGGAGCCCATGAGCGCACAAACACTTACTAGAGACTACAAGGTAGCTGATATTAGTCTGGCCAGCTGGGGCCGTAAGGAAATTGCGATCGCAGAAGGTGAAATGCCGGCACTAATGACTATCCGCAAAAAATACAGAGATAGTAAGCCGCTGGCGGGAGCCAAGATCATTGGCTGTATCCACATGACAATCCAAACGGCGGTGCTGATCGAGACTCTGATTGAGCTAGGTGCCGAGGTCCGCTGGTCGTCCTGTAATATTTTCTCCACCCAGGACCATGCGGCAGCGGCCATTGCTGAAGCGGGTGTTCCAGTCTTTGCCTGGAAGGGTGAAACTGAAGATGAGTACATATGGTGTATTGAGCAAACCTGTCGTACGGCTGACGGCAAACTGTGGAATGCCAATATGATTTAGGATGATGGAGCTGACCTGCCAGGCCACATCCATGAGACCTATCCTGAGATGCTCGCCACCATTCACGGTGTGACAGAAGAGACGACAACAGGCGTACACCGTCTGTATGAAATGCTGGAAAAGGGAGAACTAAAAATTCCGGCAGTGAATGTTAACGACTCTGTTACCAAGGCTAAAAATGACAACAAATACGGCTGTCGTCATAGCCTAAACGATGCCATTAAGCGCGGTACTGACCACCTGATGGCGGGTAAAAAGGCCCTGGTAATTGGCTACGGTGATGTCGGCAAGGGCTCAGTGGCCTCTCTTCGTCAAGAGGGCATGATTGTTAAGGTGACCGAGGTTGACCCCATCTGCGCTATGCAGGCTTGTATGGATGGCTATGAGGTTGTTTCACCCTACATCAATGGTGTCAATGATGGCACAGCGGCTAGCCTCAACAAAGAGTTGTTGGCAACAACTGATTTGTTGGTAACGGCGACCGGTAATGTCAATGTGTGTGATGCTCACATGCTGGCCGCTTTGAAGCCCAGTGCTGTTGTTTGCAACATCGGCCACTTTGACAATGAGATTGACACCGCTTACATGCGTAAAGTGTGGCAGTGGGAAGAGGTGAAGCCTCAGGTGCATAAGGTTTATCGTAGCGATGACCCCCAAGACTTCTTACTCTTGTTGGCAGAAGGTCGTCTGGTTAACCTGGGTAATGCCACCGGTCATCCGTCTCGGATTATGGATGGTTCATTTGCTAACCAGGTTTTGGCGCAGATGTTCTTGTTTGAGCGTAAGTTTGCTGACCTGTCAGATGCAGAGAAAGCTGACGCTATTACTGTAGAAGTCTTACCAAAGCACCTTGATGAAGAGGTGGCTCGCTATATGGTTGAAGGGTTTGGCGGTGTTATGACTAAGCTGACTCCAACTCAGGCTGACTATATCAATGTAGCGGTGGAAGGCCCCTTTAAGACGGATAGCTATAAGTACTAAAGTACTACTTTTGTTCTAATTAGTCATTAAAACCGGCCCTGGCGTTGCTTATGTAGACCCTGGGTCGGTTTTTAAGTGGCGCTGTCTGCGACAGCATAAAAACGTATATGGTTTACCGTGGTTGAGCAGACGTGAGAATCTTTGGGCTCAAACACACTCAGATATTCAACAGTTTGCTATCTGGCTAAGAGAGTTAGCTCAAACTCTTGATGATGACTAATATTAGTTTCAAACTTCTATCTCTTATGGTGATAGAGTTCCATAACTCAAAACCAAGAACTACCCCAACAGCCGACCATCATTAGTCTCAGTATCATTTAAACCGGGAACTCTCAGTAGTAAACAGCGCAGACATTGAGAAGAGACGGGCCACTATAGGCAAGAATTGAAGCTTTCTCAAAAAGTATGCTGAAATTTACTGAGTGAGATTGAAGTTTGAATAAAGCTAATCAGGTGCTTTTCCTTAGTTTTGACTAGAGCAATTCCGTAAGCTAAGGATACTCTTAAACTTATAAACAACTGTATTTGTATCACATACATTATCAACATTATGGAAACTAACGCCAAGATCTATGTTGCTGGCCATAATGGCCTTGTTGGTAGTGCCATTGTCCGTGCCCTTAAAGATCGGGGCCATACAAACTTAATTCTTAAAAGCAGTAAAGAGCTGGACCTGTGTCGTCAGGCTGATGTTGAAGCATTTTTTGAAGCGACCAAGCCGGACTATGTTTTTTTGGCGGCTGCAAAAGTTGGTGGTATCCACGCCAACAATACCTATCGCGCTTCGTTTATCTATGACAACTTAATGATCGAGGCCAACGTTATCCACAGTGCCTATCAGGCTGGTGTTAAAAAGCTACTGTTCCTGGGCTCTTCTTGTATTTATCCTAAGCTGGCACCCCAGCCGATGCGTGAAGAACATCTGCTAACGGGGGCCCTAGAGCCGACCAATGAACCCTATGCGATCGCAAAAATCGCAGGGCTTAAGCTATGTGAAAACTACTGTCGTCAGTATGACGTCAACTTTATTTCGGCAATGCCGACTAACCTATACGGTCTCAACGATAATTTTGACCTGGTCAATTCCCACGTGTTGCCCGCTCTCATGCGTAAATTTCACGAGGCCAAGTTAGCTAACCGACCCACTGCAGAAGTGTGGGGCAGCGGCAGTCCCTTACGGGAGTTTCTCTATGTGGACGATCTGGCGGATGGTCTCATCTTCTTGATGGATAACTACACGGGTACCGAGTTTGTCAATATCGGCAGCAGCAAAGAAGTATCCATCAAAGAACTCGCCCTTACGATTAAAGACGTCGTCGGGTACGAAGGCGAAATTGTCTTTGATAGCAGCAAGCCCGACGGTACACCTCGCAAGCTGATGGACCCGTCTAAGCTGACCGAACTGGGCTGGCAGGCCAAAACGTCCCTTAAAGAAGGCATTACCAAAACCTATGAGTGGTTCCAGCTCCACTACGAGTCTTTGCGGGGTGTGTAAACAGCAATTTCCCGAGTGTCTCCTCCCCTTTCGAAGGGGAGGTGCCGCAGGCGGAGGGGGTGACCTATGGTCTACAACCCGCGCACCCCTTGCCAGTTGCCGATAGATTGACTACCATCGTGGATCAGCAACGCCGAGAATCATTATGGGGCAGTGCCTGGGGCATCGCTATCGCATCGATAAACTTATGGGCCAGGGTGGTTTTGGCAAAGTCTTTTTGGCCTACGATGAGCAGCTACCCGGCCATCCTGTCTGTGTTGTTAAGCAGCTTAACCCGATTCACACTGATGCCCTTGAAACAGCAACGCGTCTGTTTAATTTAGAAGCTAAAACGCTATATCAGCTGGGCGAACATCCTCAAATTCCGCGACTGCTGGCCCATTTTGAAGAAAACGGCGAGCTGTACCTGGTCCAAGACTATATTCCAGGGCAGTCTCTAGAGGATGAATTAACCGCTGGCTCAATGACCGTGGAGCAGGTTGTTGGCTGTTTGAGAGATTTGCTGAGGGTGCTTGCGGCGGTACACAGCCAGAATGTCATCCATCGAGACATTAAACCTAGCAATATTTTACGTCGGCAGACCACTGGCCAGCTGGTCTTGATTGACTTTGGGGCGGTTAAGGCGCTGCAAACGTCTCCCAGTCTAGACCTGACGGTGGCGATTGGTTCTCTTGGCTATATGGCCCCAGAGCAGCAGGCGGCACGGCCTTGTTTTGGCAGTGATCTATATAGTCTGGGTATGGTGATGCTCCAGGCACTCTCGGGGCGACATCCGATGAGTTTTGAACTACCGGCTAGCTGTGCCCAATTGAGGGTGAGCATTCCAGCCGAGCTGGCTAACTTTATTGACCGGCTGGTGCACCTCAACCATCGAGAGCGATATGGAACCGCTGGGGAGGCCCTAAACGTATTTCAAAACCTGTTTGGTAACTCAGAACAATCTGCCGCTCATGACTATGGCTCAACCCTACTACCAGCAACTCCGTTACCTCAACAAGAGTCTGCTGTCTCCGTCCTCTACTCTCAACAGACCTACCGCAATCGCCAGGCTCTGCTAAACAAAGTTCGTCGCTTTTGGATCGAAGGTGTTCTCGACCGCTCACTCCATGGTCAGGTTCTACTGACCCTTGGTTTAGAAGATCGGCCAGATGCGATCGCACCTCCCTGGCAGATTGCCTATGCGAGCCCTGGTCAATCACCTCAGCCGCTACCGGCAGGTGCCCAGGCCAGCCATGTGTTTGAGGCCATTGGTGAGGGTCGCACACTGTTAATATTGGGGGAGCCAGGTGCCGGTAAGACAACAACATTGCTAAGCTTGGCCCGCCAATTACTAGACCGGGTAAACACCCATCAGCGACTGCCGGTAATTTTTAATCTGTCGTCCTGGCTCAAAGGGCCGATTGAACAGTGGTTGGTTAAAGAACTAAACAGTAAATATCAGGTACCCAAAGCGATTGGTCGTGGTTGGGTAGATGAACAACAGCTGCTGCTATTGCTAGACGGTCTTGATGAGGTTTTGTTAGAACGCCGCTCTGCCTGTGTTGAGGCCCTCAACCAGTTCCATCAAGACTATGGCCCTGAGATGGTGGTATGTTGTCGTCTGCACGACTATGAGGTATTGCCCCAAAAGCTCGGGTTTCAGGCGGCTCTCTATCTGCGCCCCCTCACCGATGAACAGATCTTAACCTATCTAAATCGACCTGATCAGGGGCTGACGGGGCTGAAGTCTTTGTTGGAGCGCGATGCGGCTATTCAAGATGCAACAACGTCGTTGCGATCGCTAGCCCGCTCACCGCTAATTTTGAATATTATGGTGCTCACTTATCAGGGAATGCCTCCAAAAGAGATTTTGCAGTTGGGACGCTCTGCTCACCCTGCTGATTATCAGCAGCAGCTGTTTGACGCTTATATTCAACGAATGTTAGAGCGTCGTCCGCCCGGTGCAGCCTATAGCTCGGCTCAAATAAAAGCCTGGCTAATGTCTCTCGCCCAGCGACTGGTGAATACGTCTCAAACTGTTTTTTTGATTGAGCGCATTCAGCCAGATTGGTTAGAGCCCGAGGCGAGACGGCTTTATGTCGTTGGTTTGTGGTGTAGTTTCTTTGCGATCGCAACCCTCTTGGGTGCTCAGGTCCTCGCCCTTGATCGACTTCTACTAGCGGTTTTATTGGGAGGTCTTATCTGCAGTCGTATCTTTGGGGTTAGTCATATTACCCCGGCTGAAACGCTCCGCTGGTCCTGGCAAAAGGCCCGCAATAATCTACTGCTGGGCCTCACCTTGGGGTCACTGCTCGGCTGGTGTCTAAAGGTTGGCTTTGGCTTTATATTTGGCGATGGTCTATGTCTGCGCAACGGCACCTGTTTAATCAATCACAGCCTGATTGGTTTATCGTTTGGGGCTACACTAGGGCTCACCTTTGGCCTAATTCGAGGGTTTAGCGGTAAGCGAGTGGGAACAACCAGTCGCCCCAATGCGGGTATTGGGCAGTCGGCTCGAAACTCCACCCTGTTTGCCCTTGTCTCAGCGGTCGCGCTGTACATACCAGGGTTGCTACTAGGGAATACCAAAGCCTCGTTTTGGGCAGCGACGGGGCTAGCGTTTGGATTTGCAGCGGGTGGCGGTGAAGCTGTCATCAAGCATGTATTATTGCGAATAATACTTACATTGCAGGGAATCACTCCCTGGAACTACAGCAAATTTTTAGACTATGCCACCGCCAGCATTTTTTTACAAAAGGTCGGAGGAGGCTATCTGTTTGTTCACCGACTGTTACTAGACCATTTTGTATCCTTAGGGAAAGAGAAACTCAAATAGATTTGCGAATTGTTCAAACTAAATCGAGCAATCTGTCGATTAGTGTAGTTATTTTATGCCCGCACCTGACAACTCAACAAAATGCTGATACCGTATAAACGGTATGTTTTGCTACAAAAATTGACCCTTTATACTTCCTTTATGTATAGTACGTTACTTTTATTGATGGCTGCCCTGCTTGTTGTAATTGTTGCTGCTGCTGTTATCGGTTCCAAATTTAATTGAGTTGAGATATCACAGCGTTTATGCATTTCTTAAATCGATGTTGTTTCCAATAAATGCTCAAAATTAGGAACTTTGGTGAGCATCTTTATCTCAGAAGCACAAACATTCTGAACAAGGGCTATACTGCGTTCACGCTGTTCCCCTGGCGGCAGTGTTTTTAGAATATTGGTGACAATGTCCAGCTTAACGGCAGCATCTTTGAGATGTTGTCGCATTTCTGTGACTAAGGCGGCTTGTGTGTCGCTTAGCCCTGTTCGAAACTGTTGAATTTCATCATGTAGCTGCACAAGCTTAGATTGACACACAGCCTGTCTTTGTAACCGGGTTTCAACCGCTGTCAGCACATCTGAACGGGTAAAGGGTTTGGTTAAATAGTCATCAGCTCCCAATACCATTCCCCGGCGGATATCGCCTTTGTTCGCCAATGCGGTCAAAAAAATAAACGGAACTGCTGCTGTTTTGGGCTCCTGACGTAAGGCTCGCAACACATCATAACCATCAAGTTTGGGCATCATGACGTCGCAGATAATTAAATCAGGCGTTTGTTCCATCGCCCCCAGCAAGCCGGTCATACCATTGTCTGCGCCGGTCACGCTGTAACCTTCAAGGTCTAACAGTTCCAATAGGTTTGCACGAATTTCTACCTCGTCTTCAATGACTAAAATTTTAATCATGCTTTTTCCTTAGTGACAATGACAGTCTTGGTTGATAAAGTTGTCAGACATAAATCCCTAGGCTTTTATTAGACTGCCCCAGCAAGGGATGGAGATACCAGACAGGGCAGCGTAATGATAAATGAGGTGCCTTGACCCACCGTGCTTTTAAATGCGATTTGACCCTGGTGTAGCGCTACGGCTTTTTGTACAATGGCCAATCCTAGGCCTGTGCCTGAAATCGTGCCGACATTGGGACCCCGTACAAAGGATTCAAAGAGCGTTGGGCGAGCCTCTTCTGGAATGCCAATACCGCTATCGTGTACCTGTAGCTCCAGCTGCGCCCCTAAGGGAACCAATGTGACTGAGATCTGACCACCGTCAGGCGAATAGTTGATGGCGTTGGTTAATAGATTGGTCAAAATGTGTCTCATCAGTTTGCGATCAATCTGATGAGAGGTGGTTGGAAGATGGGATTTTAGCTCTAAAGTGTGCCGATTCGTTGTAATTTGCAGCTCTTCAATAATTTCCTGACAAAAATCGTTGAGAATTAGCGACTGTGGGTTAAACTCCATTCGTCCTGCTTCCACTTTGCTAATCAACAAAACATCATTGAGCAGCTCGGTCATATGGGTGGCCGCCGTTTGAATTTTTTGCAGATACTGATGCTGTTTTACCTTGTCCCACCGGTCGCTGTAGTGTTCTAAAAGCTCTGCTGAGGAGAGAATTGTTGTGAGGGGCGTGCGAAACTCGTGGGAAGTCATGGATACAAATCGAGTTTTCATCTCATTTAATTCTCTCTCCCGTTCCAACGCATTACGAATCTCTGTTTCACTCTGTTTTCGTTTGGTAATATCGCGAAGAATGGCCATAACCTCCTGGTCAGCGCTAGTCACAATGCGGGCTTCAAAATGTCGAGATTGATCAGCTGTCGTCAGCTGAAATTCCAGCACTTCAATATCTCCAGACGTCAGTGCCTGATCGATAGAGATTTTCATTGCGCTAGCAATGGGCTTTGGAAATATCTCTGTTAGGGAACGATTTAAGCAGGCTGAGGGTGAGAAGGGCAGTGTATGATACTTGGGTTCGCTAAAGTTAACAAAGGTACCGTCACTGCTAATGCGAAACATGGGGTCTGGAATTGCATTGAGTAAAGCACGATTAGTGGCGTAGCTAGCTTTAAGCGCTGTTTGTTCTTGTTTTAATCGTTCTGTTGTGGCCAAGACCTGGCTAGTGCGCTCTTTAACCTGGGCTTCTAAATGGTCGTGGAGCGTTTGGAGTTCAGATTCAGCTCGTTTGCGTTCGGTGATATCCACTAGATAACAGCGAATCAAATCGCTTTGGGGAATGTAGTGAAATGCCTGTTCAAAAATCTGATCGCCCACTGCAATGTCGCGAACAAAATTTTGTTTTTTGTGGTTTTTTACGGTTTCAATGACACCCTCCAAAATGGGATGTTCCAGCTTAGCCAGACGGATGGTTGGAAACTGGTTGACGACGGCAGGATTGAGGTAGATTAATTCTCCACTTAGGGATAGTTCAATGATTGGGTGAGAAAAAAGCTCAGGAAATGAGGCCAATCGTGCAATGGCCGCATCCTGCAGTCGGTCTGATTCTGGAATATGGGAGAAATCTACAGGCGCTGCAATCAGGGTGGCCATATATTTTGCCGCTTCGTCACTGCCTGACAGCAGCCACTGTGCATCTTCACGGTCGGTGGCCGTGTGATAGCGTATTTTAACCTGGGCTCCAAACACAATTTCATCACCGTGACGTAAGTTGTGGGAGCTACAGCGTCGCCCATTAATAAATAGGCCGTTGGTGCTAGGTTTACCCTGTAGGTCGCCATCGATGATGCGAAATCCATAGTGGTCGCCGCCAGGATGGGTCACTCTGAGTAAAATTGCGTGCTGACGTGAGACTTCTTTTGAATGTAGAACGATTGAGTTGCTGCTATCCCGACCGATGGATCCAGAATCAGCCTGTAAACTGACGGCACGTTTTCCCTGATCGTCTTCGATGATAAAAAGATGTTGCATACCCGTAGAACACTGTTGGACAGACCGTTCTCTATCCATAGTGGACAAATTTTAGTCTGTCATCAGATTTCCCCGTTTGTGGATGCAGTGCATGGTCAGGCCTATCTACTGCACTGTGATGTTGGCTGCTATGCTTGAAAGCTTAATGCCGATAGTGCTAGCTCCCCTCTTATGCATATTTCTCTCTGTTGACCATGGAGATTCCTCAATGCTTGCCGGGAGGTTGTAATGAAAACGCTAAACTGGATTTAGTGCGATCTCACCTAAAGTGTCGTGACTGTACTGACAGGCCCGATAGGGCAGTTCTTAATCCGTTAACAGTTAGCCCGTAAGCTAGACCTATGGATAGTTAATTAACCTCTACTACTTGCCCTGTATAGCTTTTAAGCTAGTGTCGTAGCAAAAATGCACACTGAATTACAAAAC
Source organism: Leptolyngbyaceae cyanobacterium (assembly GCA_050043105.1). Lineage (GTDB taxonomy): Bacteria > Cyanobacteriota > Cyanobacteriia > Phormidesmidales > Phormidesmidaceae > Leptothoe. Next base: position 2,631 of record JBHJIV010000074.1, on the reverse strand, counting down.
AGAACGCAACCGGCCTGATATATTAGTGGCTTCCTTACATTTGATCGATGTCCAAAGAGTAACTAGGAGCACCATTTACTGACAGTGATTTTTTATACCCCTGATTAACGGCGGTGGCCCTTATGTCTCCCGAAGATGCCATCACGCTAGTTGATAAACTCCTTTCACCGTATCGGTTGACGGCTATTCAAGAGGTCGTTTTCCGACGATGCTGGCAGGGGTCAACTTATGCACAAATCGCAGCCACTGAGGGCTACGATGCGGATTATGTTCGGGTTACCGGCTCCCGGCTTTGGCAAAAGATTTCACAGGTGCTAGGAGAACGGGTAACTAAGAAAAATATTCATGCGGTTCTGCGTCAGCAGGTCCATCAGCTTCATCAGCCTAGCAAACCGGGCCCGTGGTGGCCTGGTACTGATAAGGCAGATACGACATTTCCCGGTAGCCCCCTTCCCCTTGGATCTTCGTTCTACATTGAGCGACCTCCGGTAGAAAATCAGGCTATGGGTGAGCTGCTAAAACCGGGTGCATTACTCAGAGTCCGTGCGCCGGAACGCTGGGGAAAAACGTCTCTAGTCAACCGTCTGGTTGCCCAAGCACAAACGTTAAATTTCAAAGTGGTGCGGCTTAACTTTCGTCAGGCAGACGGCTGTGTGCTAGCTGAATTTGATAAGTTTCTGCGCTGGTTTTGTGCAAACATTGCCCAGCAGCTCAAACTTAGTACCCAGCTTGATGATGTGTGGAATGCTGATTTGGGTAGTAAGGTCAGCTGCACTAACTATATGCAAAGTAGCGTACTGCGCTCGCTACAGCGGCCACTTTTGCTGGTGATCGACGACCTCCAGGCGGTGTTTGAACATCGCAATATGGCCCAAGAATTTTTGCCCATGCTACGGGTCTGGCACGAAGAAGCCAAAAACCTGACTGAGTGGGGCTATCTTAGGTTGCTAGTGGCCTATGCAACAGAAGCCTATATTCCCTTACAAATTCATCAGTCACCCTTTAATGTTGGGTTACCGCTACGATTACCGGCCTTTACGTTAGACCAAACTCAGCAGCTAGCCCAGCGCTACGGGGTTGTTTGGGATGATGGATTAAGCTCACTCCATACCTTGGTAGAAGTGCATCCCTACCTTGTCCATCTGGCTCTGTACAATCTGAGCGTGCATCACATGGAGCTAGCTCGTCTAATTGATGAAGCTCCTCAACAGAGTGGTATCTACAGCGACCACTTGCGCAGTTACCTGGCAATTTTTGAGGCAGAACCAGAGCTGGCACGCATGTTCTATCAGGTTATTGAACAAGAAACAGCAACTGAGCTAGAACCAATGGCTGCCTATCGCTTAGAAAGTATGGGACTGGTTACCTTAATGGGAAATACGGCAACCGCCAGCTGTAATTTGTATCGCAAATACTTTGGTGGACGCTTAAGCATCGACATTTAGGCGTCGAGTCGAGCAGAAACACTGTCCACTGGCTGAGCTAAAGGTCGTAACGTCTGAATATTGGCAAATATCTCCTCAGCCGTATAAGGCGAGTAGAGATAGGCATCTGCGCTGCCGCTGTTGCTGCCCTGGTCTGTACAAACAATCACAGGTAGATCGCTTAAAACGGTGCTGTTCTTGATGCGATCGCACACTAGTTCGCTAGCAGCGGCGACAGTTGCTCTAACAATGATTAACTCAGGTGAAATAAAGCTTAGTACCGGCAGCAGGGTCTCGTTGTCGTCTACTTGAAAGACAGACAGTCCATGCCAGTGCAATAGATCAGCGAGTAGCGTCTTAGACTGATCAGCATGGCCAACAATTGCAATAGCTTTCATAACCTCATCTCCTGTGATCCTACAAATCGCTCAGCAGTGCTGGTAGCGACCGTTGACATGGTTCTTAGAACCATGGCCAAAAAAAAAATCAAAGAAACAAGTGAAAAACCGACAACCGTTGAGCAAAAGCCTCTCCCGAAACCTGTGCTCAGCGATAAAAACAATATTGGTGCCCTTACTTAACGGCGTACTTAGAGACTGCTAGCCCGAAAGTTGATCGATATCCAACGAACTAGCCTGCCATGAAAGCAATGTAAGGGAAAACACGGAAAATGTGTAAGGTGAAAAAAGTAATTTAAAGGAATATGATGGTGGTCTTGTTAGACACCCCCGCTACACAACTGCCGATCAGCATCAGACAAATTATCCCCATAGGCTAAGTAGTCATCCAGCCAGCGACAACCGTCTTCTAGCAGTTGCTCAAAGCTGCGACTATCTTTCCAGTCCCACATAATGATTCTGCGATCATGACCGCTAGAAATCAAGGTTTGACCATCGGGACTAAAGGCTACACCCCAGATGGAGCCATTATGACCGTACAGCGTGGTCACTAGGGTACCGTCTGGTCGCCAGATACGTACGGTGCGATCATAACCGCTGGATGCCAGTAGCTTGCCATCAGGGCTAAAGGTAACGCTGTGTACCCGTGCTCGATGACCCCGGAGGGTGGCTATCGGGCGACCTGTAGCCGACCAAATTCTGATGGTGTGGTCGGCACTAGCCGAGGCAATGAGCTGACTATCAGGACTCACAGCCACCCCCCAGATCGGTGCTCGGTGCCCGTGGATGCTTTTCTGCAGCTCTCCTCG
>JBHJIV010000073.1:0-20783 GCA_050043105.1 Leptolyngbyaceae cyanobacterium | reverse complement strand
GCAACTATAGGCAGGTGCGCGATAGCGTTTTGGTAAGAGCCGATACTGTTGTGTGTCTGGATTTTTCATTTGGCTTAGTTTGTGGACGCTTGTGGCAACGCACTGTGCAGCGAGCGTTTCAGCAAGAAGAGTTGTGGAACGGCAACCGGGAAACGATTCGTCAATCTTTTTTTAGCCAAGATTCCATATTGTTATGGATGCTGCACACTTATTCTAAGCGTCGTAGAAAATATCCTCAGCTGCTTAAACAACCAGAATATAAGCACTTAGAGGTTATACATTTACAGTATGTAGATCAAACAAATGCTTGGTTAGCCACTCTAGCCGCTTAGCCTAGGATTAAACCCGCTAGAATAGCCGCAGGCTTAGTCATTTTGCAAAAAAAGATAAGGCTAAGGGCGTGTAACCTACGGTCTTGCAGATAGTTAACAATTTGCTTTTTAAGCTTACGTTTTCTGCCCCTCTACTACTGCTTCCTATGCCTGACCTTGCGACTTTTTCGTTGTTTTTTAGTGCCGCTGTTGTATTGGCGATTACCCCTGGGCCTGGTATTTTTTATGTGATGACCCGTAGCCTAAAGGGTGGTCGAGTTGAGGGAATTGCATCAGCCATGGGTACCTCGGTGGGGGGGATGTTTCATGTCGTAGCCTCTGCTCTGGGGATTTCAATTGTGCTGGCAGCATCGGCGTTTGCATTTAACCTCGTGAAATACCTCGGGGCGACGTATCTGATTTATCTCGGTATTAAGACAATTTTGAGCCGAGATGAGCACACGGGGACAGCAAATATTCGTAGAACTGGTTATAAACGGGCCTTCTTGCAGGGAGTAACGGTTGAAGTACTAAATCCTAAAACGGCTCTTTTCTTTTTGGCCTTTATCCCTCAGTTTATTAATCCAGACGGTGTTGTGTTTGCTCAATTTCTGTTGCTGGGCTCAACATCTGTTGCCCTCAATACCAGTGTCGATTTTATTGTGATTGCGTTGGCAGGCCCCATTGGTAATTGGCTGCAGTCTAGCCCAAGACTGAGAACTGGTCAGCGCTATGCCACTGGGACAGGACTGATTGCATTGGGTAGCTACGTGGCGTTAACCGGTGAAGGAGAATAATCGATGCTCTGTGCAGATTCTCTATTACAAATGGATGCATTTCGAGCCCTGCCTCGAGAACGGTTGGATTGGATTTGCGATCGCGCCGAACATATTCAGCTAGCGGCGGGTGACATTTTAGTTAAAGAAGGCGACCGGCCCTTAGGCTTCTTTATGCAGCTGAGCGGCCAGATTACCGTGAGTCGCCTGAGCCAGGGCACAGATATTCCGGTGGGTCGTCACGTTAGTCCATCATTTTTTGGGGAGATTCAGGTTTTAACAGAAGACTTGGTGCCAGTGACGCTAACCGCAGATACGTCCGTGGATCTTTACCGTCTAAACTGTCCAGACTTTTTAGACGTTCTCCATAGCTGTCGAGAATTTGAACGGGATATTTTTCGGATTGTAGGTACCCGGTTACGCGGGCTGCAAACCTTTATTCAAACCCGCGAAAAAATGGCCGCATTGGGCACCTTGTCTGCCGGTTTAGCCCATGAGCTTAACAACCCAGCTGCAGCGCTAGTGAGGGCATTAAAAGATCTGCAGCCTGCCATGCTAGAACTGCAGCGGATGAACCTGGTGTATGGTCAGCGGCAGGTGGATGAAGAGCATACTAAGGAATGGACAGACCTCCGAGATCGCGGGGTTGAAGCCATTGCCCATCCCGATAACGATCCGTTGGCCGAGGGGGATCGTGAAGATGCGATCTCAGACTGGCTAGAAGACTATGGAGTAGCAGATGCATGGAAATTAGCAGAACCCCTGGCGGCTGGTAAGGTAGACCCCAACAAACTCAGCGAGATGATGGAGCGCTGGCGGGATGACCCAACCGAGCTACGGGATATGGGATTACGTTGGCTAGCGTTATCGTTTGACGTGATGGGTATGATCCACAATGGCTTGGATGGAGCAGAGCGGATTTCTACCTTGGTGCAATCGATGAAATCCTACTCCTATATGGATCGCGCCGCTCAGCAACAGGTGAATATTCACGATGGTATTGAAGATACTCTCAGATTGTTTGCCTTTAAGCTAAAGTATGGCATCACAGTAGAACGTCACTATAATCAAGAGTTGCCAGAGATTATGGCCTATGGCAGCGAATTAAACCAGGTATGGACAAACCTGATTGACAATGCGATTGATGCTCTAAATGAAAATTCGTCTAATAAGGCTCCAAAGATTATTATTCGTACCTGTGAAAAAAACAATTTTCTCCGGGTGGAGATAGAAGACAATGGGTCCGGCATTCCAGATAAGATAAAAAATCGGCTAACGGAGCCGTTTTTTACAACCAAACCCATGGGTAAGGGATCTGGTTTGGGGTTAGACGTGGTGCGGCGAATTGTTGAAAACCGCCATGGGGGCAGTCTACTGATAGAGTCTGTTCCGGGCAGCACCTGTTTTAGTATTTTGCTGCCTTTATAGACTGTTTAGCGCAATAATTTATCTCTTGTCAGAGAATGTGGGTGGCTTTCTAACGCTTTGGTGTCATGTCTCAGACGATTCATGCAAGATTTGTAGAGATTGCTCGGGAGCTGAGCGATGAGTTGGCAGATGCGATCGCATCTGCCAGTCCACTACAGCTGATTCCCAGTCAAGACGTACCTTTCTCAGAACGTCTTTGTCGTGCGGTGGCCGGGCAGCAGCTCTCAGTCAAAGCCGCAGCTTCAATTTGGCGGCGAGTTGTCGATAGTGCGACAGGTCAGCCATTAATAGACTATTTTTCTACGGTTTCACCAGAGGGTTTAAGAAGCTGTGGGCTTTCAGCAGCCAAGGCCAAAGCGATGCGGGCAATTGCCTTGGCGACACTTGCAAATCAGCTTGATGAGACCTTTTTAAGTGAGCTAGACCATGAAGAACGTACCCATTGTCTAACGGAGATTTGGGGAGTTGGCCAATGGACAGCCGATATGATGGGAATTTTCTACTTTGGTGATCCTGACATTTGGCCCGATGGCGATACTACGGCGCGCAAAAATCTTGAACGATTAACCAGCCGTCGTCGTAAAACAGTTCGCACCGCTGCTCGCTTTGCACCCTATCGGTCGTATCTAGCCCTGTATATGTGGCACCAGGCTGATACTCCTATTGTTTGATCCACAGGTTCTTTAGCTGCAACGGCTGTGTTGACAACAGAGTTAGCTATGACGAATGCAAAAAACGAGTGGCCCATAAGAACCACTCGTAAACGCTAACTAGAGCTTTACAAGCTACTAGCTACAGATTTTCTAGAAAGAGTTACGACGGTAGTTACCACCACCACCGCCACCTGCTTCAGCAGTGCGAGGCTTGGCTTCATTCACTTTCATAGTGCGCCCCATCCAGTCAGCACCATCAAGTGCTTCAATCGCCTTAGACTCCTCTTCTTTGCCGGACATTTCTACAAAGGCAAAGCCGCGAGGGCGACCTGTTTCACGATCCATTGGTAAGCTAACGCGGCTTACACGACCGTACTCATTGAACACGTCCTCGATATCTTCACGAGTGACGTCATAGGACAAATTGCCCACATAAATAGACATAAGGAAATCTCCTTGAATTTGAAAAACATGTAGCGAGTTAAACGGAGATATTCCTGTTACTGAAATCGAAATCTCAACAAAACTTACTTCTCTACCGAAAACTTACCGATACATATCGTAGCATCTGATTTTAGGGTTTGGGAACCCTATGGAAATAGCTTTTTTATAATGACTCGCTAGCCAATTGATAAAGTCCTGGCAATGCTCTTGCGATTTTACATGGAAGATTGGATATTTTTCATGGAAAACAGCTAGATTTTTAGACCTCAGAATGCCTTCAATCGCGTGCACTGAGCCATACTCAGGAACTAAGGAATAAGAATTTAATTAGAGTCTACTTTTGACGTGCAGACGTCCACGAAACGCCTCTTCAGGTTATTTTTTTTCTGAATGTTATAGAACCCTTACTCTTATATCTATCTTGGATACTTTGGTGATGAAGACTGGCTGAATCTACCAGTCTTTGACTGATTTGGGACAAGGTTTAATATTTTCAAGCAATGCTCCATTCAGCACAACGGCTTCTGCAACTACAAACTCATGCAAAACTCGAATAACTCTATCTGGACAATGGCTTCAAATCTAGACCTCAGTTCGACGGTTTGCAACTGAGCCAGAAGAGAGGCGGCGGAAGCCGGTATGGTTCTATGATTGGAAAAATGCACCCCCATTCGACTCAAAGCAAAATCAACAACTGATGGGTAAAATTGCTGCGGCGATTAAGCAGTATCAGAGAATTATGTAATGGCAATAGTACGTTCGGGTGATCGCGGTGGCATAACAACCCGGTCGGAGCAGACTTGTGAAAGCTGCCGGTAGGGATGCAAAGGCTGCTTGCAGCCGCTCAATCGGAACGTTAGATATCAGACAAGATGTTTAGGCTAATCAATCATGTTATCTAGAAGTTGCCTGTGTGGAACAATCCAAATCTTAGTGCAGGGTCAACTAGAACACGATCTTGAAGCCTGCCACTGTGTGCAATGCAGGAAACAAACAGGTAGTTTCTTGACCGCAGTTAATGTACGCAAAACAGCGCTGTCGATTGAGGGCTAAGACAGTGTTCACTGGTATCGTTCGTCCGACTAAGTGGAGCGTGGGTTTTGTTCTGTCTGTGGTTCTACACTGTTTTGGAGGCCCGATATTGAGGGCTATGAATGGATTAGCGTTGCGATGGGGCTATTCGATCAGTCCACCGGTCGCAAGCTAGCGAAACATACATTTGTTAATGAGAAGGGAGACTATTATGAACTTAGCGATGGACTGCTCCAAGGTGATAGCTACTAGTTTTAAGAGTAGGTGAAATCCAATCTGGTGTTCAGAGTTAATGGTCAATAGATGAGGAGAGAAGTTTGACGCAACTGGATTCAAAATTTATCAGAAGTCAGTTTCCTGCCTTTGACGAGCCATCGTTGAGTGGATGGGGCTTTTTTGAAAATGCAGGTGGCTCTTATACATGCCAACAGGTAATTAACTGTCTAAACAACTATTACAAACAGACTAAAGTTCAACCCTATTACAGTTACCCAACATCACAAAAAGCGGGTGCGGTAATGGATGAGTCGTACCGTCAATTGGCTGCATACCTCAATGTCGGTGAGGATGAAGTTCATTTTGGCCCATCCACCACTCAGAATCTCTATGTTCTAGCCCATGCATTTCGAGAGCTATGGAAAGAGGGAGACGAGATTATCTTGTCTAACCAGGATCATGAGGCCAATGCTGGATTTTGGAGACGGCTTGAAAAAACAGGCATCGCTATCAAAGAATGGTGTATCGATCCTGAGACAGGACTCTTGAATCCGGACGATCTGGATGCTTTGCTATCTAATAAAACCAGGCTACTGGCATTTCCCCACTGTTCTAATATTATTGGCAATACTTATCCGGTTGCTGAAATCGTCTCAATGGGTAAGACTGACGATATTTGTGTTGTTGTTGATGGCGTTGCCCACGCTCCCCATGGATTGCCGGATGTTGGGGCGTTGGGGGCGGATATTTATCTGTTTTCTCTTTATAAGACATGGGGGCCGCATCTTGGACTTATGACTATTAAAAAAGAGATAATGGATAAGCTGCCCAATCAGGGGCACGACTTTAATGCACACTATACCCGGAAAAAGATGGTGCCTGCTGGTCCGGACCATGCCCAGATCGCGGCTGCTACCGGTATTGCGCAGTATCTGGATGCGGTTTACATACACCATTTTGCCCAAACTGTTGACAAAGCAGAACAAGGAAGACGACTTAAACAACTGTTTTGGACTCATGAGAAAAGTCTGCTGAAACCTCTGCTGGGCTGGCTACGGCAGCGCGATGATATTGATATTGTTGGGCCGGATAATCTAGAATTGCGAGTGTCTACTGTATCTGTCATACCTAAAAAGAAATCAATTGATGAGATTTGTGCAATGTTGGCGGCAAAGAAATTGATGGTAGGGCAGGGAAGTTTTTACAGTGTTCGTCCGTTAAAGGGGATGAACATTCCGGTGAAAACTGGGGTTTTGCGATTGTCATTTCTCCACTACACAATTGAGAAGGAGATTAGTCAGTTGATTGATGGGCTTGCGGCGGCTCTTGATTAATCATTGCAGAATCTACTAAGGCAGTAGGGAGTAATCCTCCTTAGCCTAGCCCTCCACCGTCAAGCGCATACCAGATACATAGGATGCGGCATCGGATGCTAACCACATGACGGCATCGGCGATTTCGGTTTTGTTGATGGCAGGTGTTGCTGTTGAGGCAAGAATGGTTGCTCAGGGGACCTCCGAGTCCCTTCTGGAAGTATCCAAGTTATGCTGACTAGGCATATTGGGGTTTCCCCTTGGGCAGGATGGGAACGCCATCCTACAACCTGCGTACTGGGTTATCTCAGGGTGCATAGAGTGGGAGTTACGGCTGGGAGTGGTTTCATTTTTCTGGAAAGCCTTCCAGAAAAATGAAACAGATTGTCGCTTTCAGTCGGTTATGAGCATTTCTAACTGAAGAAGATCTTTCTTCCACTGTTCTCTTTAATAGAGGCTTTCTTTAAAGTGTTGGGTGACTAGGTTGACTGCGTTTGTGATTAGCTCGGGGTCATCATAGTAATCCATCTGGAGGCCGTCGACCCAGGCTAGGGATTTGGGGGCGGGGACTGTGGCTTAGAAGTTTTGGGCGTTTTCGGGTAGGGCCATTTGGTCTCCGTGGATCATGAGGTAGGGAATATCAATATCTTGGGCGGCGGTGAGGGCATCGAAGGTGGGCCAGTCTTCCCAGGCCATAACGGGGAAGTGGTTGTTGTATTCAGAGATGGCTCCGCGAGCTGGGTTTGTGTAGTAGAAGTTGGGATCGGGCCAGCGCATGGCGGCGAGGTTGTTGGTTTCGTCGTTGGTGGCGGCTACGGTGTATTGGATGGTGCCGTCAGTAGCGTACTGGTCAGTGGCTTGTTGGCTGGCGGTGATTAGGCGGTCGTAGCGTTCGGGGGTGTAGATGGTGCGGGCGGTTTCGGTGTTGTGTAGCCAGGCGGCGATGGTGACAAAGGAGTTGAACGGGGCGTTGTTTGCGATCGCATGGGCCATGTATCCTGCCGAGGCACATACCGCTACACCACCAATCTGGTCATCGGCGACTTCGGGTAGAGTGGGTAAAAAAGTGGCGGCGGCCTGGATGTCTTCAATTTTTAAAGTAGGATTTTCAAATCCGCGAATATTACCTTCGCTTTCGCCAAAGTGGCGGAAGTCAAAGGCTAAGGCGGCAAACCCTTGGTCGGCAAGCTGTTCTGCATATAGACCCGACATTTGTTCTTTAACAGAGGTCCAGGAGCCGGTAACAACTATGCCAGGGAGTTCTTGCCCTTCGACGTAGTTATCGGGCAGGTATAGGTCACCCACTAGGGTTTTGCCTTGGCTTTCAAAGGTGACTTCTTTTACCTGGGCAGCTTGGGTAGGATGTGCGATCGCAAAAGTAGCGGCGGTTAGAAAAGTGGCGTTTAATAAGAGTTTCATTGGGTTTCTCCGATAGTAGCCTTACAGTGACTACTATCGGAGAAACCCATAAAAAAACCTTGTATCTGCTTGCTCAGTTTTAGTACAAAATTGCTGCAGGCTAAAGCTACCATCAACCTGTTAGTGTTGCCTTGCTTCTTGCTTAGAGTCTTAGGTAGTGCCTGGCATTTAGTAGGTAGCTTGTAGTCTGCTGAGCAAATAGTCCCCTGACTTAACCGATGGATATTTAGCTGGATTTGTTTTGCTTTGACAAGTCGGTAAACAAACAATATCAACCTCAGCATCTGGTTGACAAAAAAATGCAATAGAATAGCGATTTTGCTGTTTCTGTTTTAGATCAGGCAGTCTTACACGATGTCTGGTGGATTGAAATACATCGTTGCTCCATCGTTCCATCAGATCGCCTATATTAATCAAAATGGTGTCGGGAATTGCTGGGGCGGCAATCCAGTTAACTTGGGTGTTGCGTACTTCAAGCCCCCCTATGCTGTTTTGAAACAGTAAAGTAAGTGAACCGTAATCAGAATGAGCACCTGCGCGTAGCTGACCTGATTTGGGCAAACGGTTGAGTGATGGATAATTTAGCAGCCGCAGGGTATAGTCCTGAGTCTGATGGCGTTCGACAAAGTAACTCTCAGGCAGGCTAAGGGCACTGGCAAATGCTTGGAAAATATGCGCAGCCGTCGCTGAACACAGCTCAAAGAAATCGGCTATGGTTTGACGAAATAATGGATACCCGCTTGGCCATAGGGTAGCGTCCGGCGGATATCCATTTGTTTCTAATAGATTTTCTTTGGTGATGTTAAAGGCTTCTTTTAGATCACCGGGTTGGGCTTCATTTAGGCGTTCTCGCTCGATACCGATGTATCCGCAATTACTGTGCTCACTAGACCAGGCAATCTGCTGTTTTTGAGCTAAAGGTAATTCAAAAAAGATGCGTGACTGTTCAAAGGCTTGCTCAATCACTGATGTGGGAATACCGTGATTGCTAAGATACAAAAACCCAACATTATGACAGGCTTGAAAAATTTCCTCGATGGTCTGCTGACGATGTGTTGAACTGTTGCTGAGAAACTTTGAAAAATCAACAATCGGGATACTTGCTGGCGTCAGCTGACCATCATTGGCATTCATAACCCGGTAGTTAAGCGGCCTGAGCCTGAGTGTGGTCTGTTATAAACTCAGTCCGAAACTCGCTAATTAAGTCTTGCTGACCTTCATCTAGCAATTCCCACCCCCACGTCTGTAGTGACTTAGGTACTTTAGGGTAAAATGCCTCAGCCATGCCCCCTGAAATAGCGGCCAATGTTTTTGCATCGCCACCTAAGGAGATAGCTTTACGGACAGCGTCTTCAAAATCTTTGGAATGTAAGAACGCAATAACAGCTGCTGCTACGGTATCTGTTGCTAGAGAGCTATATTGATAGCTCTGTTGCAGCTCTTGGTAAGGTGCCTTAAAGTCGTATCCAAAAATGTTGCTCAGAAGGTCTGCAATCGTTTCTTTAGGCGCTTTTTCCTTGGCTAGAAAGATAGCCGCAGCTGTTGCTTGAGCACCCTTAATTCCATCAGGATGATTATGACTCACTAGAGCGGAGCGCTCTGCTTCTTCCATCACCTCTTTGAGGTTATCAAATGCATAGGCAATCGGCGCTGCTCGCAAAGCACCATCACTACGACAACTGTAGTAAGGCTTTAATCCATTCGTCTTAGCCCACTCGCTAAAGCTGTTGTTGTAGCCTCCCTTAACGTCAGGATACCAGCCGTACCATCGTATGTAGCTTTCTTCATAATCACCTCCATAGAGAAGGTAATCTGCAGTAGCCAGCGTAAAGATAGTATTTTCTGTCCAGTGACTGTTGGGTGTAACTAGTTCAAAGTCTTGGATTTTGGTGCGTTGATGGGCAGAGCCAAGCGCATCTCCAAGGATGACTCCGAGCATATCTTAATTTTATTTATTTCCATCGACATTCATCGCTTCAGCATTCTAGCGTATATGGGTTCAACTGGGATAATGTTGCTGACCAAAGGCTGGAAACAGTTTCAACGTTATCGATTATGAGGCTCTGTAAAGTCGATTTCTGGCCCACCAGGAACAATTCCGGTTGGGTTGATGGTTTCATGACTTTGATAGTAGTGACGCTTAATGTGGGAGAAATTGACTGTCTGAGCGATGCTAGGGAGCTGATATAGTTCACGCACATATTCCCAAAGGTTTGGGTAGTCTACAATGCGGCGAATGTTGCATTTAAGGCGGTCTACATAGACGGGATCAAATTTCACTAGGGTTGTAAATAGTCACCAGTCAGCTTCTGTTAGCTGATCACCCGTAAGATAGCGCCGGATTGCTAAGATCTCTTCTAGCCAGTCAAGCGAGTCAAATAGTGGAATTAGGGCTTCTTTGTAGGCAGCTTGGGTAGTGGCAAATCCACACTTGTAAACACCATTATTGACTGTGTTGTAAATCTTTCTTTTGTGGCACTGGTGTCATACCACTGATCTTGCCATACCCCATCGACTAATAGTCCCATTGTGATAAGTTGCCCTGCTTGAAACGCTTGGCAATACCTTAGCTTGGATAGTCCCAAGTAGGTCTGTTTATATCGAGAGATGGAATTGTTGAGTATTGCTCAAATATTGGCTCAATATATTGGCGAATATTAGCAACTGCCAGGATGCTAAATGTTGCAATACTTTGGAGAAGACATCTATATTTTTGAGTAAGAATGAAATTCTAAAAGAGGGCTCACGTTAGGCTTCTCTTTAGTTAGGCTATTGGCACAAGGAGGAAACGATGTGCAAAAAGACTGAAGTGGGTCGTGTGGTCTGGCATGATCTGATGACCCATGATGTTGCGAAGGCAAAACGTTTCTATGCCGATCTGCTTGGTTGGGAATACCAAATCGAGCATGCCTCTGATTTTGTCTGGAAGCCTGGTGAGGCTGATTATCCTTTAATTTTTGCGAAAGGTCACGCACACGGAGGGTTTGTTGATATTGGAGAGGATGTCTTATCCTATTGGATAGCCTATGTAATGGTTGAGGATGTCGATGCTGTAACAGCGAAGGCAAAGACTTTGGGCGCGTTAATTGATCGAGACCCTTTTGACACACCAGGAGTTGGCCGTAGTGCAGTGTGTCGAGATCCACAAGGGGCGGCGATCAGTCCTTTTTGTCCCTCTCATGGTTTTCCAGCTCCCACTGGTGTCTTCCTTTGGGATGAATTGATCACAGATAATGTGGCGTCAGCTGAGCGTTTCTATCGTGATCTATTTGCTTGGAGTAGTACTGATATCGAGGTCGGTCAACTGAATCACTCCAGCCTTTTTAGGTGTGCTGACGACACTGATGCGGTTGGGGCAACAACACATTTGTTTGATGAAATTAGATTTTCTGCTTGGATCAGTTATCTGGCGACTGATGATGTGGATGCGGCCCTTGCCAGGGCAAAAATGCTTGGTGCCAATGTGATTATGGCAGGAATCGATAGGCCAAAGCTTGGACGATGTGCCATACTTGTTGACCCAACGGGCGCTATATTTGGGCTATTAGCGCCTGAAGCCTATAAAAACTGAAGTATTGAAAAAATAGAATGGGAAGCATTTAGACTGTCTCCACATCTAGACCCCAAGTGTTTTCACAGGGAAAACTTGGGGTTTGAATGCGTTTCTTTTCATACTATCTGTACGTTATTTCCGACGTTAACGGTGCCAGGAGCTAAAACGCGTGCATAGAGTCGGCTGGTGCCGGGGTTATGTTTTTGGCTGATGCGGCTGTAGCGGCGATCGCAAAAGTAGCGGCTAATGTGGCGACAGGGTGCAGCATAGTCGGTGATGAGCAGACGTACAGTATCGCCAAGCTGGAGCTGCATGTCGGGAATAAGCTTTTCCCAGGTTAGACCAGTGATGGTAATATTCTCACCCGCACTACCAGAATCGATGGGATGGCCTTCGTTTTGGAGGGTTTGAATAATCTCAGCAGACCAGAGACAGACCGCACGCTCTGGACCACCGTGATATTTCAGATTTCGCTGGCGATCACCGATGAGACCATTTGGCGTTATTTGAGCTTCCAGGACCGGGAGTTTTGGTGTGCCGCCATCAGAGATATTGATTTGGGTGATTTTGCCTGCAGGTAATACTGTCATGAATGTTGGGTCATTGCCGTTTGTGTTTATTTGTTGTTGGCTAGCCAGGTCTGCCATTGCTCATGACTGGTGACTTCGACCTGCTCAAAGTGTTTCATATTACCTGGAATAGGTTGAACTCTGATTTTAGAGGTCTGACTCACGGTTGTGGTGTGATGATTGTAGAAAATCTGTAAGATCTATAGAGTCCCACATTGAATAGATATCTTGCTGCATGGTCAGATAGGTTTGAGGTGTCTTGGAACTATTGGCCTCAGCGCTGGCAATTAAACCGGTTAAAACTAGCGAAAGTAAGAAATAGCACAGGTGTTTAGGCATAGTAGAGTTGTTTTTGGGTTAAAGAATTTGGCAGAGCGGGCCTCTAGTTCAGGTTGGAGGTTTGGCGTCCGCCCAAGCGTGTCTGGGTAGCTGGGGATAATGTTTGAACTGATAGGGTGGCGTAGGGACCCATGCCCTGGCCGATAATCATGAGGCGGATAAAATTACCGAGATTTTCGAGTAGTCTGGCCTGGCGTAAAGGGCCGCAGTCTATAGGATTAAAGCCGATTTCTTGGGCGAGTTGGGCAACGGTGTGCTTTGCAGTGGCGTCGTCACCTGCTAGAAAGACAGAAACATTGTGCTGGTCTAGCGGCTGAGGCGAGAGTTCAAATATTTCCTGAGCCATTGTGTTGAAAGCTTTTACAATCTTGGCGTTGGGAGCTTGGTCAGCCAGGGTTTCGGCTAGAGAATAGGGGATTGGTTCGTAAGCAAATTCTGCTGGGATTTCAAAGTTGTTGCAGTCAATTAATAGCTTGCCATCGAGAACATCGGTTGTTGATAATACCTCGGCTGGATTCACGCCACGAATGGTGTAGAGCAGAACATCCCCAAAATCGGCGGCTTCGGTATTGGTGCCACCTTGGGTGTTATGGCCCATTTGTTCAGCGATTTGTTGTCCTTTTGCCTGGGTACGAGCGCCAAAAAAGACACTATGCCCGTGTTCTGTCCAGAGGGTGCCGAGGGAACGACCCATGTTGCCACTGCCTAAAACTCCAATTTTCATGATCTTGACTCCTCAGTCATTAAAACAAACAGGTCTGTATCTAACCTTGATTGATTAATAACAGACAGGTCTGTATCATGTCAATGGATTTATTTTTTTAGGGCCTATGCCGCGTAAGTCTGCTGCCACTGATAAGCCGCTGAAGGAACACATTCTGGATGTGGCGGACCGATTATTTTATGAATGTGGGCTGCATACGGTCGGGGTGGACCGGGTGATTGCTGAGGCGAAAGTTGCAAAGACGAGTCTCTATCGCTACTTTCCGTCAAAAGATGCGCTGATTTATGCCTATTTGGAGCGGCGAAATCAGCAGTTTTGGCAGCAGCTGGAGGCATTTTGGGCGGACTGTGAGCCGGAGCCGATGGCGCAGCTGACTGGCATGATTGACTTTATTGCTCATCTGTTAGCAAAGTCTGACTGCTGGGGTTGCCCGTTTTTGCTAACGGCCAGTGAGTTTGCCAACGCGGATCATGTGTCACGGCAGGTAATTTTGGAGCATAAGAAGATGGTGTGCGATCGCATTACCACACTTGCCACAGCTGCCAACCTTAACCAGCCCCAGTCACTAGCTGGTCAGCTAACCATGGTCATTGACGGTGGCTTTTCCCAAACCCGATATCTAGAAAATGAGCAAGTCAGCCACACCTTTAAGCGTGCAGCCATGGCCTTAATTACCCAGGCGGCGAATTAGCTAGCCTAAACCAAGCGACGGCAACTAGTAGTGCTGTAGCCATAGCACTACTAGTTGCCTGTTAAGTCATGAAAAGAAGAGTTTTTCTGTTATCTCGATAGTCGCTTATGACGGTTAGTCAAATACTGATTAAACCAACGCTCTAAAGCAATCATCCACTTTTCCAGCTGCCGTACTCGACGACCTAATGTCAGCCGCCGCAGCAAGGGCAGTAACAAAATCTGATGCCGCTGATGACCTAAGTGACGAAAGCACATCATAAAATCTCGATCCATATCCAACGCCCACTTTTTCTGAAAATAGATCAGACTGTCCGCTTCCCAAGCATCGCTCCAGCGCAGCATAAAATAAAGTAACTCCGACCACCGACGAGGAGCCTCGGGGACATACGTGACCACTGAGGCAGGCTCACAGTAAATTGTGCCACCTGCTTGAGCAACACTAAGACAAAAATCAAGGTGCTCACGAGAGTTTAATAGGTTTTCATCTAAACCACCAATCTTGTCAAAGATGTTTCGTTTAACCAGCGTGCAGCTCAGTTCCGCATAGTCGCAGGGTCGTCGATGCATTTGGCGTTTCATGAGGGTGGCTGAGCGGTTTACCAAATGACACTTCTTGTATAAACGACGATATTCTTGTTGTCCATTTGTTTCATGGAAAATTCTAATCTCTCCCCCTGCCATCAGAATTCTTTCATGGAGAGGTTTACCAACACATACAAGCGGTGCAACCACGGCCGCGTCTGTTTCCTGAGCACATTTCCAAAGTTTTTCTAACCATCCCGGAGAGACATGAATATCATTGTCGATAAATAGAACATAATCTGTAGTCACATAGCTCAGCCCTAAATTACGCACCTGATTAGGAGACAAAAAACGGTTGGCACGCAATAGTGTGAAATTTTTCTCAGCTGCTGACTTGGCTAAGTAATGTCGAAGATATCTGGGTGAATCGATATCGATATAGATTAGTTCAAAGGGTAGCTTGGTATGTTTATAAATGCTTTCTAGGGATGGTTGGATATAGCTAAAGCGTTCTCGTGGAGCTACTATGAGAGTAACAGAGGGTGACGAAAGAGTTTGGACGGAAGCGCGTTTGGCAAGAGCTTGCATCATCATTTTCTTAGGAAGAGTTTGACTTTAAACAGTTCTATAGCAAGCGGTCAGTCACTAATGTGCTACCTCAAAGGTGATTGGTGCAAGTGGCTAAAAGTCTAATGGTTTTGAGCTTATGTCAAGGCTAGTAACAAATTAGGAGAACTCTTAGAAAGCTCTTTATGGTTGCTGGATAATAGGTTTACTGCTGATATATCAGATGAGACCCTAAACCCTAGGCGGGAGCATTGTAGCTTTGCAACACGGACTGTCGTAGTTTCTTTTTAGTAGAGCCAGTGTAAACAGTAGGGCCAGAAGATAGCTTTGTTATGGGTTTGTTGGCTAATCGAGTAAACCGATCTGTTAGTAAATGGCTAAACCATTTTTCTAGGCTAACAACTAATTTTTCTAGCCAGCTGATATGGTTGTTACCGGTCAGCTGGTGCAATAAAGGATATATAAATACTTGACGACGTCGATACCCGACCTGTTTGTAACGTTCTAAGAAATACTGGTCTACATCTAGGTCCCATTTTTGTTGGAAGTGCATCAGACTTTCAACTTCCCACGTATCGCTCCAGCGCAGCATAAAGTAAGCGAGGTCTGACCATGAATAGGAAGTCTGTAGTACGTAGGTTACGACAGAAGTGGGTTCACAGAACATTAAACCACCTACTTGGTTAACACTCAGAGAAAAGTCGATATCTTCTTGGCTACCGAGTAGTTTTTCATCAAGCGGGCCAATCTGTGTAAAAATGTCGCGCTTAACCAGAGCGCAGCGCAGTTCTACAAGCTCGCATGAGCGTCGATAGAGTTGGTGTTTAATCGTAGCCGCTGAACGCTGGGTGAGAAAACGTTTTTCGTGGATGCGACGACGGATCTGACCGTCTTTGATATCCATAAAAATCCTAGCTTCGCCACCGGCTAAATGAATACGATCGTGCAGCGGTTTGCCGACACAGCTAAGGGGACAAACCACTGCAGCATTGGTTTCTTTAGCACAGTGTAAAAGATTCTCTAACCAACCCGATGAAATATGAATGTCATTATCAATAAAAACGACGTAATCTGTTGTGGCTTGGGCCAATCCTAAATTACGCGCCTGGTTAGGTGAGAGAAAGTGGTTGGTACGTAGCAGGGTAAACCCTAGCCTGGCCGAGGCTTTAACTAGATACTTATGGATATGTTTTGGCGAGCCAGCATCGATGTATATCAGGGTAAACGGTATTCTGGTGTGCCTGTAAATACTTTCTAAAGACTTCTGTGTATAGCTAAAACGCTCTTGAGGGGTGACTACAATGGTGACTGATGGCTCTAGCGCGGATATGGTTTGCCTGGGGGGAAGTGTAGCAGTCATGGGAACTATCCAAGATATGAAAGCGAGAATAATGGAATAGTGACGATCAAAACTGATCGTGGAACTGAGTCCAGATGCGCTTTTATTTGTCCCTGATGGCGGTAAACGGTCTGGTTGTAAGACTTGAATAATACTGGTTCAACACTTCAACAGCAGCCCGCAATGGGGCTGCCTAGTGACAGACTTAGTAAAACCTGATGAGTTACAGATGAGTTAGTGGATGCTAACTTGTGAACAAGCAAACACGAACACCTTGGTTAGAAGCGTCTCGGCTACTTGATCACTACTTAAACAACATCATAAGATAGTTCTCATCAAGAATACTCAGTATAAATAGGTATTTTTCTTGAACGCTCTCTAAGGCTGGTTTGGCGGGGCTACTACAAATTATTCTGATAAATATATTGGGTTCTCTAAGAGATTGCTGGGACTAAATGTTTAGGTATCTCTATATGTTTTTGTAGGCCGTATTTTTACGGGGATTACAAACAGATGGGCGATATGTGGTCGAATAGCAGTCTCATAGGACGATATTGAAGGGGAAATACTACATGCCCCCTCAATATCATGGGTTTAGGCAGATAGGGGTAATGCTTCGGTTTGATAATAGTCTTGATACCAGTTAATAAATCTGGGAAGACCTAGCGCTAGAGGGGTGGTTGGGCTAAATCCAACAGTCTGCTGTAGTGCGGTGACATCTGCACAGGTTTCTAAAACATCCCCTGGCTGCAGAGGTATCATGTTCTTTTTGGCCTTAGTGTCCAGGCAGTTTTCAATAACCTCAATAAACCGCATCAGTTCTACTGGGCGACCGTTACCAATATTGTAGATACGATAAGGGGCATGGCTGTGACCGGGACCAGTGGCTTCTGTTTGGTTGGCCTCAGGAATATGGTGTAATGTGCGCACTACCCCTTCAACAATGTCGTCGATATAGGTAAAGTCACGACGCATACGACCATAGTTGTAGACATCTATGGTGCGACCTTCGATGATGGCTTTAGTAAATTTAAACGGGGCCATATCTGGACGACCCCAAGGACCATACACTGTAAAAAATCGCAGACCCGTTGTGGGCAACCCGTAGAGATGGCTGTAGGTATGGGCCATGAGTTCGTTGGCTTTTTTTGTGGCGGCGTAAAGACTGAGGGGGTGGTCTACATTTTGGCTAACGGCATAGGGTAGCTGACGGTTGGCACCATACACAGAACTAGAAGAGGCAAAGACTAGTTGCTCAACGTACTGATGACGACAGCCTTCGAGAATGTTGACAAAGCCGACTAGGTTGCTGTCGGCGTAAGCATGGGGATTATGGAGAGAATAGCGGACACCTGCCTGGGCAGCTAGATGAACAACACGCTGTGGGGTGTAGCGGGCAAATAGGTGTTGAACACCGTCGCGCTCGGCAATATCAAGCTGATGAAATGTGAATTGGCTGTAGGGGTTAAGCTCAGCTAATCGCCCATGTTTAAGGCTGACGTCGTAGTAAGTGTTGAGATTATCAATACCGATGACTATATGGCCCTGCTCTAGTAGGGTACGAGCGACATGATAACCAATAAATCCGGCGGCACCAGTCACAAGAATAGTGGCCATAGGTAGACTCTCCTTTGGGGTATGAATGATAGGTGTTTAGATGTTGATGGCCTGAATCACAGGTCGATGGTTGTGGGGATAGTGGACAACGCTGAGGTGACCGGGCTTAATGGTGATTTTTGTATTTTCATGCTGACGCCCCCCCAGGGTTTGGAGTAGCAGGGTTTGGATACTGTGGGTAGGTGCGATCGCAAGCCCTGTTATCAGCCCCTCCGGTTTTGTTGATTCCACTAAAGTCTGTTTCCAATTTTCTAGAAAGTCGGCCTTCTCTGCAGCAAACTGAGCCGTTTTTGGATGTTGTTGCAACAGTGTTGGCATCCATTGTTGTCCAGCAGCAGCAAGGCAAAAATCTAGCGTTACACCGGCTAGACGATGGGCCAACTGCATACAGAGAGCCTGGCTAAGTGTTTCTTCAGGAAGTAACAACAATCGCAGACCCATTTTTCCGGCTTTGAGCTTAGGTAAAACTTCTTTGATGCTCGTTGTCTGGTTTAGCTCAATGAGTTGGGTGTCAGTGTCAGAAAATTCTAAAACACTAATGCCACAGTTAGACTGTTGCAGACTATGATGATATTCAGTAGAAAGCCCTAATGCTGTGCTGATCAGGGCATGATTAGTCCCACCATGACTAACCACTAGCATCGTTTTGCCAGCGTAGTGCGGTAGGCTGCAAGACCAAAATTTCTCAGCTCGCTGATAGAGATCCTTGACGGGGAAATGGTAGCTGTTGTTGACCGGTAGCTTAAACTTGTGGGGCTGCTGTTGCCAGCACTCATAGCTATCTCGATGATGCTGACGAACATAGCCATAGGTTAACCCTTCCCAAACGGAGAGATCAATCTCCCGCAGCTCGTGACTGACGGTAATTGGCTTTGGTCGTTGATCAACCATTGCTTTGAGAATCTCTTCGGTTGTTTGTTTTGCCCGTAGCAGGGGGCTTGTATAGACAACATCAATAGCGCTGTGGCAGAGATATTCGCCCACCTGTCGAGCAGTTTCAATCCCTTTGGGGGTGAGAATAGCCTCATCAGAACTTCCCTGATATCGACCTTGGTCGTTAAATGAACTCCGTCCGTGACGAACCAAGATAACGCGGCTAGGTAGGTTAATTCGCATAGCTTTTTTCAGATGAATAACTACCGGATTGCAATTGATACATTTTGGCGTAGCGTCCTTCTGAATCAATTAGTTGATCATGGGTGCCCCGTTCTAAAATGCATCCCTGTTCGATATAGAGAATCTGATTGGCATGTTGAACGGTGCTTAAATTGTGAGAAATCCAGAAGCTGGTTTTACCCTGAGTAAGCCGGTTGAGGGCATCGCTAACTAGGGCCTCGCTGGTGCTATCAAGGCCGCTGGTGGGTTCATCAAGAATGATGATAGGGGCCTGACGGATGGCGGCACGGGCAATGGCAATACGCTGTCGTTGACCGCCAGAGAGAGTTGCCCCGCGCTCTCCAAGAATAGTGTCGTACCCCTGGGATAGCTCCATAATAAAATCATGGGCATTGGCTAAATGGGCTGCAGCTTCAATTTCAGCGTCGCTGATCTTAGTGTTGTTTGTGCCAAGCGCCCCATAAGCAATGTTGTCGCGTACGCTGGCGGCAAACAGGACGCTATCTTGCAAAACAATGCTAATCTGCTGTCGCAGCGATGCTAGGGTATACTCGCGCAGGTCGTGACCGTCGATGTGTACGCCCCCTTCAATAGGGTCATAAAATCGCAACAATAAACTAATCAGTGTGGACTTACCGCCACCCGATGGACCGACAATGGCGACCTGTTCTCCGGGTCTGGCGGCAAAGGTGAGATTGCGTAAAATCCCCTGTTCTGGATCGTAGGCAAAGGTGACATTTTTGCAGCGTACATCACCCCGAAAGACAGGTGCCGGTCTAGCGCCCTTGAGGTCACCTACTTCGGGGTCTGTATCTAGCAGGGCGATTACCCGCTCACCTGAGGCAACAGCTTTAGCAATTTGCCCGGTGTAATTGGCCAGCTGTCGCATGAGCTTAAAGGCGACCTTGAGATAGGTGAGAAACACAAGCAGGTCACCTGGGGTGGCGCTTCCTGCTAAAACTAGCTGTACACCACGCCACAAAACCAGGGCTTGTACGATGGCGACCAGTGTTTCTACAAGACGCTCTTGACCCGCTCGCAGACGCTGGGTCTCGGCGCTTTCTTTCAGGCTTTTACGATTGTTTTTGGCAAAGGCTTTACCTAGAAAATCTTGTAGCGACAGTGCCTGTACCACCTTGATTGCACCGATAGCTTCTGCTGCAGATGCGGCCATAGCGCCTTCTCGTTTACGCTGGGTGCGGGCCACCTTGTGAATCTTTTTGGACAAGGTGGTGGTGGTAAGGATGAAAAGAGGGAGGATTGCGATCGCAATCACCGCCAATTCCCAATTTATCCAGAACATGACACCCACCATGCCAATTAGGGTTAGAAAGTGAGTCACCAAAGGCAGTGCAGCTACGACAGTGACCTCACGCAGTCGTTCAATATCGTAGGTGACGCGAGTAATCAGGTCGCCACTTTTGGCTCGATTATGAAACGATAGAGAGAGAGCCTGGATGTGGCTATACAGCTGTCCTCGAATATCGCTCATCACATGGGTCGCGGCGACCGCCATACCCACCGTACTAAAATATGCGGCGGCTCCTCTCGCTGCTGAAATGACTACTAAAGCAGCTGATAGACCAGCCAAGATCACCATGGGTGAAAAGCCTTCTAAAGCTTCAATATTGTGACCATGGACGTCAAATCCTGTTGGTAAGATCACCCGGTCAAACATCAGTTTGAGGGGCCAGGGCTCTAATAATCGTAGGGCGGTTTCTGCCATGAGGGCAAAGAAAGCGCCGATAAGTAGGCGAAATTGTTTACGAATATGAGGCCAAAAGCGTTGGACTACACGCTGTATGCCAGGTAAGGATGAGCTTAGTGATTTTTGTTTGGCCATGGTTGTGTTTGGATAACTCTTCTCTTAGTTTGTTTGGTGGTTAAGTAACTGGATGGGTAAGGATTAAGAGTCCTTAGTTATTTTGATGTGGGTGGGTATCAGTTATCCATGGTTACTTAGTGGAAGATGCTATCGATTTTTTTGAGGGGCTGGTTAAGGGCGGGGGTGGGTTGCTCCGGGCGTTAACCCCAGAAAACACCCCCAGGAAGGGCAGAGACGGAGCCAGGGTTTTGTGGGGGGTGGGGGAGGGGGGGGGGGGGGGGAGGGGGGGGAGAAGCCCGGGGAGCGCCCGGGGGGGGGGGGGGGGGG
>JBHJIV010000072.1:0-15406 GCA_050043105.1 Leptolyngbyaceae cyanobacterium | reverse complement strand
TTAACCGTCAACCCGTATCCACACTAGGAACATATCTGCAAAAAGTAGGGCTACCCGCTCTGTTTGCCCCAGTTGATATCGCCACGCTGGTCTACTTTCGCATTGCCTTTGGCGGCATCATGCTATGGGAAGTATGGCGCTATTTTGACAAGGGTTGGATCAGCCGCTACTGGATTGAACCCATCCTAAACTTTCCCTTTTTTGGGTTTGAGTGGTTACACCCTTGGCCTGGCCTGGGGATGTACATTCATTTTATCGGTTTAGGTATTCTGGCTATTTTTATTGCGTTGGGATTGTGGTACCGCGTCAGCGCAATTCTGTTTTTTGTCGGGTTTAGCTATATCTTTTTATTAGAGAAAGCGCGATATCTCAATCACTTCTATTTAATCTGTTTAATTAGCTTTTTACTCATTTTTCTGCCTGCCAACCGTGCCTTTGCACTTGATGCCTGGCGTCGCCCTGGCATGCGATCGCAAACAGTACCGGCCTGGACCCTCTGGTTATTGCGTATACAAATTGGCATTCCTTATTTTTATGGTGGTCTGGCCAAAATTAACGGTGATTGGCTACAGGGAGAACCCATGCGGATGTGGATGGCCGATCGCATTGAATTTCCACTGATTGGTACGTTTTTTACTCAGGAATGGATGGTGTTCTTTCTGAGCTACAGCGGACTGTTGTTGGATGTTTTAGTTGTTCCCTTTTTAATCTGGCAACGGAGCCGACCCTATGCATTTGCAGCGGCTCTACTGTTTCACGTGATGAATGTCGGGTTGTTTAACATTGGCATTTTTCCGTGGTTTATGATTGCGGCAACGGCAATCTTTTTTAACCCTAGCTGGCCACGCTGGGCCATGGGTAAGCGACTTAGCGAACAGCCCACCCCCACTCGTCTCACCCCTAGACATCAGCTGACCTTAACCCTGTTGGGCATTTATCTCTTCCTACAGCTGGTGCTACCGTTTCGTCACTATCTCTATGCAGGCGATGCCAACTGGACTGAAGAAGGTCATCGATTTGCCTGGCACATGAAACTGCGGTCTAAAGATGCCGATGTAAACTTTGTAATTACCAACACAGTAGACAATACGGTCAGCTCTCTAGACCCAAATGACATTATGCCTCGCTGGCAGGTTCGCAAGATGGCCGCCCGCCCGGATATGATTTTGCAGTTAAGCCACATGATTGCTGAGGATATCGGTGGCGCGGATAAAGACTCTATTGAAGTCAGAGCCGAGGCGTTTGCATCACTCAACGGTCGAGAGGAGCAACAGCTGATTGATCCAACCGTTGACTTATCAAAAGAGCGACAGTCATTGCTGCCAGCTGATTGGATCGTGCCCTTGGAGACACCTTTGAAAAGTAATTGACAACGCTAAAATCTCTCTCCCCCTCTCGGGAGCAGTTACGGAGTAAGTTAACCGCTAGCCACTACACCTTCAACATGGTCTTCGAAAAAATAATCTCGTCTACCATTTCCATCACATCTTCGACCACATCTTCTGCCGTTTCAGCATCATTAATATATTGATTTAGCGACTTAAACTGCTCAGGTGATATGTTGCCCATCAATTCCCTATCCCAATTCCTCAGCATCTCGTCAAACACCCGCTTAGCATCCCCATTGGTACACACAATGGGAATCACTGGAATTCGCTCTTGTTTAGCATATTGATAGGTTTCATAGGTACCGCCCACACCCCCAATTAGAATCACCAAGTCTGACCGCCGCAGACAGTCAAGCCATTCATGAATGCCAGACTCGGCATACTTCACCATACCGCCCTTAAATGTCGGCTGTTTCCCTCGCGGCACGATCTGCGTTAGCTTGTCAGTTAGTCGTATATTGTCCTGAGACAGTTGTTTTGCAAAAGCTTCAGCAACCACATAGTCTACACCTTCCCAACCACCTGTCAGCAGACGATAGGTGCGTTCTGCAATTCTCTTGCCGAGCCTTTGAGCACACCAGTTAATCTCAGCGGGTAGGTGATATTGACCTGTGCCTGCTACTAAAATGGTTTTTGTGCTTCTAAGCTGTTTAGCATCTGCTTTAATGTGGCTCGTAAGATTATTAATAAACCGATCAAAGTCTTTAGCAGGATCAATACTTAGTTTGTCTTGAACAAACTGGATAAAGTCACCTACATTTTCAGCAATCTCGGCAATCTTGTTGGCCACATCTGCCATAGCAGAATATTCGTCAGCTGGGTTTGCCCCCATTAGGGCTGAGAGCTGTTTTCTTTTCTCTTGCCAGTGCTGAATATAGTCAACCTGACCTTCTCGGCTATATACATTAGCATCGGACAAAACAACCGGAAAAATTCTCTGCTGGTACTCTTTTTGTTTCATCACCCCTAGGGCTTCGAACATACAATATTCAGAGCGCAGATATTTATCACTAATCACCAAGATTACATAGTTGCCACGGCCAATCTCGCGCATAAATTTCTCAATGCTCTGGCCTAGGGTAAGGTGATTGCGATCGCGAATTAGGTTATACCGCTTCGCCAGCAGAACGGCACAAATTCGATCCACCAGCGCCTCTCGTTGGCGTCCCTGGGCTGTCTGATTATCTTTCCACGCATAGGATATGTAGATCTGGTTCATAGGTCCTAGATGTCCATTGCATAGGTAGCCATTCTAGCCATTCAATATTTATGCCCAAAATCCGGCTCAGGATAATGAGTTGTAACCGTTCTTTCAATATTGAGACGGCGGCCTGTCGACGGCATTCGGGAATCAAATCAACAGCCTCAACAGCCGTCAACTCCAACGCTGTCGGTAATGCCTGACTCCGCAGCTGAATGGTCAACTCCTGGGCCGTTTTCTGGGTCAAGCTACCGCTAATGATTGCTCTACCACCGGTAATGCCGGAATCTGCAATGGCAGAAACAAGGTGACGCATGGGTTTAGACAAGGGCAGAGGAACTAAGGAGTAATACAGAGCCAATCATCAAGGTTTCGGATAGGCTTAATTTGAGAAAAAACGAGGCTGGTCAAACTCACTATGCTCCACAACAGCTAAGCATTGATTAGCGCTTCAATATCCGCCCCAACAATTTTTTTCAGATTTTTTGTAATCTTTTTGATATCCCAATTCCACCAGGCAATCGTCAGCAATGATTTAATGGCACGCTCATCAAATCGTCGTCGGATCAGCGTTGCTGGATTGCCTCCAACAATTGCATAGGGTTCCACATCTTTAACCACAACAGACTGGGCCGCAATAATGGCTCCATCCCCCACCCGTACTCCAGGCATGATCACGGCTTCATGACCAATCCACACATCATTACCAATGACGATATCGCCTTTATGGGTGATCTCATCGGCCTGGGGGTTCACGGTCTCCCAACCATGGCCAAAAATCCCAAACGGATAGGTGGAAACTCCGTCCATTCGGTGATTGGCGCCGTTCATAATAAACTTTACACCTCTGGCAATGGCACAAAATTTGCCGATTATTAGCCGATCACCAACAAAGGGAAAATGATACAGCACGTTGCGCTCAAAGTTTTCTGAATCATCTGGATCGTCGTAATAGGTATAGTCACCAATAATAATGTTGGGATTTGATACCGTGTTTTTGATAAAACAGATCTGCGGAAATCCTTCCATCGGGTGTTTATTGGTTGGATCGGCTCCGTACATAGTTGATTTACTCTCAGCGTTCTCGGAAAACCATTCTACAAACAAACTCTTTCAAAGTTAGTGACCATTGGCATCAAAGTAATCTGGCATGGCTGATGCTTGGGATAACTTTAGCGATGAAAGATCGTTAAGCCGCCCAGGCTGGTTTATCCCCAAAATCGGCAGTCTTTCCACACGCTGCTACTATGAGGCAAACCCTGTCTGATTTCGGTTCTCCCATGCCTCTTCGCGTTGCCCTGCTCACCTACTCTACAAAACCACGTGGCAGCGTCATTCACACCCTAGAACTGGCTCAGGCCCTAGCCAAACTGGGTCATCAACCCTGTGTTTTTGCCCTTGATAAAGATGGCCAGGGATTTCATCGAGTGACACCGTTCAACACTTGCACTGTTCCTGCCGCCCCCTGTGATGCCGGTCTTGATCAGTTAATCCAACAGAGAATTGCTGAATTTGTGGAGTTCTTTCAAGGTCATTCAGAACACTACGATGTCTATCATGCGCAAGACTGTCTGAGTGCCAATGCTCTGGCAATTCTCAAACAGCAGGGCCGTATTTCTCATTTTGTTCGCACCGTCCACCACATTGAAGAGTTTAAGAGCCCCTATCTACAAGACTGTCAAGAGAAATCTATTGATCAACCCGACCGGTGTCTGTGTGTCAGCGATATCTGGCAAAAGGCACTAGCTGACACCTATGGCATCCAGGCCCATCGAGTCATTAACGGGGTGAGCAGTCGATTTTCTACCCAGCCTAATGGGTCAGAAACGGCCCTGGCTAGCGCATATTCCATTCAGGCTGGGCCGGTTTATTTGACGGTGGGGGGCATTGAACCCCGCAAAAACTCAATTAACTTACTCAAAGCGTTTTACCAGGTGCTGCTGCACTATCCTCAAGCACAGCTGGTCATTGCTGGCGGGGCCACACTGTTTGACTATCGAGACTATCGTCAACAGTTTATAGAACTGGTGGACGCCTATGATGTGGGCAATCGCTTAGTATTGCCAGGTGTAGTACGTGACGCAGATTTGCCCGCACTCTATCGCTTAGCGGATGTATTTGTGTTCCCGTCTGTACAGGAAGGGTGGGGACTAGTGATATTAGAAGCGATCGCATCTGGTCTGCCGGTACTCACCTCTCATCAGGCACCGTTTACAGAGTTTTTGTCTAACCAGGACGCGATTCTGGTAAACCCTGACGATGCAGATGCGATCGCATCTGCCATGGTAAAGCTACTTGACCCATCCATTACCCACAGCTTAGTCAATCACAGTCAGCCTATTCTCCAGCATTACAGCTGGCAACAATCCGCTAAGATGCATCTGGAGCTTTACTTTGAGCTAGCTGCTGAGTAAACTCAGGACTCATCAATATCCGCTGAGCATGGGTCTCAGCAACAATCTTGCCGTGTTTGATGACGGTGCGCTCTATGGGCGCAGGGCAGATGGCCTCAGAGGCAGAGTTAGCAGCGATCAACACTAGATCAGCGGCATTGCCAGGAGCCACACCATAGTTTTTAACACCGATGGCCCTAGCCGCCGAGGCTGTGGCCATTTCTAGGCACTGTATATGGCTTTTGGCGGTCCCCAGCTGTAGCGTTTGAGCCAGTAACGTACAGATATTTAATAGGTCACCATCCCCAAAGGGGGTAAACAGATTTTGAATGTTGTTAGTAGCGACACCGACGGTAACTCCGTGCTCCATAAGCGTATGGATTGGAGCCACACCTCGTCGGATATCGTGGGTATCTTTACGCGCCATCATATAGAGGTCAGTAGCCGGCAACGCCAAAATTGAGATACCGGCATTCCGCAGCGTAGCTGCTGTTTCCTGCAACCTGTCAGGAGGCAATCCAGCCAATTTTGTCATATGACCCAAACACACTCGCCCCTGCCAACCGCGCTTTAGGGTTTCCGCAACAACCACAGGTAACAACAACGGTGAATCATCATCTAGAAAATCCAGATGAAAGTCCACATCGCAGTCAAACTCCTGGGCCAGATCAAAAACGGTACAAATATTTTGTTCGGGCTCTGGGTCAACGTAGGGGGCAGACCCGATTACATCACCCCCCATCGCCATCGCCTGACGCAGCAAAGCAATTGTCCCTGGCTGATTAGTAATCCCTTCCTGGGCAAATACCGCCAGCTGCAGCGTCAACCCCCAGGCGTACTCCTGCTTGAGCGGCACCAGCGCCTCCATTGCCGTCAGCCGCAGCATAGGGTCCACTTCTACATGACTGCGCATCAGGGTTGTACCAAAGTTAATCTCCCGTTCGATTACCTGACGGGCGCGAGATTGAATATCCTCAATGGTAAAACCGTGTTTGAGGTTGCCCGTTTCGGTCAGTGCCTCTTGAAAGGTACCCGTTTGAGCGGGGTGTTGAGCCAGTAATAGCGCCTTGTCTAAATGCAGATGCCCATCCACCAGACCAGGAGTTACAAGTCTGCCTTTAGCCTTTAACGTTAGCTGGGCATAGGTGTCTATTTGGGGAGCAACCTCTGCAATGACAGCACCTTGCAACGCAATTGACCAAAGACCATCTCGTCCGGCAAGGGTAGCGTCAACAATTTTTAGCGTTGTTGCTATATTTGACACCGTGTTCATCCCCCATATCAGCTATCCACATTCTATAGATATGTTGCTCACCTTAACAGGAGCCTGCTACATGAGGGGCATCACGGTTTCCGCTATAGTAGATATTGACACAAGCCACAGTCAACCACAGTTATCTATCCTCAACCATTAAGCATTATGCCTGAAGTCCGATTTCATATTCAGTGGCCAGATGGGCAGAAAGAGAGCTGCTACTCTCCATCGCTGATTGTAAAAGACTATTTTCAAGTGGGTGAATCGTACACCATCAGTGACTTTTTACAGCGCTCTCGCGAGTCTCTCCAGATCGCCAGCGACCGTGTTAAAGCAAAATATGGTTTCCCATGTGGTTTAGCTCTAGGGCAGCTACAAAAGATTGAAGACACTGCCCAACACTATTTAGAGCAACCCGACGGTAAAGTCACAATACTACAGTTCAAGTAGGATTAATCTGGGCAGACCCTGGCGGGCAAAATCGGGCTTAAGCGTCGAAACTCAGATAGATACTGCTCTAACACTACAAACTGTGGCAGGTTTAAACGGTAGTAAATCCAGCGTCCCTCTTGCCTTCCCTGAATTAGTCCAGCCTCACGCAGTGTTTTGAGGTGAAAAGAAAGCTTAGATGCACTGATCCCCAGATGATTGGCAATATCGCAAGCGCATAGCTCGCGCTCGCGAAGCAGTTCAATCACCTGTAGTCGGTAGGGTTCTGAAATTGCCTGAAAAAGTGGCAAGACGTCAGTTGTAGCAGTCGTTTTCATTACTATAGTCATGAATCAAGTAAGGTTCAGGCTAAAAGATTCTTCAGTCGCACCATCCTCCTTACCCAGGGTAGCGCTGATTTTAACTGTTCAAATATTTTCTTCGATAAAAGCGAAAAGTACCCTAACGCCTGTTGTTTAGACGTATACACCTATTTGCGGGCAAAGCTACAGCTTTGCGCACGGCTTGCCAAAAGCTTGAGACAACAACAGCTTTTGGCCGCGGCATCTGCCAATAAAAAAGCTGACTCGTTACGAGTCAGCTTAAACACTGCGCGGGAACGCGTATAGGAAGCAACAGTAGTCTTGCTACTGAAGAACAAGCTTCACGTTTGCGTTCTGTAACCCAGGGCGCTTCACCTCTGAAAGAGTTCGGTTGACAGCGTACTTCTGGTTGATGGAGTTGATTAACTCAGTCTGGTTGTGCTTCTTAGCAACACCCCAAAGGTCAGCGATAAGGTCAAAGGAACCATCAGCATTGCGGGACCAGCCCAGATCATACTCACCATCAAGAACAGCTACGATGTCAGAACGTACGCGCTGGCCGTTGTAGCCGCGAACATCAGCATCAGTCTTAACCGAAATACCGAGGTCCTTCAGAGAAGCTGTTAGGATTTCAGCTTCGGTGATCTTGGTGCGTAAAGTACTAAAGTGAGACATTGGTGTTTCCTCCAGTGGGAAAATGAGAGATACAAAACTAAAAACGCAAAGCCAACAGATTAACAAATTGGAAATAGTTATTTGCTAAGCCATTGCCTCAAAACTGCTAACCCTAAGGTTAGCCCCTTGCTGGGGAAGCCCCCAACAAAAGCCTGTTAAAACTCCATCCGCTGATATTCAGCGACGGATGAAGCAGCGGGGCGAGCACGCTGTCGTGCCCAATCGCGAAGCGCCGTTACCTGCTCACTCATGGTCTTAGACAGCGGTAACGTAGCCCGAATGGCCGCAATAATGTCGAGTTGATTAAACTCACGGCCTTGGGCAAACGCCTCATACATTGCCGAGATTAAACCCTGTTCAATCTCAGCCCCCGAAAAACCTTCACACACCTTAGTAAGCTGATCGAAGTCAAAGCGTTCGATATCGCGACGACGCTTACTGAGGTGAATTCTAAATATCTCTTTGCGCTCCTCTTCGTTAGGTAGATCCACAAAGAAGATCTCATCAAACCGCCCTTTGCGCAAAAATTCACTGGGTAACCGCTCCACACGGTTAGCCGTTGCCATGACAAAAACGGGTGAATTTTTCTCCTGCATCCAGGTTAAGAAGCTACCAAAAATTCGGCTGGAGGTACCGCCATCGGAGTCCGCAGACCCAGCCCCACCTGCAAACGCTTTATCAATCTCATCAATAAAGAGAATAGCCGGTGAAATTGACTCAGCCGTCCGCAGTGCACTGCGCAAATTCGCCTCAGAACGACCCACCATAGAGCCATCATAGACTCGACCGATATCTAACCGCAGTAGGGGCAAGCCCCAAAGTCGAGCCGTCGTTTTTGCAATCAGCGACTTACCACAGCCAGGTACACCCAAAATCAACATTCCCTTAGGCTGAGGTAAACCATACTCTCTAGCCCGCTCAGTAAAGGCATTAGAACGCTGTCTCAGCCAGCGCTTAAGCTCTTCTAAACCACCCACTGAGTCAAGGGTTTCATCTTCCTCAATGTATTCTAAAATACCGTTGCGACGAATCAGCTGTTTCTTCTCAGATAGAACAATCTCTACTTCTGATTCAGTCAGCTTGCCAGCAACAACTCTGGCCTTACGGAATACCTTCTCAGCTTCGTCCTCTGTGAGACCAAGAGCGGCTTTTAAAAGTTTCTCACGGACATCGGTTGTAATAGTTGACCCATGGGCCTTACCCAGTTCCGCCGTGAGCACCTTATTTAGCTCACTCATGGTGGGCATTGAGAAGTCTAAAACCACGACCTCTTTCTCTAATTCCACCGGGATCTCCTGAACCGGGGACATCAGAACAATAGTTTTATTAGTGCCCTTAAAACTTGCGATCGCATCCCGTAAACATCGCGTCACCGCGGGTGAATCCATAAACGGATGCAGATCCTTAAATACATAAATACCTGGATCTTTCTGACGAATTGACCAATCAATTGCAGCTTCAGGAGAAACCGTGTTGCTGTTTTGTGAACCGCGACTTTGACCGTACTCCACTACACCATGGGTCACCGTCCACGTAAATAAACGACGCTGAGGTTGCTGCTTAGCAATCATCGCAATCGTACGCTCCGCTCTTTCTTCCTCGAACGTGAGCATATAGATCAGAGGATACTGAGCCTTAACTAGGACTTTGAGCTCTTCTTTCATAATTTTTTATCCTCTCAACGCCGACCGATACCAACAGACCAATTCAAACCCTATAGCCCTACGGTCGCAAACTAGCGCCGTAACTCCAGAGCAGCAGATATCCCTAACAGGGAACCAGCTCCCCTTCGTCAGAACGCACCGAACTAGGAACAACATCAGGTACTTCGCTTAAAGACTCTTCATGCATGTCGCCATGAGCATCCACCGCCATTAGGTCACCATCGTTAACCACCACAGATGTCGTACAGGAGGGACACTCATAAACCAAATGAGCTGCACCCTGAACCCCGTCCACAACATCAGAATGGTTCAAATAAAATCCGATGGCTCGCTCAGCTAAGGCAGACATTGGCTCCCCATCCACCGCAGCGCGAATTTTGAGCTGGCGGTGCAGGTCATCGTGCATGTAAAGAGTGACCTTCTGCTTACCTTGCATATCAACCTTAATAATAGAAGTTAATTCGTGGGGCGTTTCACCCATGGAGTAAACATACCCACCTTATTCCATGCCGTCAAGCCGCCATGCCTCTATGACGTCAAAATGTTTACTTATCTTTACAAAATTGATGATGTAAACCTGGTTTGAGCTTGAGTGCCGGATACCCCACTACTGCTGACCTGGTCTGTGTTTTAGCAAAGTCCTGGCCGTCATCTTTACTAGTAATGTAGGCCCCGTTAGCATCTGCGTCGGTAAGACTAAAATAGATAGCCGATGAATTCCACGCATCTATGGCTAGCGCACCAACCATCGCCTCGTTCCCATCCTTAGAAACTGCTCTTAAACACTTTTTTGGCTACGACGAGTTTCGCCACTACCAGCGAGACATCATTGAGCAAGTTCTGAAAAATCGGGATGTGCTGGTGATTATGCCGACCGGGGGCGGTAAGTCGCTGTGCTATCAGCTACCGGGACTGCTGAGACTGGGGGTCACTATTGTCGTATCTCCATTGATTGCCCTTATGCAGGATCAGGTACGTAGCCTGCAAGACAACGGCATTGCCGCTACGTTTATTAACAGCAGTTTGACCTTTAATGAGGTGCGCGATCGCGAACAGGCGCTGCTCAAAGGTGAAACAAAGCTGCTTTATCTAGCCCCTGAGCGGTTGATGAATCCTAGCTTTTGGCCGCTGTTAGAACAAATGCAGCAAACGGTCGGCATTAGCGCCTTTGCCATCGATGAAGCCCACTGTGTTTCTGAGTGGGGGCATGATTTTCGGCCTGAATACCGCCAGCTGTTTCAG
Organism: Leptolyngbyaceae cyanobacterium; assembly: GCA_050043105.1. GTDB lineage: Bacteria > Cyanobacteriota > Cyanobacteriia > Phormidesmidales > Phormidesmidaceae > Leptothoe. The sequence continues at coordinate 4,836 of JBHJIV010000072.1, read as the reverse complement.
CTGAAGCAGCAATTTCCTCAGGTGCCCATGATGGCACTGACCGCCACCGCCACCGAGCGGGTGCGGCAAGACATTAGCCAACAGCTGCGGCTAAATGATCCGCAAGTTTTTGTCTCTGGGTTTAACCGACAAAATCTCTACTATGAAGTGCAGCCCAAAACCAAACAAAGCTACGACGACCTGCTTAAACTGGTTAAACAACAGCCTGGCACTGGTATTATCTACTGCCTCAGCCGCAAACGGGTCAACGAAATTTCCTTTCGCCTCAAACAGGATGGTATCTCAGCTCTGCCCTATCACGCGGGTCTAAGTGCGCTAGAACGCCAGGAGAATCAAGAACAGTTTATCCGCGACAATGTGCGGGTCATTGTGGCCACCATAGCCTTTGGCATGGGCATTAACAAACCCGATGTGCGATTTGTCATTCACTATGACCTGCCGCGTACAATCGAGAGCTATTACCAAGAATCGGGACGATCGGGGCGAGATGGTGACCCGGCAAACTGCACCGTGTTCTTTAGCTACGCTGATGTGGCAACGGTTGACTATTTAATTAGTCAAAAGCCAGATGAACAGGAACAGCGGATCGCTCGGCAGCAGCTGCGGCATGTCATTAACTACGCTGAAAGCGCGGTCTGTCGTCGTAAAATTCAGCTGAGCTACTTTGGTGAAAGCTTCGCCGGTAGCTGCCAAAACTGTGACAATTGCTTAAACCCCGTCCCGCTTGAAGATTGGACCATCGAAGCCCAAAAATTTCTCTCCTGTGTGGCCCGCTGCCAGGAGCGATTTGGCATGAATCATATTATTGATGTGCTGCGGGGCTCTCGTAAAAAAAGACTGATGGAGCTAGGACACGATCAGCTCTCCACCTACGGTATTGGACAAGACCACAGCGTCGATGATTGGAGACAGCTTTGTCGGTCTCTTTTACACCAGGAACTGTTATCAGAAACCACCGACGGGTATTCTGTTCTGAAGCTGAATACAGGCAGCTGGCAAGTCTTAAAAAAAGAGATTCCGGTCAACATTCATGTTTTCCAACGATCTGAACCTGCTAAAGCTAACAAAGCCAGCGACGAAATACAGCTCAGCGCTGATGAGATACTGCTGTTAGACCAGCTGCGCAGCCTACGTAAACGGCTTGCCGATGAGCAATCAGTCCCCCCTTATATTGTTTTTGCCGATGCCAGCCTGCGGCAGATGACCCAGCAGCGACCGATTACGATCGAGGCCTTTGCCACCATTTCTGGTGTGGGTCGACGCAAGCTAGAGCAGTATGGCCAGGTTTTTACAAACGAAATTCAGCACTTTTGCCAGTCCCACAATCTAACGCCTAACGGTGCCGCCCCCACAGCAGAACCTCGCAAATCGTCTACAGAACTAACATCCACCTATATCACCACCCACAGCCTACACAAACAGGGACTTTCCCCTTCTGAGATTGCCCTAGAGCGAGGGTTACGACTGGGGACCATCATTGAACATCTAGATCAGCTCATTGAAATGGGTCAAGATATTGACTTAAACAAACTAGTGTCGCCAGAACGACAGGTTCCTATTTTTGAAGCCATTGAAAAAGTAGGTTCCCATTCCTTAAGAACGATTCGTGACGAGCTGGGTGAAACCTTTGACTACAACGAAATTCGCCTGGTGCGGGCCGTATGGGAAAAGCAAAGTTCATCTTAGCTACACCGCTAAAAAAAACAGTCAACCTCACCGTAGCCCAAATGATTAACTGCTTTGCAACCGTCGCCCGTGGATTAGAAGAACTCGCCGCCCAAGAGCTAGAAGAACTGGGGGCAGACGGAGTAGAGCCCGGCTTTTGCGGAGTGGGCTTTCGGTGCGATCGCACGCGTCTCTACACTATCAATCTTTGGGCCAGACTCCCCTTTCGCATTCTAGTTACGGCCGCCCGTGTATCCTGTCATGACAGCGACGCTCTCTATCGCGGCATCCAGAGCATCGATTGGGACGTTCATATTTCCCCTGGCCACACCCTGGCAGTCAAAGCCACCGGCAAAAACACTCGCCTCAACCATAGCCACTTCACTGCACTACAGGTTAAAAACGCCATCGTCGACCAGCAGCAAGATCGCCATGGCGAACGCTCCGATGTCGATACCGAAAAACCCGATGTGCAAGTCAATGTGCACATTAACGACAACAAAGCCACCGTCAGTTTAGATAGTTCCGGCAGTAGTCTCCATCGTCGTGGCTACCGCCCTGCTATGGGTACAGCCCCCCTAAAAGAATCTCTAGCCGCTGCACTGGTACGACTCACCGAGTGGTCTGGCCATGGAGCATTTCTAGACCCGATGTGTGGGTCTGGCACCTTACCCATTGAGGCAACACTCCAGGCATTAAATATTGCCCCTGGGTTATTTCGTGATGAAACTAGCCAGGGGTTTGGCTTTCAAACCTGGCCCGACTATGACGAACATCTTTGGCACAAGCTAGTGCAGGAGGCTAAAAATCGACAGAGAGCTGAACTAACGGTGCCGGTGGTAGGGTGCGATCGCGACCTAGATATCTTGGACGATGCCCGTACCAATGCCGACTATAGCGGTGTGGCCAACCATATCGACTTTAACTACATTGACTTTGCTGATATTGAGGCCCCTGCCGACAGCGGCATTCTCATCTGCAATCCGCCTTATGGAGAACGCCTTGGTCATACAGAAAACCTCGCCCCGTTTTATAAACTCATGGGCGATATTCTCAAACAGCGCTTTAAGGGCTGGACCGCCTATATTCTGAGCGGCAACAAGGCCCTAACCAAGTGCATTGGTCTAAGAACAGCCAGAAAAATACCCATCTATAACGGGTCTATCCCCTGTCAGTTTTTGAAGTATGAGATGTATTAGCTGTAGAAAATTATGTAACGCCGACTCCTTTGAGGATTTTCAACAGTCGCCGCTTCCACTGACTGGCAAGGGTTTTTGTATGGTATAGCCAGCCTGACTTTTTCATCACACACTTTTGGTGCACAGGCAACCAGCAACGATGTCTGGAATGGTGAGGTTTATTCAGCCGTTCCTTGATAACTTCGTAGTCCTTGTGTCTACCGTGAATAATCTTGACCGACTGATTGAGGGTAAAGAAAAAGGGCGTTCTGGCATTCCAGGCATGGGAGAGAACGTAGATTTTTGAATTTGACTGCAGCCAGGCTTCTATAAAGGATGTTTGGTCGTTTTCTTTACCTAGCGTTGCATTTTCTAGCTTATCGTTATAAATTCGCAGCCAGCGATTAAATAACTCATCATTACGCTCATTTTTTCTAAAGAGAATCACCCCAGTATTGTAGAGATCTAGCGCTCGGATTCGCTGCGCTGACCGGGGAGACTTTGGTCGATTTACGTCAGTAGGATCGGGAGCTATGGCAACATCAAAAAACTCTAACAGTTCAAAGATAGGAGCAATGTTTTCACAAACATATGTATCACTGTCTATAAATAGGGTCTCATCATAGGGAGATGAATTATAAAGATGCTGCACTTTGTATAACAACCCGTGCTTATAGGTCTGTGCTGTAGTGGGTTGAACAATGACTTGATTAAATGCATCGCTCTCAAAGGGATGATCTGTGACGAGAGTAATGTGGGCGCTTTTATCGACAGTCCTTAAACTTTGAGCTGAACAAACAGCTTCGCCAACATATTTTTTACCGGCCGCTGCGTATAGATACCCTCTCATAACTTTTGGCCCCTGATTCGGATGTCGGCTTACCGCTAAGTGACAATACACGGTTTAGTCTATCGTTTACGAACGCGTTAACCGTTAAACCCATCACCATATAATCAGTACCTTTAATCAGTATTGGCAGCTAGTAAATCCGTTTCTTTAGCAGAAATATCGCCCAATCTTGTAAGACTCCTCTTCAGATTTGGCACAATAGCGGGGAGCGCTCAAAAAGGCCAAAGATCATGGATTCAGAAACGGTATCGTTTAGTATTGTGATTACCACCTACAATCGGGTAGAGCTATTGAAGCGTGCGATCTCAACCGCGCGCAGCCAGACCGTCCCCTGTGAAGTGATTGAGGTGGACAATGTCTCGACAGATGGCACACAAGACTATATTGAAAGTCTGGGCAACCAGGTGCTTTACCACCGTAACCCAACGAATACCAATCACTCAGGCGCGGTCAATGCAGGTGTGGAACGAGCAACAGGCACTTGGGTCAAACTGGTAGATGACGATGACTATCTAGCTGCCAACTGTATCGAAGACATGAGCAAATCCATTGCGCAGCGTCCTGAAGCCGTCATCTGCTCGTGCCAGGCCGCCCAGGTTGATGGCGATGGTCAAGAACTCAGCCGCACACCAGCGACTGGCCCGGGTGAAACGTTTTACATCCCCCAGGCCGATATCCACTACGGCATGTTTCTAGAGGTTGTCCCCTTTGGTACCCCGATTCAGGTGGCCGTGCGTCGCGATGCCTTTCTGCAATCCGGTGGATGGGATTTGTCCATGACGGGCTTTGACGATATTGACTCCTGGATTCGGGTAGCCGACCATGGCGACGCCCTATTTATTAATAAATGTCTGGCCTATCGCACCGTCTGGACCGGCGGCTATGACCAAAAAATTACGCTACAGCGACGTCTCGACACAAATATTTTGATTAAAGAACGGATTTACCAGCATGTGAGCCCCAAACATCAGGATAAGCTGCCGTCCTTAAACACGATCCGTCAGTACCTCAGTCTGCACTGGATGATTGTAGCCCTTAAACAATAACAGTTTCCTATTGCCCTTGATTTTGGCATCCCGTCCATTTTCTCACCCAAAGCCTGGCAGCTGCTGCAGCAAGCCGTCAATTTTCGTAAACAAAAGT
>JBHJIV010000071.1:0-6604 GCA_050043105.1 Leptolyngbyaceae cyanobacterium | reverse complement strand
AAAATCGCGGAAAAAATCTAGACCAATTAGACGGGCCTCATGGATAGTTAGCACCTCTATAGCCTCTGCTAGGGCATTGTCAGGAATGGTGCCAATCCCAGGATCGTAGCGACCGTTGATCATTTGTTCCCGCAGCCATTCACCACTGGGGCTATCGACCTTAACAATTAATAACCGTTCATCCTGTTGGGCGTCATCGGGCCGCCGCCGCAAAAACTGGTCGTAGGCGCTGGCCTCTAGAGGTTGAAGCCCGCCCAACAGGCGAACTACGGAAATGGCAATGGTAGCGACAGCCGTTGCGATCGCCACAGAACGCGATTTGATTTTCTTAAACGGTAGCGCCTGACTTGCCTGAATGTAGGCGTTTTGCAAAGCCGTTACTGATGGCATTTTATTGGCCGCCTGCTGTAGCCATCGCTCTGAGTCTGCCAGGTCACTGCCCCTTAGCAAAAAGCTATCATCCCGCTTGGCCGCATCCCATTCCCCCGCCTTGACCAACAGCCGGGTGTGCGATCGCACATGGTAAGGCTCACTCTCTAAGGTGCGGAACAATTCACCAAAATTCACCAAAAAGTCGCCATCATATCGTCGAAAATCGCTCCAGGGCAATGCCTCAATGGTCTTGGGTAAAGTAGACCTAACCACATCTCGATAAATCACCGGCAAAATCCGCTTTTGTCGAGATTGAGCATAGGTCAACTGATTTAAGCAGGCGCTGCATCTGGCGGAACTGGGCGACAGCACAAAAATAATATTCTCAGCATTATCAATGAGCTGATGGGTCTCGTCTAGCTGGTTTGTTTCTCCTGCCGACCCTTCTGGAGCCAGCCAGGCGCTTTTTCCCTGTATTAACAGGGTCTCATTGAGCTTTTGAGAAAAGTCAAAATCATCAATGTGGTGGATAAAAAACACCCCCAGCGTTTGATCAGGAGATTGCTGTTGACTGGCCTCTAAAAATGCAAGCTGTAGCGGTAAAGCTCCATACAGTGCCCGGTCCTTGGCAGTTTGAGCCCAGGCCAAATAGGTATTCTGCATCTGACGCTGCAATAACAGGCTACGGTTTTGTCGTTGTCGCTCCCATTTCAGTGCTCGCACCAAGAGTCGTTTGTGCTGATTATGGTACGGAGCATCTCGCCCGAGAGCCCGCAGCAGCTCTGCCATATCCTTTTGCAAATCGACAGCGGCCTGATTGTCGGTAAGATTAATAAACTGAATCTTGCGGATGGTTTCCGGTATTAAACTAAGCTCTACGTCTTCCACCAGCATAGGAATAACCCGCTTATTGAGATCCAACGCCTGTTGAATCTCCTCCTGACAGTAGTCTGATGCTAGCGATGCCTGGGAAATGAGATAAACAACATTGTCGGCCTCCTCTAGACCCCGCCGAATTGCCACCTCAAAGTCTTCCCCCATCCGGATATCCTCTGTATTGGTCCAGACCGTAACCCCTGACTGGAGTAAGTGGTAGCGCACAATTTCTTTGGTGGTGAGATCTTCTTCGGCATAGGAGATAAAGACCTGAGTCATCCCGCCATCGGCAGCTTTAACACTTTCTGTAATAAACTCTGCCTGCACCAGGCTGGCAGTGCAGGGGGGCTGCCCATTGCTAAACTCGCGCATCAGCCAGGTTTTCGCCCTTAATCGCTCCTCCCCCATCAGCAAATAAGACGCCTGGTTGTGATGTCGCTCCCAGGCCAGGGCGCGAATCAAAAGTTCGGTGTGCTGATGAACATAGTCTTCATGACGATGGCACAGCGCCGCTATTGCATTAATGACAGCGGTTAGATCATCAATACCTGTACGGGCATTGACCCAGTTAATCTTGGCAATGCCGGGGGGCATATTGGGAAAGCTGGAGTGTCTGCCAGCGGTCTTAAATGCCTGCCACTGCTCCTCAGTTCCCTCCGGTGTGCGTGCTTTCCACGTGGGATAGTGAATTTCTTCCACATGCAAAATAGGAATAATGCGCTTGTTGTATTTCAGTGCGAGAGAAATTTCTTTAGCACAGTAGGGCGAATTGACTGAGTGGGGAGCGATGATAAAGATAAAATTATGGCTTTTTTCAATACCGTCGTTGATTTGTTCCTGAAAGTCCGCACCCAGGGGAATATCATTTTGGTCAAACCAAACCTGAAACCCGTGGCCATTTAGCTGTTGGCACAAATCTGCCGCAAAGACTTTACTATCGGCTCGACCGTAGGAGATAAAGGCATCGTAGAACTGATTAATTCCTTGACTGGCCTGAATGTAGGCGGTGTGGAGATCGGTTGGAGATATGCCTGGCGGTCTGGACTCTGATAGCCAAGCTTGGGCCATGGCAAAGTCATTGGATCTCAACAGAAACTTGCGATCGCGACTCTGACGCTCCCAGGCCAATGCCCTCACCAACAATCGTTTATGGTGTCTCACATAGTTTGCAGAAGTGTGCAACGTGCGAATCAGCTCATCTATGGCCCGGTCAAAATGAATATCAGACACTAGGGATGAAAAATCAATAAACTGAAGCATACGTAGCTCGTCAGGCAGGGTGGCCACATCCATCGACTGCACCAACAGCGGAATAACCCGCTTATGATACTGACGGGCATAGGCAAGTTCTTGCTGACAATATTGCGATGCTAGCGAGCTAGGAGAAAGCAGTAAAACAACATTGTCGGCCTTTTCAATCCCTCGATTGATTGCCACCTGAAAATCTTCAGCAGTGGGAATATCCACAGTGTTGATCCAAACTGTGAACCCCTCACGCAGCATGCGTTTACGAATTTTCTCCTGAATGGCCATATCCTCTTCGCTGTAGGATATAAAAATTTGAGTCATCTGATCGTTCGTCAGTTTGAGACTCTCTGTAATAAATTCACAGTGCAAATCGGTGGGGACACAGGGGGGCTGCTCATAGCGCGTGGTCAGCCATTCATGAGCATTAGCTAAGATCTCATCATCAGTGAGCAAATACTCAGACTGCCGCTGCCGCTGCTGCCATTCCAGCGCCTGAACCAGCAATACCGTATGTTGATGGACATAGGACTGCTGGCGGGCCAAAATCGCCTCGAGTCCAGCAATGCCCACATCAAAATCATCAATCCCTTTACGCAAATACACCCAGTTAATCTTGCTGATTTCAGGGTGCAGGTTGGCAAAACTGCTGTGCAACCCTTTCTCTTGCAGCGCCTGCCAGCCGCTTATATTTGCCTCAGGATTACGCTGTTGCCAGGTCTCATAGCTAATCTCTTCAACATGCAGCAGCGGGATAATGCGTTTGTTATACGCTAATGCCAGCTCAATTTCTTTGGCACAATAAGGGGAATTAACTGAGTGGGGAGAAATAATAAAGAGAAAATTATCTGCTCTTTCAATGCCCTTGTTAATCTGACGCTGGTAGTCCACCCCCAGAGGAATGTCGTCAAAATCAAACCAGACTTCTAACCCTGCCTCCACAAGCTGGTCGTTGATCCGTCTAGCAAATAAACGGCTATCTGCTCTGCCATAGGAAATAAAGACATCCTGCAGAGAAGATGATGGGTGTGACATGAGATTTTCAGTAATACGTCAACGCCTTGGCTGGTTTATTAACCAGCCCGTAGGCTGAAGTCCTTTAGCTGGACCAGTTTGTGGGTCTTGATTAAAACCCGTAACTCCAACGAGCCCGATATCCTCGAGCATCAATGTGGGTAAAGACTGACGAACTGGCCAACCCGCCACGATCACCCCACCAGGAGTCTAGTTTGGGGTTTACATCGGGTGGGGCGATCCCCTGTACTACAAAATCGACCGCATCTCCCGAAAGATGACGTGACCGGCTGGCCCCCCCCGCTTTACGATTTGAAGTGGGGTCACGGTACCAGGAGGTGACCGTAATTGGTCGCCCACCTAAATAGTCACGCACTTCTTCCATGGCTTCGGCGATCGTGAGAATCCCGTTAACCACAGTCTCATCAACGGGAATACGACTCCCGTTTTTAGTGGCCTCAGCCCAGCTAAAGTGACCATTGGTCAAAATCGGTTCACCCAGATATACGGTGCCTAACTTAGGCACCGTTATGGGTTGACCACGGTCAGCTTCAGCAATTTTGGGCTCGGGTTCGACCGGTGGGTCTTGAGGCTTATTGTTGGGTTCTGTGCCTTCTATCTGGATGTGCTTAGTGAATACATACCAGTCCAGTCGCTCATTTTGCCCCATCAGCACACCGTCTGGAATCCGCACCTTTACATGATTGCCTTTATCCGGCTCATCGCTGAGCACCTGCAGCCGTGTACCGGCCCTAACTAAGATTTTGTCACTGTCTGATAACTTAACCCCTTGCTCTGGGCTCACCTTAAACAGAGTATCTGCCAGCACCAGCATCTCTACTGAGCCGTTTGGCTCGCCCAAATCGACTAGCTGCTGTGCCTGTAAGTAGCGCATCACAGCTGCAGGACCAATGCGGGGTGTTTTTTCCTTCAAAATATTAGTCCCGCCCCAAACCCAGGTGGATTCTTGGCCAGCACCCCCACGAAACCCATGCCATACGTCAAATCCCCACAAGAGCGCTCCTAATGTGCGGGTCTTGGCCTGGTGAAATTTTTTAGCAATCAGCGTATCGATAGCCTGACGTTCAAACTGGGCGGGTTCACGAAAGTTCCATTCGCTGTAGTGCAAAATGCCCACAAACCACCAGGGAACGCTAGTGGCTTTTTCAACGGCTTCGTAGTGCGATCGCAACTGAATCATCCGACCGACTACACCTCTAACGGTCGGCTCTGCATCTGGCAAAAGTTCACAACGCTCAAATGCTGACTTATACTCTGTCTCAAGTTTTTTTAGAGTTAAATCCATAGAGCTATTAGATGAAACAACAGAGATACACAGCCAATCAAGAGAAAAACTTATCAGAATGCAACGATGAATTTATAGATTCTTCCAACCTTTGTAAGCCAGCATTGTGAGCCAACGCCTATGGGCACCAATGCCTATGGATGCCAACCTGACACCATAAACAGATAATTTTTACAAAAGCTTTATGCCATCCCAAATAATCGAACTTACACTTTAACGAGCGCATCCGGATAAAACAGACAAGATAAATTGTTTGTAAGTTAATTTTTATAAATTAGAGAGTTTAATCCCAAAGCCAAACCGTGTACCTTTGAGTTGCGTTTTATTCTAAATAACTCAATAGCTCTTAATAATGCAGAGCACTCTCAATGGGAGACTGTTTTGGCAGTTAGTTGCGGGGCATGCTCCCCTCAGTTTTGCCTTACGTAAGGTGGTCTGTTCAATAGCCAATATCGTTATTTTAGACAACATAACCTCCATCCAAGTAGCTTGCCTTCGACCTGCATCTAACTCAAAACAAAATGGCCAAGAAAAATGATTACAGCGTATATCTAAAGCAAACCTTAGGAGGCTTAATCGATAAGCTTGAAATTTCGGATCTGCGTAAAGAGTTTCTCAAAAATCGCTGGTTAGACCAGGTAATGTGGCTGGAAGGACGGGCCACCAAGGAGCGAGATAGGCACTATAAGCTGCGCTTAGTCACTATCATTGGCGGTGTGATTGTTCCGGTCATGGTCGGTTTGAATCTTGATGATGAAATCGGCACTCGACTCAGGTACGCCGCCCTTGGTCTTAGTACGGTAGTGGCTATCTCTGCTGCTGTAGAAGAGTTCTTTTTGCCAGGTGAAAAGTATCGAAACTATCGTAGTACGGCAGAAAGTATGAAAATCGAGGGCTGGCAGTTTATGCAACTAGCCGGTCCCTATCGAAAATTCAAAGTTCACTCAGACGCCTACAAAACATTTGCTCAACGGGTAGAAGCCTATATTCAAAAAGATGTAGAAGGCTTCGTTGCTCGTTTAGAAGAGAAACAAGAGGAAAGTAAGGAAGATGCTGATGAAGCTATCAACACTGCTGAACAAGCCCTCACGCGTCCTAATCAAGAGCTAGAAGAGCGGACTCAGCGACTCGAATTAGAACGAGCTCGTTTAGCTGAAGCGCAAGTTCGCCCAACTTCAAGCCCTGATGAAGGGGGCTATTCTGGCTCTCTACTAGATATCCAAATGCCCTCGGTCTCTCCTCAAGCAGACAGTCTTGCGGAAGATACACCACCAGCGGCTGAAATACAGTCTCTGATGTCGCCAAACCCCACTTCGGATCGCCGCCCCACTCCCCGACAGACACCGAGTAAACCCATTAGTTCAACAGGTAGTCTACCTCCTTTAGGGCAACATGCCCTCGATTGGGAAGAAACGGGTGACTTTCAGTCTCTGAAAACAATTTTGACTGAACAAAACAGTGCTTTGGAAAGTCAGACCAATGGGGGGGCTGGCGGAGAATCGGGCGGTGTTGCTGTCGCTGCTGGACCACAGCTGACTACACCAGAGGAAGTGTCTGAGATCCTGGAATGTTCTTTGGAAGACTGCAAGGTTTACCTGCCGGGGATCTTGTCGGCCATGAAAAAATACGACATTGCAGACAACATGGTGTTGATTGGGCTATTAGCGACCATCCGGATTGAAACCGGTGGCTTTAAGCCTGTCCACGAATGGGGTGGGGAAAGCTATTGGAAACGCTATGAAGAACGGGCAGATCTGGGCAATGTTAATCCTGGTGATGGTGTCAACTCTC
>JBHJIV010000070.1:0-16922 GCA_050043105.1 Leptolyngbyaceae cyanobacterium | reverse complement strand
AGCGATATTTATGCCATTGGTGTTACCTGTCTTTATCTCCTGACAGCTAAGTCACCTAAGGAGATGTCTTACGATCCTCAGTCGGGTGAGATCCTCTGGCAGCAGCACGTTAAAGTGAGCGATCACTTTGCGGGTGTGCTGAGCAAGATGCTAGAGATCTCAGTGCGACATCGCTATAGCTCGGCTGACGCTATTTTGCGTGATCTAGATTTAGAGCCGTATTTAGCTAGCCTGGCCCAAAATATGGCGATTCCGACAAATACGCCTAAAGACGCAGGGCCAGTTAGTCAGCCATCGTTTAATAGTGATGACACAGCAACTGTTCTTGGTTTGGATGATTCCCAATCCCTGGCTTCACCCTCTGCGCGTATGGCAGCCGCCATTCGTGCCCGCCGAGAACGTCGTCAAAACACAAAGCCTTCGCCAATTGCACCGCGACGCTCATCCGGCAATCTATTATCCACAAGCTCTAGCCAGTCGGGACCGTTTTCTGGCCATGGCAAAAAAATTACTCCTGATGCTGTTCAAAGAGCCTATGGTCGAGGACACCGCGACTTCTCATTACAGCCACTGTCTCGTCTTAATCTGCAGCGCATGACGCTGAGTGGGGCTAGCTTTGCAGGTGCGCAGCTGCGAGAGTGTAATTTACAAGGTGCTGATTTTACCAACGCCAACTTTAGTAAGGCTGATCTGCGCCAATGTAATCTAAAAAATGCAAAGCTTTCCAACGCCTATATGGGAGCTTCAAATTTAGAGAATAGCGATTTACGAGGTGCTAATTTAAGTCGTAGTAATCTGACGGGCGCTAATCTGCGAGGTGTAAATCTCTGCGGAGCCGACCTGACGGGCGCTAACCTGACCGAAGACCAACTGGCAACGACAAAAACAAATTGGTCCACCGTCTACCCCAATGGCCGTCGGGGGCGTCGCTAGCTGGATTTTGCTATTCTTTTTGTGCGATTTTCCTTCGCCGCGTTAGGATAACTAAGGTATTTTGGTGACGACCTGTTAATTTTATGTTTCTTGATGAGCTAACACCGATTGTGCAAGAGCTTTTCGGACAGCCTGTTGCCTTTTTTGGTGGGTTTGCATCCGGTCTGCTAAGGCTCAACTTGAATGATGATCCAGTAAAAAGCTGGCTAGAGAACCAGGGAGCTGAGGTTGATAACCAAAGCGATGACGACGATGATGCTGGCAAGGGCCCCCAAACAATTTCTATTGACTAACTAAGCATCTCTGATATCCAGGACTGGATTTGCTCTTCCAAGAATTGATTGGGTGATCTATTGAGCAACTCTAGCGCCCTTTGATAGTCGCCAATTGCGCAATTCCAGTGACCATTTAACTGATGCGTGCGACCGCGTTCTCCATATATATGGACGTTTAATTTCCCTAGAAATAGTGCTAGCCCAAAACAAACGATTGCATCGTTGTACATCTCAAGAGCCCTAAATAGAACACCCTGACGGATACGCGCTTTGATGTTGTAGGGGTTGATATCGATAGCGCAATCATAGTCTGCGATCGCAGCGCTCCATTGTCTCAGAGCAAGGTTACATTTGGCTCTGTTGGTGTAAACCTTGTCTTTATTGGAATTAAGCTGAATTGCTCGATTGTAATCTGCCATGGCTTGGGACCAATGCTGGCAGTGATAGTACATCAGCCCTCGATTATTGTAGTTGTTAGGGTTTTGAGGTTCTTTTGTAATTAAGCAAGTGATGAGCGGAATGGCTTTAGTATAGGCCTGTTGACTAACCGCCTGACGCACCAATGTATGCAGCAACTTTTGGGTCTCTGCGTCTGACTGTTGTTCTAAGCGTGTGGGTAATTGCACTGTGGATAACATTGGTAGCCGCCTTCCCTGTGGTGGATAACTGGTAGTGATAGCTATGGCAATCGACTAAATGTGTTAAGCCAATGTTGCCGCACATAGCTGCTTTTATTGATGGCTTTCGGCGATCACCTATGTTGTGAACTATGAGTTGTATTCCAAAGCACTAGCGCTGTCAGTAGGTTAACCAACGCTACTGTTGGGTATAGTTACATAGCTGTTGCTTTGGACCCAACCGAGAAATAACGGAGTATTTATAAAAAGCACAAAGTTCATCGGTGCTTGTACGTAAATCCATAGAGCGTTTTGCCGTCAGTTAATCAGCGGCCCGAGATTGCCAAACATTACAGCTCATAGGGTTTTATAACGGATTTACGAGGAATTCTTTGCCACCAACTTAAGACAGTTAGGATGATAAACGGTAAAGCTATCGAACGCGTTTTGGGTTCCTATGACTCTTTCTTCTTCGCCCAGCGACTATGTACTGGTTGGTTTGGCCCACTGCTTCACAAAGCAAGATGGTAATGTGGTGCCGGTAAAAGTCTTAGAACCTGTTCCCTCTGCTTATTTTGAAGCGTTAGTAAAGGGAGTCCCTACATCTTATAAAGCGCTTTACAGTGTTTGCCTGAGTGAGCTTTTGCATGAAAATGAACCAACAATGGAGCAGCTGCCTGCTGAAGCTCAGGAAGCTAATTTTTGCGAAAACTTTGCTGAACGGGCCATGGCAGCTGCAAGAACCTATCAAAATAAGACAGATATCCAAGCAAAACTTCCCCATGGCCAAGTATTTTCTGAGGTGAACTTTTCAACTGAGAAAAAGCGTGTTCTTAACGCAGTTCATAAGGTGACTGCGGCAGACAATGTAAAACAGCATGAATATACTCACATGACTTTATAAAACTGGGCAATGTGCGCAAAGCATCAGGTTTGGGGAAGGGAAATAAAGCTCCCATAACAAAAGAGAGGAGTGATTTAACAGATCACTCCTCTCTTTTGCTAATAAAAAACCTGTTGTTGCTGCATGAATTCACAGCTTTATAAAGCATGCAGTCGATACTTGCGATCGCATACGAAGCTCTTCAAAGCATCAGCTCAGAAGCCTTGAACATGCCCTTGCATTTAAGCAAAATGCTCCTTAGCGAAAGCCGACAGATGCTTGCCAAACAAAAGCTAACAGCAAAAAGAAAATAGGTAGGATAGGCAAAATATCCACCAGGGGAGCGAAGGCTTGATAAGCTTCGGGGAGTTTAGCTAACAACAAGACTGCGTCCATGAAAACCTCTCTACTTTGGCGATAGTTTGTTTAATATTTGACTCACATCTTAACATGATGTGGCACGCCCTCAAGTTTGTTAATATTCGCCCTAAGCACTGTTATTAGAGGGCTCCAGCCAAGTTTGAAACCTTGCCGCAAACTCATTTTGTAAGATTGCTTTACGAATCGACTGGGTAAACCGAATCAGTTCTGTAATGTTGTGAATCGAAAGCAGCGTATAGGCCAGCAGCTCATGGGCATGAATTAAGTGGCATAAGTAGGCGCGGGTAAAATTTTGACAGGTGTAGCAAGAGCACGACTCGTCGAGGGGCGTCAGATCCTGACGAAACTGCTTATTCTTCAAATTCCAGCGCTCACCCTGAACCAGTGCTGCTCCATGCCGAGCAAATCGTGTGGGAATGCCACAGTCAAATAGATCGACGCCAGCGGCAATTGATTGGGCCATTTCTCGATAGGTACCCACACCCATTAAATAACGGGGTTTATCGGTCGGGAGTAGCGGTGTCGTAGCCTGAACAATTTTCTCAATTAGCTCGGGTGGTTCACCCACGCTGACACCGCCAATGGCATAACCAGGTAAGTCCAGCTGAACTAGCTGTTCGGCGGCGGCTTGTCGTAAATCCAAATGAACTCCCCCTTGCACAATGCCAAACAGCGCCTGGTCACTACGTTGATGAGCCTCTATGCAGCGTTTGAGCCAGCGATAGGTGCGCTGAGTTGCGGCCTCTACAGCCTCGCGATCTGCAGGGTAGGGTGGGCATTCATCAAATGCCATAATCACATCAGCTCCCAGCTGATTTTGGATGCGCATGGACGCTTCAGGCGGCATATGGATAACGCGTCCATCGCGGGGTGAACGAAAGGTAACGCCTTCTTCAGAGATGGTGCGAATTTTACTCAGGCTAAAAACCTGAAACCCGCCTGAGTCGGTCAAAATCGGTCCAGGCCATGCCATAAATTTGTGTAGACCACCGGCTGCAGCAACCAACTCCTCACCCGGCTGCAGGTGGAGATGATAGGTGTTAGCCAAAATCATTTGAGCCCCAGCATCCTTCAGCTGAGCTGGGGTGACGGTTTTAACATTAGCCAATGTACCCACTGGCATGAACCGTGGCGTTTGCACGGGGCCATGGGGCGTATGAAATGTCCCTGCTCTGGCCTGGGTGTGAGAGCAAGATGCCTGATGTTCAAAGAAAAAATGGTCAGTAGCCAACAGTTAGCGCTGTCCTAAAGTACTGCTCTGACAAACCGTACTAGATTAGGGATAACAGAGACAAGCAATTAGCTAGCAAAATTATTGTTGTCGTCATCCAAACATGCATCCCATCGAGCGGTCAGCGCCTCAGCCAACATTGCCTCTAGCGCCGCATCATTGACATTGCAGCTGTTGCGTTCTGTCAGAGGATTTGTTAGGGGCAATATGCGCAAACAGCGATTGTCTTGAATTAGATCAAAATAAGGCTGATTATCATCCAGTTGCCCCATTTCCATATAGTCAAAACTGGCAACGTTGAGATACAGACTGCTGTTTGCAACTAGCGTTGCTTGCTGTGGATCACTAAAGACTTCAACGACATATCCTTCACCCTCTTTGAGTATTTGTTGCTCTTGATTGTGGATATATCGGACACGTCCCAGATGCTGCAAGATACGTGTCATATCTTTTTTGTTGATCACGGTGCCCATGTCAACAAGACAGGGAGCCGGCAGGGAAGTTGTTGAAGGTTGATAGCTCATAACAAGGTCGGTAGATGGGCTTAGAGTCAGCACTGGGCCCGTGAAACACCGAAGTTTTAACAATCTATACTCAAGATAGTTGAAATCTGATTATTTGGAACGTCAAAGACGAAAATAATCTTTCTGTTGTTGGCACAAGACTTTATAATTCCTCATTATTTCAGCAACTTCTTGTACTGCCTTCAGCCAGAATACTGAACATGATTTCTGATTTTCAATTGACATGATTGTTCTAAGGCACGGTTAGGTGCTGTGTTTATTTGCTGGTAAGACATGGGTGGAGCAGGGCGACGAATTAGGCAGGTTATTAGGGTTGGGCGTCAGCAGTGGGCTTTATTGAATGGAGCGCTGCTGTTTTATACCTGCTTACCGCTGCCCCAAAGATGGCCAGTCGAGTTTGGCCAAATCGCACGCATGGCTCCTGTGGTGGGTTTTGGTTTGGGAGTGCTGCTATCGGGGCTAGATGGATTGTTGAGTGTGAAACTGCCGATTGTGCTGCGGAGCGCTTTGGTGGTTCTAGCCGGATTGTGGCTAACAGGAGGCTTACATCTTGATGGGGCCATGGATACGGCAGATGGTCTAGCGGTACAGGATCATCAGCGACGATTGGCGGTAATGACCGACAGCTGTGCAGGTGCGTTTGGAGTGATGGTTGCGATCGCAATCCTGCTGCTCAAAACAGTTGCCTTTGCCGCGATTACTCAGGGACGTTGGTTTGCCCTCATCGCTGCTCTGGCTTGGGGGCGCTGGGGCCAGCAGTGGGCGATTGCTCGCTACCCCTATCTCAAGCCCAGCGGCAAAGGTGCTTTTCATAAAAAAGCGATACCGTCTGGCTGGTATACGTTGCCCTGTGCGGCTGGGCTAGTGCTTTTAACAACCCTGGCAGTTTATACCGGAGGAATTACCTGGAAATATGGCCTCGCTGCCACCGGAGCTGGTTTAGGCAGTGCGTGGATAGTCACAAGCTGGCTAAACCGTAAGCTTGGTGGCCATACCGGAGACACCTATGGAGCAACGGTGGAATGGGTTGAAGTGGCTGTGCTGGTCGTATTGGCCGGCTTTAGCGGGCATTGACCAGAGCAGCCGTTAGGGACGGATCTTGGAATAGCGGCGTACTGAGGTAGCGCTCACCAAAGCTAGGCTGGATCACCACAATTAATTTGTCAGCATTTTCAGCGCGACGGCCCACTTTAATCGCTGCGCTGAGGGCTGCACCGCTGGAAATGCCCGATAGAATGCCTTCCTCGTTGGCCAGGCGACGGCCAAATGAGATCGCTTCATCATCGGTAACCGCGATCACCTCATCAATCAACTTTACTTTTAGAACTTCTGGCACAAAGCCAGCACCAATGCCTTGAATTTTATGAGGACCAGGTTTACCACCGGTTAGGACCTGGCTGTTGGCGGGTTCTACAGCAATTGTTTGAAACTCAGGCTTACGCTGCTTTAGGACATCGCTTACCCCAGTAATGGTGCCTCTCGTACCCACCCCTGCCACCAAAAAGTCTGCTTGTCCTTCGGTGTCCTGCCAGATTTCTTCAGCGGTGGTGCAGCGATGCATGTCTGGGTTAGCTGGATTGCGAAATTGCTGAAGCATATAGGCATCAGGGGTGGAGGCTACAATCTGTTGAGCCCGCTGAATGCAGCCTGCCATACCCTCATTGCCTGGAGTCAGCTCTAGCTCAGCACCGTAGGCACGGAGCATGGCCCGACGCTCAGCACTCATGGTCTCTGGCATGGTCAAGATTAGTCGTTAGCCTTAGGCTGCAGACACCATCGCCAGAGCAATACCTGTGTTCCCAGATGTGGGCTCTACTAAAGTGGTTTTACCAGGGTGAATCTCTCCAGCGGCTTCTGCAGCCGCAATCATATTGACTCCAATTCGATCCTTAACTGAGGCAGATGGATTCATGCCCTCAAGCTTTAAGACAATTTGCGCTACGCAGCCTTCAGCTTTAGGAATTCGATTGAGTTTTACTAGCGGTGTTCGACCTACCAGTTCAGTGATATTTTGGGCGATCCGCATGGTTCGTTATTCTCGACGCGCTAAATGTAATACATCAAATCAACTTGGTGTTTGGCGTTGCGCTGTTCCACCAAATCTTGCAAAGTATGGGCAGACAGCACTTTTCTAGCGGCTTCCTGCACCGTTTGCCACAAGTCTCGTACAACCTGTCGCTCCGTCGTCAATACAGCATCGCCTGCATTGTCCTTATTTTCTAGACCTTCGATACAATTCACAACGTCTAGAAGCATGACGTTCCATGGAGCCTGTGCTAACAAATAGCCACCTTTAGCGCCACGCTGGCTTTTGACAAAACCGGCTCGGCGTAATGTGGCTAGGAGCTGCTCTAAATACCGATCAGGGATATTTTGCTGGGCAGCAATCTGACGAATTTGCAGAGGCTCACCCTTGTCGTAGTGCAAGCTAAGTTCCAATAGGGCTAAAAGAGCGTATTCACTTTTGCAGGAGAGTTCCACGGGGCGGCTTGGCTGCATCCCCTCTAGTATACTCCGGTTCTCCACTGGGGAATGTAGATTTGCTGTGGGCGGTTGCTAAGAAACCGTGTGGCCTCTGGAAACGAATGTGGCACCTGGAAACGAATGTGGCACCTGCTAGCAATCTGGCCCTATACGACTAAACACGACTAAACAGTTATGACCCATGGCTGCTCTGCTGGGACTCTAGCTTTGCCACTAGGCTGTTGTAATCTGGATGAAACCGCCGATGCAACAGTCGTTTGACCGGTTTACCCTGCATGATGTGCTGCTCCACAATCTCAGCTGTGTCAGCGGGGCGAACACGACAATACCAGACATTATCTGGAACAACCCTAACGGTCGGACCAGAACCGCATTGACCTAGGCACGAACTAGAAATAACCCTTAGCTCGGAGCTAGCGTGCTGTTTAAAGGCTGCAAGTACATCCGCCGATTGAAAACGCTGACAGCTTCGATACTGACAAACTTGAATGAAGCGACAGGGCGGTTGATTAGACGATTGGTTGGCTGGAGGCTCTCCCATCATGAAGGGTACATGCACCAGAATTTGGTGAGCTACAGGTATGAAATATTAAATTAGATCATACCTGCAGCTACTGAGTGAGAAGCAAGGAAACACACAATCAGCCTTGTGTTTCGTATCATTGCAGGATCGTCCATAAAGTGCAACATATCTTGGCATCTACAAGAGAAATTTATAAAAATCGGCCTGACCGTTTACATGGCTTGGATCAGCCAACACAGCATTTTGATTCTGCGTTGCCTTGATAAACCTTGCCCTCAAGCTCTAGCAGAGCTTGAGGGCAAGGTAGTTGTACATAAAAAATATTAATTTGAGACTTTACGTCAACTTAAAATGCGCTGCTACGTTTTCAAGCTTTAAACAGGGCCAAGGAAGCGATTGACGACGCCGTTGATTTTCTTTTCTACGCTGCGCTTACGTCGCCATTTGTTGAGATCTCGTTCATACCGTTCACCTGACGTTTGTAATGTGCGCCAGGCTTTAAGCGATAGACCTAGACCCCAAAAGAGGGCCACATAAAGGGAAAACCCAAGATGTCCTAAGAATGTGCCGCCAGGGGTGAGAAAATCAAGCACCACTAGAAACGTGACAATAATGCTGTAGCGCATCAGCTGACTCTGGAGACGCTGCGTCCGCTGATGTTGAAAGAGGCGATGGTCTTCGGCCTGACCCTTCATGATTTGCCATTCTTGTTTCGCGTCCTCAAGGGTAGCCGGACTATTGTGAAGCTCCTCAGCAATTTCTAGCAGCTGTTGATGTGATAGCTCACCCGATTCGGTTTCCTGCGCGATCGCAAGCTGCAAAATCCGCTGGGCATCTTCCATTCGGTAGAGCTTTTCCATGGTCTTTTGTCAAAAGATAACGGTGGGTGTTGCCCGCTTTTAGCAGCAGTATCTACACCAAGAACTATCCTAAGTTATAGATAATTTTGCGGCGATTGAACCAGGGGTCGTCGGTCGGATAACCGTCCTTGGGAGGACTTACGATGTCTGTGATCACGCTGAGCGAGCTAAATACATATCCGATTAAATCAGCCATGGGGATTGCGTTACGTCAGTCACAGGTAACAAACCGGGGACTGCTGCATGATCGGCGATGGATGGTGTGCGATCGCAATGGAAAATTTCTCACCCAGCGCAAGCTCCCTAAACTGTCTCTTATTAAAGTTGCGGTAGATGAGCAGCTACATTTGAGCATTGCAGGCACGGCAAACTCCCCACTGACGCTTCCAGCGGTGCCAGATAAAGCCCAGCCGGTAAATGTCGATGTCTGGGGTGATGCCTGTGTAGCCTGGTTTATGGGGGATAAAGCAGTCCAGTGGCTCAGTGATTTTCTCGGCATTGACGCTCAGCTGGTGTATATGCCCGACAGTACCCATCGTCCGACAGATCATGGTCGTTTCGAGACAGCCAATAGCCTTTCCGATGCCTATCCGTTTTTACTAATTTCAGAGGCATCACTGGCAGACCTCAACGGCAAACTAGAGCAGCCAGTGCCGATGAATCGTTTTCGCCCCAACCTCGTTGTCAAAGGGTGTACACCCTTTGCTGAAGACACCTGGAAGCAAATTAAGATCGGCGATATTGTGTTTGATGTTGCCAAATCCTGTTCTCGCTGTTCTATCCCTGGTGTAGACCAGGCAACCGGTCAGCAAGGCAAAGAACCTCTAAAGACCCTGGCAACCTATCGCCGTTGGGACCACGCAATTTGGTTTGGTCAAAATTTGATCGCCCACCGTGAAGGGATATTATCGGTTGGTGATGAGGTAGAAGTTTTGGCTTCGGCATGAAAAATTTGTAGGGGCGTTCCATGGAACGCCCCTACAAATTTTTCATGTGTTGACAGGGTTACCGGTGTCGGTCTTTATTGATGGTTGATTTGTCTAAGCTGGGGAGCTGGCTAGCATTGCGATAGTCGGCTGTTGGTTGCTGTCTGCGTCTGACCAGGGGCATACGCGGACTGTGAATCATCAGCTCACCCACAATGACGTTGAGCTGGTCGCCAATGAGCATTACCAAAGAGGTAAGAAATAGCCACAACAAAAGGACAATTACGGTACCAATGGCACCGTAAACCTTGTTGTAGTTACCAAACTGGGCTACATACATGCGGAACGACGCTGATAAAAGTGCCCAGGAGAGGGCTGCTAATACTGCGCCCGGCATTAGGGGTTTGCCCCGGGTCCATCGACTGGGACCAAAGCGATAGACAAAGGCAAAGGCTGATGACACGATGCTCAATGCCAAGGGCCAGGTCAGCAGTTCCCAAATGCGCAACATCCATACACCGACAGTGTCACCACTTTGTTGGGCCAGAAGCTTAATGACACCGGCGCTAATAAAGACAAGATAAGATGCGGTCATCAGCAGCAAGATAGTGCCAAGGGTGAGACCAATGGATAAAATTCGAGATTTCCAAAAGGGCCGCCGCTGCTCGATGGGAATTTGATGGATTTCATCTAAGGCGCGCATGGCAGCACTAATGGCCCCAGATGATGCCCACAGTGAGATGCCAAAACTTAAGGAAAATAACCCCCGATTACCCCCTTGAGTAACCTCAGCCGCAAAATTTTGAATTAACTCGTTGACGGCCCCTGGTGCAATTTCACTCAGGCTCATCGCCAACCGGTTAAATGTATTTTCTAAAGAATTAACCAAGCCGATGGCCGTCAGCATTGCCAGGATGCCTGGAAATAAGCCCAGCATGGCGTTATAGGCCATTTCAGAAGCAAGACTCGGTAACCGTCGGCGCAGCGTGGCATGGATGACGGCTTTAACTGTGTGAATGTTGATATAGCTAAGAAAACGCACAAACTCAAGTGGCGAGAACGTACGGGAAAGCCGTCGCAGCGGTTCCTGCTTACAGTAGGTGGAATATAGCGTCTGACGCAGCGCAGAAGGCAGCGGACCAGTCTCTCGTCGGGGAAGATTAGGCAAAACGTCTAGCTAATCAACACTCTTCTTCAAAATACAGATTTCTACTTATATATCAAGTAAGTATCCTAGAAATCTTACGTTTTTACCCCTCAGCACCTATTTGTAACATACCCTCATTTTGTTGGCGGCTACGGACGAAGTGTGCAGGTTTTTAGATATGGGCGGCAATACCTACCTTGTAGCAGGGGGAACACCGATCATGGCATCTTTGGGGTTTTTCCTAGAATGCATATAGGCGCACATGCAAGAGGCTTGGCTATGCAACCATCTAATCCAAATCAGTTTACTGAGCAGGCATGGGCTGCGATCGCAGCGACTACCGAGCTAGCGAAACAATGGCAGCATCAGCAAATCGAGACTGAGCATTTGATGCTGGCTCTGTTTGAGCAAGACGGATTGGCCAGTCGGATTTTGCAAAAGGCCGGGGCCTCTGTAAACAAACTCCGCAGCGCCACCGAAGCATTTTTGCGTAAACAGCCCCAGGTAAAGGGTCAAAGCGACAACCTATATTTAGGTCGTTCGTTGAATACTTTGCTAGATAATGCAGAGGCACTCCGCAAAGACTTTGACGACGATTACATTTCCATCGAACATTTACTGCTGGGCTATCCAGAAGATGGTCGCTTTGGTAAATCCCTGCTGCGGGAGGCGGGTCTGAACGCCAAGCAGCTCAAAACTGCTGTTAAACAAGTACGAGGCCATCAAAAGGTGACCGATCAAAACCCTGAAGGTAAATACGAAGCGTTAGAAAAATATGGCCGTGACCTGACTGAGTATGCCCGCGAGGGGCGGCTAGACCCGGTCATCGGTCGGGATGATGAAATTCGTCGGACCATCCAAATTTTGTCTCGCCGTACAAAAAATAATCCTGTGCTCATTGGTGAACCAGGTGTGGGTAAGACCGCCATAGCTGAAGGTATGGCTCAGCGGATTATTAATAATGATGTGCCCCAGTCGCTGCGCGATCGCAAACTGATTGCCCTAGATATGGGTGCCCTGATTGCCGGCGCCAAATACCGTGGCGAATTTGAAGAGCGTCTCAAAGCCGTACTCAAAGAAGTCACCGACTCCCAGGGACAGATCGTCCTCTTTATTGATGAAATCCATACCGTGGTGGGTGCCGGTGCCACACAAGGTGCCATGGATGCTGGCAACCTGCTCAAGCCCATGCTGGCTCGGGGCGAGCTGCGCTGTATTGGTGCAACGACGCTGGATGAATATCGTCAGTACATCGAAAAAGATGCCGCTCTTGAGCGCCGGTTCCAGCAAGTCTATATTGATCAGCCCTCGGTGGTGGATACCATTTCTATCTTGCGGGGACTGAAGGAACGCTACGAGCTACACCACGGTGTCACCATTGCAGACAATGCATTGGTAGCAGCAGCCACACTGGAGACTCGGGACATTAGCGATCGCTTTTTACCCGACAAAGCCATTGACTTAGAAGATGAAGCTGCAGCCAAGCTCAAAATGGAGATTACGTCCAAGCCAGAAGAGCTAGATGAAGTTGCCCGCAAGATTCTGCAGCTAGAGATGGAGCGGCTCTCTCTCAAAAATGAAACTGATGCTGGGGCTATTGAGCGTTTAGAACGTCTAGAGAGAGAACTGGCCAACCTTAAAGAAGAACAAAGTACCCTCAACGCCCAGTGGCAGTCAGAGAAAGATGGCATCGATCAAATCCAGGTAGTTAAAGAAGAGATTGATCGTGTCAACATTGAGATTGCTCAAGCAGAGCGAGAGTATGACTATAATCGAGCTGCTGAGCTGAAATATGGCAAACTCAACGAACTTCAAGAAAAAGTCTCTTATGCAGAAAAAAAACTGGCTGAATCTCAGGCTAGCGGTCGTACCTTGTTGCGAGAAGAAGTAACTGAAGAAGACATTGCTGAGATTATTTCTAAGTGGACCGGAATTCCCATTAGCAAGCTAGTGCAGTCAGAAATGCAGAAACTGTTACTGCTAGAAGACGAACTCCACCAGCGAGTTATTGGGCAAGATGAAGCCGTTACGGCAGTTGCAGATTCAATTCAGCGATCGCGAGCTGGGTTGGCAGACCCGAATCGACCGACCGCAAGCTTTATCTTTCTTGGCCCTACTGGTGTCGGTAAAACCGAGCTGGCTAAAGCCCTGGCAAGCTATCTGTTTGATACAGAAGAAGCAATTGTCCGCATCGACATGTCAGAGTACATGGAGAAACATTCAGTCTCTCGTCTAATCGGTGCCCCTCCTGGGTATGTCGGTTACGACGACGGCGGTCAGCTAACTGAGGCTGTACGTCGTCGTCCCTATTCCGTGATTCTCTTTGATGAGATTGAGAAAGCGCATCCCGATGTGTTTAACATCATGTTGCAGATTCTCGACGATGGTCGCGTAACAGATTCTCAAGGTCGCACCGTAGACTTTAAGAACTCTGTGATCATTATGACTAGCAATATTGGCTCCCAGTTTATTTTGGATGTAGCCGGTGATGACAGTCGCTATGAAGAGATGAGAAGTCGCGTAATGGACGCTCTGCGCTCAAACTTCCGTCCTGAGTTTCTTAACCGTGTGGATGAAATGATAATCTTCCACAGTCTGCAGAAATCTCAGCTAAGAGAGATTGTTAAACTGCAGGCTAAGGCACTGGAAAAACGATTGGCAGAGCAGAAGATTGGGCTGGTGCTGTCGGAACCTGCCTTAGACTTCCTGGCGGATGTTGGTTATGACCCGGTGTATGGTGCGAGACCGCTCAAGCGAGCAATCCAGCGAGAGCTAGAGACCAATATCGCTAAGGGCATTCTGCGAGGCGATTATAAAGGGGGCGACACCGTTGTAGTCGATGTGGAGAATGAGCGCCTGGTATTTAAGACAAAAGTAGCCGCTTAATTCTAATTTGAGGATTTTGTGAAAGGGTGAACAATGTCCACCCTTTTTCTGTATTCAGGGCACTATCTGCTTAATTGCTGTCTGAGAGGCTTAACTCAATGGATGAACTGTGCGAGATGTTTGATTCAGTATTTGGGTTTTTACGTGAAGTAGAGATGTGGACAGATACAGCGCGTCATCCTGAATATAGTCTGTCTGCGATCTCAGGTATGGGTTAGGGATTTTAGCTCGTTTAGCTATCCCTGGAGCATTTGGGTGGGTGATGCTGGCGTTTTGTATTATTGCTGGCCTAATTTAGGAATTGTTGCAGATCGCTAGACAAGCAGAAATGCTCGAAGCGATAAGTAAGCAATGTAGGTTGGGTTGCTACATTGTCAGAATCTTTGCTATTTGTTCAATTTTTGATCAACCCAACATTTCCGATAGTTGGCGGTTGGAAATGTTGGGTTGGTCTAGGTTTTGAAGAAAGGCGATAAATGCAGGTTTAGGGTGTAACCCAACCTACGTAGCAGAGCCACGGTGATTGTGCCCTGGGCAGAGCCCAGGTGCATGAGGGTTAGAGGCGGTTGACGAGAATGCCGATGACGTCGTCTGGGTCAGGGGTGAGGATGAGCTGATTGTCAGGGGTGCTGATCAGCGGGCTCCACTGGCTTTGCTCGACGTACTTCAGGTTATGTAATAAGTGGATGGTTTGACGGATGCCGCCGGGGCTGCCAAGCAGGATATGGCGGATGGTTTCGCCTGTAGGCAGGGCGATAGAAAGGTCGGCGGGTAGTGTAGTTGGTGTCGTCATGGGGCGTTTTCCTTGTGTTTTTGTAAGGGTCAGGAAAGCGCCCAAAAAGTTAGCCACCCTGCAACGGCAATCAGGGTGGCTGTAAAATGCTCACAGCTCACCAACTGGTCTCGTCAGTTGGAGGGGTTAGCGGGGTGGTGGTGTTGGTAGCACCGCCATCTCGCGCGGCTAAATTTTTGGGTGCGATATAGCTAAAGGTAGCATCCCGTAGCTATTAGCTTTGTAGGCTATCAGCCCTCAGCCAGTTCAGTCAATATGCGGACTGACATCAAGAAAACTTGTTGAATATAGTGGCGAGTTAACGATCCAGATCCCTGTTTTTCTTCCGAGAAGACTGAATAACGCTACTATGACCAGATTTGGTTTTCACGTATTCGGTCAGTCTGGTATCGTACTTGAGTATTGGTGAAGAGAACAGAGACGGATCAAGTAGTCAGTCAGTCTATCAGCTCTATTGGCTATCAACCCCTGACTTGGTAGGTCTAGATGAAGCTATCATGAATAACTTTAACAACTCACATTTTAAGTCGCATTAAAGACTCAATACCTTAATAGTAGAAAACCTTTGCCGATTGTTTACTCACTCGACCTTTGTCTAGATATAGGTAAGAACTACGTAAGTGTATAATCTGCTGAAAATGACAGCAATTATTAAATCTCTATATGTTCTTAAAAACTGTACTGGTTCGATTCTACAAATCGTTTAATGACGATTTTTATCGCCGATTAAATTCTAATGCTAAGCCATTTCCATGGGAGATTATTGGAGATAACTGGTATCCCTATATTAAAGTTCCGATTGATCGCAAGATAACAACCGTCGTTGGAGCAAATGAGTCAGGCAAATCTCATCTTTTGAGCGCTATTCGTAAGTCTGTAACAGGTAAAGGAATAGAGAGAGATGATTTTTGTAGGTACTCAAAATTTTTCACCGTAAAAAAGGGGCAGTTAAAGCATCCAGATTTTGGGACAGAATGGATTGATCTTAATACTGAGGAGAGTGATTTTTTTCGTAAAGCTTTTGAAATTCCTCCACACCAAGTAATTGATTCAATTATTTTATTTAGAAACAATATTGACTTATTAAAGTTATATCTTAAAAATGATTCCGGAAACTACACAGAGTATAAGGTTTCTGAGGGATATACTGATCAGGTGCCTGAGATTTTGCCCAGAGTATTCACTATAGATTCTGACATTGCTTTGCCAGATAGTGTTCCTATTAGAAAACTGATAGACCCTGATCTAGATAATCCAAAATCGGGACTGATAGAATTTCTTGACTATAAGCAGAAAGGTGAGTTGTCTGGGTTGTTAGATCAACTCACAAAAATGTCTAAGCCACAACGAAATGTAGTTCCAAACAATAAATCAGAAGAATATGATGAATTAGTTGGGAAAATTGTCTCAAGTTTGAAGAAATCTGTCTCTGAAAGTGATGCTTTAGAAAAAAAACAAAAGGAAACTGAGTTAGCTAAAAAGCTTATATACAATATTGCAGAGATTGATTCTGAAGTTTTAGTTCGATTGTCAGAAGCATTGAAACAAGGAAAACAAGGTTATGCTAATGGCCTTGTAAAAATGATTAATGAACAGCTCGCGAAGAGGTTAAACTTTCCAAATTGGTGGGTTCAGGATAAGAACTTTCAGCTAAAGCTTATGGCAAGAGATCACGAGTTGGTCTTTACAATAACTGATAGGACAGGAACTGAATATTCCTTTACAGAAAGAAGTTCAGGGCTGAAATATTTTCTTAGTTACTATATCCAGTATCGCTCACATGTTCCCTTAACAAATAAGAATGAAATTTTGTTGATGGATGAACCAGATACTTATTTATCTAGTCGTGCTCAACAAGACTTATTGCGAATATTTGAAGCTTTTGCTGATCCTGCCAAAGATTCACACTTGACTAAACCTATTCAGGTTGTCTATGTAACTCATTCGCCATTTTTGATAGATAAAAATCACTCAGAAAGAATTCGGGTTTTAAGGAAAGGTAATGACGACGAAGGCACATTAGTTGTCAGGACAGTAGCTAGAAATCATTATGAACCATTAAGGTCTGCCTTCGGAGCGTTTGTTGGAGAAACAACATTTATAGGTAACTGTAATCTGATGGTAGAAGGGGCGTCAGATCAAATATTGCTCGCTGGTGCAGCTAGCTTTTTGGCAAGAAACAATGCATCACAGATTGAGTGTCTAGACTTGAA
This sequence comes from Leptolyngbyaceae cyanobacterium, assembly GCA_050043105.1. Classification (GTDB taxonomy): domain Bacteria; phylum Cyanobacteriota; class Cyanobacteriia; order Phormidesmidales; family Phormidesmidaceae; genus Leptothoe. The sequence goes on along the minus strand of JBHJIV010000070.1, from coordinate 246 downwards.
TAATACAACAATAGTGCCAGCTGGCTCAGCCAGCCATATACCCTATCAGCAATTCTCAGTATGACAAATGATACCTGAACAGCTGTTATGGCAGGGATAGTAGTACCATCATGACGTTGCTAAACAGAGTCTAAGTCCCTTGCGCCTTCCAGGTTGCTTCGATACCCTCGTAAATCAGTTTCGGCATCGACGCTAGCGGCGATGCCGGACAGCCGTACGGGCAAAAATATCCGCTATCAGATGGAC
>JBHJIV010000069.1:0-40448 GCA_050043105.1 Leptolyngbyaceae cyanobacterium | reverse complement strand
CATTGAATTATCGAACACCCGATGAAATTTATTATGAACATGACTTGAGTGTGTAATACTCGTTGAACGTGTAGAACGTGTGTAATTTTTTCAGAGCTTAGTTGCCCTTCAAAACTGTCTAAGCTTTGGGGTCCACTTCAGTTAAAGGTGCAGTTAATTCTCACAACCTGGTCGACATACGCCTTAAAGTTGGCCGGAATACTGAAGTTATACATAGGAACGCCAAAAACATAGCGATCGGCCTGTAATAATTCAGCAATCAGCTCGTCAGATATCTCTAGAACGTCAGCTAGCTCAGCAGGTAACGGGTCGGCTTTACTAAAAGCAGCGGCAATCCATGATTCATCAACGGGGGGAATAGGATATTTGCCAATGTCACGATAGGTGACCGTATCTTTAGGGTGTGTCTGTATCCAATCAGATACAAATTCCTTTGTTAGGGCGCGTGACGTTGAACGACTCCCCCGTGGGCTAGAGTCGAGATGAAGAATATGGGCCATGGAATCATTAGTAGGTCAGCAGTTAGAGTATGTCGCTAACCTGGGGGCTATATCTTGCAGTTTTCTCCGATTTTTTGCACATTCTCACTGATTGTTAAGAAAGGCTCTAAGCGTAACCCCAACCCACCGTTTAAAGTGGCGATTAAGATGACTTTGATGGGCAAACCCCACATCAAGAGCTACTTCAGCGATGGTTAACCGACCTTCCAACAAACGTCGCTTTGCCCTTTCAACTCGCTGTTTAATCACATATTGGTGGGGTGTAAAGCCAGTCGATTGCTTAAACAACCTTGTAAAGTGGTTGGGACTAAGACTAACTAAGTTGGCTAATTCTGCCAAAGCTAGCTCTTGACCAAGGTAGGCATCTACATAGTCAATAACTTGTCGTAGCTGATAAGTTGGAAGTCCTCCATCCTGAGGCGGCAGCGCCACTGCTTTGGTCGTATAGTGATGCATCAGGTGGGTAAACAATGCCGTACACAACGAGTCGGCATATAGCCGCCCGCCTAAACTGTTGGACTCTAGCTCAGCCTTGAGCGATAACCCAATGCCATGGACTAGCGGATCTGTAGTTATAAAATGGGGCATTAGCTCAGCCTCACCAACAACAAACTGCACTGTGTTGAGAAAGATGGCTGGATCAATGCTAAAAATCAAGTATTGATTTTCTGTATCCCAGTTCGCATAGTGGGGAGTATGAGCTGGAATAATCAGAATGCTACCAACTTGAAAGTGAATTTTTTGAACCTGTTGTCCTAGCCATTGTTCTACCCGAGTTGGTATCGCTAAGTGCACTAGAATGAGGTGTTGTTTGGAGACAAGTTTGGGAATTTCGTAGGCTGGGTGATGATAATACCCCAAATGAACACCATTCCATTGCCCTGGCTGACTTGACAAAAGTGGGCCTGAAGGTAAAACCCGTGTAATCTCACTGGCTTTAGTAAAGTCCGTCATCAGCGATGGATGGGTCACCTGCTTTTTGTGTTTAGATGTTTCTGGCTTTATTGCTCTCACATGTTTATTCTCCCTTTATACCATAGGTAGAAAAGGCCACTAGCTCGGCAACCGCGGCATCTATATCGGCCTTTGAGTAACTTTTGATCAAAGCATGGGGCTGCCCGATTTGTCCCATCGCTCGTACCAATACAAGAACAATCGCGTCTAACTTCCACGCTAGCTGGATACGAGACTGTTCTGGGATTGCTCGCTGCAACATGTCCAAAAACGGAGCGTCGCACTCTTCAAACTCTCGATCGGTTAGCTTTTGAACTGGTATCGGCTCCATAAAATACCGAGCAAAAAACTGTGCTCGTTCCAATGCTAGCTTTTTGTCGTGTAACAAATGATTGATACCGGGTCTGATATAGGCATCTAAGACAGCTTCTAGAGGCGGTTTCCCAGCAACAGGTTCAATCTTGTTTAAGGCGGCTAGCTGAGCTTCAATAATAGGCTTTGCCATACGAGCAACCACAGCCTGATAAAGTTCTTCTTTGGACCCAAAATGGTAGTTGATTAAAGCTAAATTCACACCTGCATCCTTAACAACACTGCGGAGCGTTGTCTGAGCAAAACCATAGGTGCCAAACGCACGTTCAGCCGCATCTAAAATTCGCTGCTTTGTGACAGCCGCAGAGCCCATTTGATCAACCGTTTAATCGTTGTCCTGTATTCTACCGGTTAAGTAAAGCTATCGGCATCAGCATTAATAATAGAGCTTTTGTACTAGATACCTACAGCAAAACAGAGAATACATTGAGGCTCTGAGTTATCGCACCATCGCTGAGGTAAACATACCAACAAGTTAGCTGATAGCCCTTAACTGGACATACGTTTAATTTAATAATTTCTAGATAAAAATCAACAGCTAGAGTCTACATAGGTTTATTACCTCCTCTATATTATTGGCTGATGCCTTTAAATGGCCTGTATTAACCTTGTTAAAAATAATGTTGACGTTCTCAAAAATTGAACGTATGTTTAAATCTAGGAATTGAACGTATGTTTAATTTTTGATCCTAAAATTTTGTCTGCTTACCTGTGGTTGTCTGTGGTTAAGGGCATAGCGGTTGGCCTTTGTAGGTACTCTTTTTATCGTTTTTATGACTTCCCATGCTGGTTCAACGGCTGCGACAGAGGTTTTGCAGTCCTCCTCAGTAGCGTCTCAATCGTCTGGCAAATTTGGCTGGCTTATCTGGCCTGTGAGTTTAGTGCTGCTTTCTGGAGCGGGTTTTGTTCTCTGGCGATTGTTTAATAGCAGTGAGCCAGCTGGAATGCCAATGCCGGGTGCCGTGCCTGTGACTGTGGAGCAGCTGGAAATGGCTATGCTACGAGAACAGGCTGGGTTTGTTGGTACTTTGGATGCGCAAACGGGTGTGGTTTTGCGGCCAGAGGCGGCAGGTCGCATTACGCGTGTCTTTGTCTCTGCGGGCGATCGCATCTCGGCGGGCGACCCAATTATGGAGCTTACGGCCGACCGTTCCCAGGCTGAGGTGAGTGCCGCCCTGGCCGGTATCAGCGCGGCGCGCTCCTCTAGAGATACGGCCCAGGCACGGCTGGATTCATTAGTGGCAGAACAGCCGCGACTTGAAGCTGAGCTGGAGTTACAAACCCTCCAGCTGGAGCGGACACAGCGCCTCGTGACGGCAGGGGCACTAGCCCAACAGCAGCTGGATGAAGTGGAGCGCGATCGCAACGTGGCCATTGCATCACTAGAGGCGGCCAAAAAACAAATTGTTGCGGCCCAAGCCAATGTGACCGAAACCGAATTTTTGTTGGAACAGGCCCAGGCGCAGGCCAATGCCATCCGTGAAGATTTGCTCGACAGAACCGTCACGGCTCCCATCGGCGGCATCGTAGGCGACATTCCGGTTAAGCTAGGGGACTATGTGGAAATCAACAGCCCGCTCACCAGCATTACCCAAAATGACACGCTGGACTTAGAGATTGCCATTCCCACGGAGCAGGCTAACGATATTCAGATTGGTATGCCGATTGAGATCCCTAACTTTGGGATCGATGGATTACCGGCAACAGCAACTATTGGTTTTGTCGCGCCTCGCAGCAATGTGGATACTCAAACCGTGTTGGCAACTGCAGAGGTTGTTAATGACTCGGGGCGTCTACAGGACGATCAGCGAGTTGATGTTCGGGTAATTTTAGATGAGCGTTCTGGATTGCTGGTGCCCGCTACAGCCGTCACGCGCTTAGGCGGACAGACATTTGTCTATGTTGTGGCAGAAGCTCCGTCAGAAACTGAACAGGCCGCTGACAGCGCTCAGCAAGTGGCCCAGCTGCGCCCCGTGACTCTGGGGGCGATGCAAGACAACTCTTTTCAAGTAACAGACGGTCTTGCCAATAGGGAGGTGATTGTTACCTCCGGGTTGTTAAATCTGCAGGATGGTACACCGATTGTTGTTCAACCTGAATAGCCATTAGAGGGCTCTTGGTGCGATCGCACCCCCTGCGCGCTCAAACTCACACCGTATGGATATCGCTTCATGGTTAATTTCTTTATTAGACAACCTGTCTTTGCCAGTGTTTGTGCCATCATCATCTTCTTGGTTGGTGCCATCAGCATCCCTACACTGCCCATTGCCCAATTTCCCGACATTAGCCCCACCCAGGTAAATGTCACCTCTACCTATATTGGCGCAGATGCAGAAACCGTAGAAAAAGCTGTCACCACCGTTTTAGAACAAGAAATCAACGGTGTTGAAGGGATGCGGTATATGTCATCCAACAGCAGCAACAACGGTGTCAGCAATATTGTAGTTACCTTTGACTCTAGCCGTAATAAAGATATTGCGGCCGTTGATGTGCAAAACCGAGTCTCGCTGGCTGAACCCCAGCTACCTGAAGAGGTGCGTCAGACTGGAGTGACCGTTGCTAAACAAAACAACAGCTTTTTGATGGCCCTGGCGCTATATTCAGAAGATGGCTCCTTTGACAACATTTTTCTGAGTAACTACGCTGATCTGTATATTGCCAACGCCCTGCGGCGAGTGCCTGGTGTGGGCGAGGTACAGTTTTTTGGTGAGCGTAGCTATGCGATGCGGTTGTGGTTAGATCCGCAGCGTCTGGCCAGCCGTAATCTCACCGCTCAGGATGTGGTCGATGCCCTAGAAGAGCAAAATGTTCAGGCTGGGGCTGGTCAGATTGGTCAGCCCCCCATCCGGCAAGAACAAACATTTCAGATTGATCTACGAGTCAACAGCCGTCTGGCCACCGCTGAAGAATTTGAAGAGCTTGTTATTCAAACGGGTGACAATGGTGAGCTGATTCAGCTGAAGAATGTGGGTCGAGCCGAGCTGGGGGCAGAAAACTACAGCAGCTTTTTACGCTACAACGGCAGCAATGCAGTCGGTCTGGGGGTTTTGCCACTGCCGGGTAGTAATGCACTGGAGACAGCCCAGGGTGTTAAACAGGCCATGGCAGAGATGGCTCAAGAGTTTCCCACCGGAATGGACTATGCCATTGGATTTGATACCACCGAATTTGTCGAGCAGTCTCTGGTGCGAGTGATTCGGACGCTAATTGAAGCCATAATTCTGGTGGTCTTGGTAATCTATATCTTCTTGCAAGATTGGCGCACGACTATTATTCCAGCCATCACTATTCCAGTCTCGCTGATCGGTACATTTGCCATTGTCAAGGTGTTTGGATTTTCTATTAATAGTCTGACCCTGTTTGGATTGACTCTGGCCACTGGCATGGTAGTGGATGACGCCATTGTAGTTGTCGAAGATATTGCCTCTAAAATAGAAAACCGTAATCTATCCCCTAAACGGGCTGCCGTTGAAGCGATGCGAGAGCTAACGGGGGCCGTAATTGCTACATCGCTGGTGCTGATGGCGGTGTTTGTCCCCGTTGCTTTCTTTCCAGGGACAACCGGGGCACTCTACCGACAGTTTGCGCTAACCATTGCCTTTGCCATTGTCATTTCTACCTTTAATGCCCTTACGCTGACACCTACGTTGTCAGGTTTGTTGTTGCGTCGTAGTTCTGGAAACGGCTGGCTTGAACCTATCTTTAGGCCCTTTAACCGATTTCTAGACTATATTCGCAATCGCTATGGAGAGAGCCTGCAGCTGCTAAATCGCCTTAAGTTTTTTGTGCTAGGTGCGTTTGTTGTTTCTCTAGTGTTGACGGGTTGGGTTTATAACAGTGTTCCCTCAGCCTTTCTCCCTGAAGAAGATCAGGGTTACTTTATTACGATTATTCAAGGTCCAGACGGGTCATCATTAAATGAAACAGACCGCGTGATGCAGCGGGTAGAAGACATTATTGCTGAACAAGCAGGGGTGCGGGCAAACTTTGCCATCGGTGGATTTGGCTTTAGTGGTAATACCGCTAATAGTGGCGCTATCTTTACCTCGCTGGTGCCTTGGGAAGAGAGACCCCAGGGAGTTTCGGTGTTTAGTTTAATCAATCAGCTGTTTGTACCGCTATCGCAGATTACTGAAGCTCGTGTGTTTCCTGTAAATGCACCCCCAATTCAGGGATTGAGTAACTTTGGCGGGTTTCAATTTCAACTACAAGATCGCCGTGGCACCTTAACCATCGACGACTTTGTACAGAATATGTTTGGTCTGCTAGGGGCTGCTAACGCGGACGAAAATCTGCAAGCAGTATTTAGCACCTACGGGGCCAGCAACCCGCAAATTGTGATTGACGTCAATCGCAAAAGGGCCAAGTCTCTGGGTGTGGAGATTGATGAAATCTTTAACACGCTACAAACCTATTTGGGGTCCCGTTATGTCAACGACTTTACCCTGCAGGGACGGACCTATCGGGTCTATGTGCAAGCAGATCAAGCCTACCGTTCAGACCCCGCCGATATCAATCAGCTCTATGTGCGGTCTGAGCGTGGGCTGATGGTGCCCATGGGAAATTTGGTAACGCTAACCCAAACCTCTGGTGCCCAAACTATTAACCACTACAACCTGTTGCGCTCCATTGAAATTAACGGTCAAGCAGCACAGGGGGTAAGTTCTGGAGAAGCGATCGCAACGATGGATCAGCTCTCAGCCCAGGTATTACCGGCGAGTCTCGGCTATGAATGGACCGGCAACGCCCTAGAAGAAATCGAATCGGGAAACCAGGCCCCCATTATTTTTGGTCTAGGTATTATCTTTGTTTTTCTGGTACTGGCGGCTCAGTACAACAGCTATTTGGACCCAGTAATCATCTTATTTGCGGTGCCGCTTGCGGTACTGGGTGCCCTATTGGCGCAGTCTCTTCGAGGCTTTCCTAACGATGTGTACTGCCAGATTGGTTTGGTGATGCTGATTGGTCTGGCCAGTAAAAACTCCATTCTCATTGTAGAATTTGCCAACCAGCTGCGAGATGAGGGACGTTCTATCGCAAAAGCGGCTATTGAAGCGGCTCAATCACGCATGCGTCCGATTTTGATGACCGCCATCTCTACATTAAGCAGTATTTTTCCCCTGGTGATTGCTACGGGTGCCGGGGCGGGTAGTCGTCAGTCTCTTGGAACAGCCGTATTTGGCGGTATGTTAGTGGCCACCTTTTTAAGCCTGTTTGTTGTACCCATTCTCTATATTGTTGTAAAAAGTCTTCGAGATCGGCTTATCTCCCCTTCCAAAATTGATGATGACCCCGATAACGGCTCTCTGTCATTGGCGGATGCCCAAACAACAGGCTCTAGTATTTAAGTCACTTTTATCAGGACATAACAACTATGTGTCTTCTACCAAATCAACTTTAACCATGAGAACTACCCAAACACGACTTTATTTTCGCACTGAGATACAGGAATTTCTCAAGCTTGCTGTTCCTCTAGCAAGTGCCCAGGTGGCTCAGTCGGCCACTGGATTTGCCGACACCATTATGATGGGTCGCATGGGGGCCGATGAGCTAGCCGCTGGTGGGTTAGCCGCCGTTATCTTTTTGTTGCTGATGATCACCACCAGTGGCATGGTAATGGGAATTAGCCCCCTCGTCGCTGAAGCATTTGGAGCCAACCAAAAGAGCCGAATTAAGCAAGTCGCCTGTCAAGGACTTTGGCTATCGTTGCTGATTTCTATTCCCTTTATGCTTGTTACCAAGCACCTGGATAGCTGGCTTTTACAAACAGGGCAGACAGAAACCGTAGTTACTTTAGCAGATACCTATCTCGATATCATTCTCTGGAGCTTGTTTCCGGTCATTGGCTTCTCAGCGTTACGTTCGACAGTAGCAGCGTTATCTCAAGCAAGTTCAATTCCGGTAATTATTGCAGTGGGTACGGCATTTAATATTCTCGGAAATTATGTCTTAGGATTTGGTAAGTGGGGTTTTCCTGAAATGAAGCTGGCGGGTCTCGCCTTAGCTACAACCTTGACCTGGTGGGGAATGTTTATGGCCCTAGCGCTGTGCGTTGTTTTTCATCCTGCCCTCAGAGGCTATCAAATCTTTCAGTCACTACATCACGTCAAGCCTCGCATTCTCAAGCAACTAGTCTGGATTGGTGTGCCCATTGGTTTGTTTTCTGGGTTAGAGATGGGCTTCTATACGGTTATCACCTTCTGGGCAGGAACCTTGGGAACAGAAGTGCTGGCGGCCCATCAAATCGTGTTTCAAACAGCGACGGTTATGTTTATGGTGCCATTGGGTAGTTCGTTTGCAACAACAGTGCGCATTGGTCAGTGGCTGGGCCGACGTGATTGGGCTGGACTACAACGCGCGGCCTGGGTGAGCATGGTTATAACAACGCTGTTCATGGTGGTGGCCTCGTTGTTCTTTTGGTTATTTCCTCGACAGATTGTGGGGCTTTATTTAAATCTGCAAGATCCTGCAAATGCCAATATTCTGATGTTGGCCACACCACTTTTGATTGTGGGTGCGATCGCACAGATACTAGACGGCTTTCAAAAGGCAGTGTATGGCTCGTTGCAGGGACTGCAAGACACCCAGCTACCGATGCTCTTAAACATCATAGGCTACTGGGGAATTGGTCTGTCCGTCGCCTACGGATTAGGGTTTGGTCTGGGGCTGGGCAGCGTTGGTCTATGGATAGGTCAGGCCGTGGCAGCTGCCTCCGTAGCAGCCCTATTTAGCTGGCGACTGCACAGTTTGATTCACCGACAAAAACAAACAGATCAACAGATGCCCCATAAGCAACAAGAATCAGTGGAACAGGTCCAGAGTCTTTAACTAAAAAAGAATAATTGCTTGACTACCTGGCTCTACAACCACTGCTCAGTTCTAGAGCCAGGTAGGCATTGTTAATAAATAACTTCATGATTTAGGTTTTATGTGCTGAAGCTTGCACAAAAATCGATCCAGAATACTGATAATCGACCTTGCCGTAACCTCAAACTTAAGCAATTGGAGACAACCCAGTACGCTGGGTCTTAGGGCGGCGTTCCGGCCCTAACCAGCGGGTTTGGGGAACTCGGAGGGACCCCAAGCAACATCTTTAAACTCCACACCAATCGCTCAAGCTATCACCTAAAATCATGAGCTTAATTTTTAACAAGCCCTTAGCCATATATCTAATAAAAGTCATTCACTGCAGATTAACTAACCACTATGGAGATTAGCCATTTGTTATTGTCCCGCATAGTATTTGGAGGAGTCCTAGTTTTCTTACCGCTCCCGGCCCTGGCAAATGTGTCTGCCGATAATTTAGATAACACCGCCAAAATTAAACCTCCCGTGTTTGTATCGCCAACTGTGATGAATGATTGGTCTATCTGGATAGCAAACCCAACTCAGGTATCTCAGCTACCCAACGACGAAGATACACCCGCTGAGCCCGAAGCTGTTGAAGGGGCAACAGAGCCTCCTATAAATGTTGCCCCTGAGCCACCATCGGCAGAGGAGACTTTGTTGGACGAGAGTCAATTGCCACCCCAGGATCTTTTGGCCGATCCAAATCCTCTTAATGTCCCCACTTCTGAAGCTGAAGTTCTAGCAGGAGATGAGCGAACAATTTCTATTGAAGACGCAATCGAGCTAGCCTATGTTAACAATCAAGATTTACGGGCAGCTGTGCTTGAGCTAGAGCAAGCAGAAGCCGCATTAGCAGAAGCCCGTGCTGCTTTTTCTCCCGTCATTACAACGTCTGCAAATTTAACTGCCCAGGAGGCCAATGAGCTTTTAACTGATACTGATGAAGACATCGATACTAGCCTTAATGGGTTGGTGCGAGTTAACTATGATATATTCACCTCGGGCCAACGGATGGCAACAGTGCGGGCGGCCAAAGAACAGGTGCGTCTGAATGAGCTAGAAGTGACTCGCCGTCGCGAGGTACTGCGGCTTGAGACGGCCACTCTGTACTACGACCTGCAAGAAAGTGGTGAACAGATTCGCATTAACCGTGCATTTGTAGAAGAAGCCCAGCAAAATCAGCGAGATAATGAGCTACGTCGTCAGGCAGGTACAGGCACCCAGTTTGATGTGTTGCGTGCTGATGTCCAGCTCGCAAATGCTCAGCAGTCTTTGATTCAGTCTCAGGCGTCTCAGCGTATCGCTCGGCGTAATTTGGCGCGTCTGCTCAATCTGCCCTCCACTGTAAATATCAGTGCTACACCTGTGATAGCGCCTGAGAATTGGGAAGATGCCTATGAACGCTGGCAGCTGACATTAGAAGATAGTATTCTACTAGCGTTTCAGGAGCGTGTGGAATTAGAACAACAGTTAGCTCAGCGAGAAATTAGTACTCAGCAAGCGCGGGCAGCGCGGGCGGAAAATGGTCCACAGGTCGGTCTGTTTGCTGACTATAGCTGGGATGATTTGTTTGATGATTCGTCAGACACCTATCGCTTTGGTGCAGAGTTTACCATGGTGTTGGTAGATGGGGGTGCTGCTAGAGCGAGAGCGCGTCAGCAGGAAGCCAATGCTGAGATTGCAGAACAACGGTTTTCTGAACAATTAGATCAAGTCCGCTTTGATGTGGAGGACGCCTATTTTACCTTGCGCTCAAATGAAGAGAATGTGACAACGGCAAGAACGGCTATCGTACAGGCTACTACAGCGCTTGAATTGGCTAACTTACGGCTGGATGCGGGTGTGGGCACCCAGCTGGATGTACTGACAGCGCAGTCTGAACTCACCGAGGCCGAAGGTAACTGGGTCAGCGCCGCCCTGGGCTATAATCGTGCCCTTGCATCTTTGCAAAGGGCCGTGAGTAATTTGCGCTCTACACTTTAAGAATGATCGGGCAAAAATGTTGGCATTGCTGAGCCTCGGGATGGCTTGGTAGATACTGGCTTTAGTCAATAGAGGAATCGCCCCAACCTATCTGTATGTTCTAGAAACTCTACATCTTAACTCAATAACAATTCCTATCAACGGTAGGGCATTGTTACAAACCATTGAATAAAGTCTGGGGCAGCCAAAATAATACTGGAGTGCACAGCCAGATTAGGCTTGCACTCCAGTTACGGGAAATTAAATGTCGCCTTAAAAGCACAAAAGTAAGGCTGTGTTTCTGATGAACGATATACCTAAAGCTGTTCCCACAGTACCTTAACGCCTTCTGGAAGATACTCGGATATTTCTTGCACAATGTCTGCCGGCAGCTCATTTCTGACTGTTGAAAAAACTGCGATCGCAACCCCCTGTGCTGTTACATCTTTTGGAACGCTACTTTCTTGCGCAATACGACGCATAAAGATGTCAGACTCAATTTTGAGCGGAGGGCGCAGCCGACTGAGCAGCCTTACAATTAGGTTGTCATCCTTCCAAAGCTTGGCAATCTCTCGATTAGTAAACGCTGCCTCAACCCGATCAGACACTTTGGTAGGCATCATATCGCGCATGGTGCGAAACACAACAATAGTGCTATCGCGAGCGTCATAGATGTCGGAGAAATTGGCCTTTTGCATGACTTGCTCCAAAAAGCCCTTTTGAGAGTCATTGATAGTTGCTCCCGTCATGACAGTCTCCTAATTTTATCGATCTTAACTAAACTATTTGAAAATTTTCAGTACTCTATGTTTGGATGGTAGCAAACTCCCTGTGAGTAAAACATAACTTTATGTTGCATTGTAATGTGGATGATCTTCTAGATGTTACTTATCAAATTCTCTCCTAGGGCTGTTTACAAACTGGTGACGATCTGGTGGCCAATAGCAGGTAAGTCAAAAATGAGCTAACCTGCACTAATTACAGATTCTTTAACAACGTTTGAGTATCGATCACTGTCGCATATTCTTGGTGCATATTTGCTAGGGCGAGAGCATGGACCCGTTCTGCTGGATGAAGTGTCTGTTCTAAATCTAGTTTGTCAAAAGTGGCCGTGGCGTTTGAGACAACATAGGTATCAAACCCAAGATTTCCAGCAACTCTAACCGTTGCCTCGACTGAGTTGTTGGTGATAACACCTGTGATGATTAATGTCTGATAGTGATTGTTTCTAAGCCACTGTTCTAAATCGGTTCCGATAAAGGCGCAATGTACGTGTTTATCAACAATTTTTTCGTTGTTCTTGGGCCGTACAAGGTCCTTAAAGTTAACACCTGCTTGATCTGGGCGGTAGGTGGAGTTAGGCTCGTTTGAAAGATGCCGAATATGAACAATGGGGCGCTGAGTGTTGCGCCAGGCTGCAAGTAGCTTAGCGATATTGACCTCAGCCTGTGGATTGTTACGTCGTCCCCAACTGGGATGGTCGATGGCCTTTTGGACATCAATGATAATAAGGACAGCGTTAGCTTGCATCAATGCTCCAGTACTCCTGGACGTTTGGTTTATATCTAAGGTTACTGGCTACTATCACATTGGTTGTTTTACGCTTGTCAACAACGCGTCGTCAATTTACATAGTCTTGAATGTTAGTTGATGCATCAACAGATTGTTGATCGTTAGTGAACAGTTTAGGTATGATGAGTCCCGATTTAGCCTTATAAGCTGAAAATTCTGGATAGCGAGAGAGAGACTTATCTTTTTTAAGCATGTTGGGTATAAATAGTCCGACGGCAAAGCCTCCTAAAATAACAAATGGGAGCCAGTGCATGGCTAACATAGCAAAGGCAAGATAAATTAAAATCTCACCTAGATAGTTGGTGTTGCGGCAGCGAGCAAAGAAGCCTTCGGTAATCAAACCTGATTTGTATTTGAGGGTGTAGTATTTTTGAGCATCGCTAACGTAATGTAAAAAGACTCCAAAGATATTTATAGCAATGGCGGCTGAAACCAGCGGAAGTGGAGGCTCAACACGGCTGCTGATCAAGATAAAAGGAGCAACCCAGTAGAGGCCAATGAAACCAAAACCAAATATTCCCACGGCTAAGGGGATTTGTTCTTCCCATTGTTTATCGGGGTAAAGTCTGTCTTTGAGTAGCCACAAAAAACCATAGGTGCCATGTAGCGCCAGATAAACCCAGGGACCCAGGGTAAAGTTCTGATAGACCAGCATTAACCCGAGAACAAAAAAGAATGTGGCTCCCTTATGGAGATTAATAAAGTGTTTGGTCTTCATGGCTCATACCCTGGGTATCGTTGGCTTAACGATAGCGTAACTATTGGTATAGGGTGTACATCGCTGCCTCGGGGTAACGGGAGCCTGCAGCGACCCCAATGGGGGCGATGGCCTCCAGCTGCTCCAGGTCTTCCGTACTTAGCTCAATATCAACAGCGGCGGCATTTTCCTCTAGACGCTGGCGACGTTTAGTCCCAGGGATGGGGATAATGTCTTCACCTTGGGCAAGCAGCCAGGCAATGGCAAGCTGAGCCGGAGTACAGTTCTTAGTGGCCGCCATGGTCTTAATCTGATTGACCAGCCGCAGGTTGTGTTCAAAATTTTCACCCTGAAATCGGGGGCTGTGACTGCGAAAATCATCAGGGGCAAAGTCCTCTGGTTTCTGAAATGCGCCAGTTAAAAAGCCACGTCCTAGGGGTGAATAGGCAACTAAACTAGTGCCTAGCTCACGACAAACCGGCAGTACATCGGTTTCGGGCTCTCGGGTCCAGAGGCTATATTCGGTTTGGAGCATCGCGATAGGATGGACCTTGGCGGCTCGACGAAGAGTGTCTGTACCCGCTTCGGATAGACCCGCATAGCGAACTTTGCCTTCGTTGATTAGGGTTGCGATCGCACCCACGGTATCTTCAATGGGTACATTAGGGTCAATTCTGGCGGGATAGTACATATCGACATAGTCTACGCTTAGCCGCTGCAGGGTATAGGCCAAAAAATTACGCACTGCTGCCGGACGATTATCGGAGCCAATAAAATTGCCCTGGTGATCTCGCAGTTGACCAAACTTTACAGCGATAAATACCTGATCACGGGGAATATCTTTGATGGCTTCACGAATAAGTAACTCATTGTGACCCATGCCATAGAAGTCGCCGGTATCGAGAAAGTTAATACCTAAAGAGATAGCATGACGGATGGTGGCGATACTTTCGGCGTCGTTGGTTTGACGACCGCTATAGAAATCGGACATGCCCATACAGCCAAGACCGATGGCGGAGAGTTGGGTGTTGGTATTGCCAAGTGTGCGGTATTTCATGGGTTTGGTGTAATGTGGATGGTTTTATTAAGCCAAATTCAAGGCGTTGGGGACATGGATATTTTTTAGTTTGTCTTGTCGATTTGTTAGGAGATGGTTGGAAATAGGGATGAAACAATTTATTTAATTCAGGCTGGCTTGGTAGGGGCGCACCGATGTGCGCCCTACAAGATATAGGTAAATAACAAAATCCTACATTGGGCGTACGGCGGTACGCCCCTACATAGATTCCAAGTTTTGCCGAAATCCTGAAGGTGACATCTCTGTATGTTTCTTAAAGAACCGAGAAAAATGGGCGGCATCTTTAAACCCGAGGCGAAAGGCGATCTCTTGCACAGAGTCGGGGGTTCTTGCCAGCATGGCTTGGGCTTCGGCAACAACTTTCTCGGCTATCCAGGTGCTTACTGACTTTCCGGTTTTTCGTTTGATGACGGTACTAAAATAGCTGGGGTGAAGATGCTGGGCCTGGGCATAATCTTGAACTTGGAAGATGCGATTCTCCCCAGGAGAGGATTCGTTATCGTACTTTCCACTCACCAGATTACGAAAATGATTTTCTAGGTTACGCTGAAACTCTAGAACAATGGCTGACTTCGTAGAGGATTCTGCTAGCGGATTATAGTTGTTCCAAAAGTGTTCCTTGATCTTAAGCAGCAGTACAACCGTCAAGCTGCCAATCACCTTAAACTTATACGCAGAATCATTCTGATATTCCTGGAGAATTTGTTCACCCAAACGATCAAAGATTTGAAAAATGTCTGGTTCGGGATAGTGTGGAGGAACAACCTCTGCGATCAAGAATGGGAATTCATCGAGAATGTTGTCGCTGACATACTGTTTAAGAAACGATTCACCAAAGGTGATCACATAGCCATAGGTTAGTCGGTGCATCTCAAACCCTTTAACATGACCTGGGTTAGTAAAGTAAATTGTTCGATTATGGGTATCGTAGGCTTGACTATCGATGATGTAGCGTCCCTGGCCATCGCGAATTAGTACGATGGTGTAATAGTTAGCCCGAAATAGAGGAGATTTGACTGGAATGTCGTTGTGAATCTCTTCTAACCTGTAAATAGAGAATTCAACGTCGTGCGCTAGTGTATTGCCCTGAGTCTCTAAAAATTCAGCAATGGTATATGTCTGGATTTTATCGGACATAAACGTTGGTTAGCGCGACTTCAGGATCATAACGTGCCTCTGTAAGGATTAGTATTGCGGCAATGGATTCTCATCACTTGCATCCTCAACTAATATCGGGGTACTCCAAATGTAATGCCCTGTATGAAATCTTTTCGAAAAAACAAGCATCAAAAGTATCGACAGCTACTGATAGTCCTGATTTTTACCTTTGTGGTGTCGCCATTTTTGCAGGCTGGAGTTGGTAATATTTTCTTGATTTCGCTGCTGTTATATACGATTATGCTGATTATCAGCAGCTTTCCGTTACCTAGAAAATTGTTGGCTGTCTATGCTGCGATCGCAATCATCGCGTTTAGTCTAGAAGTTGTTTCCAGCCTAAATGGGGGCTTTTATCTCAATCAAACACTGAGCCTCATATCCCAAACCGTTTTTGCTATTTACCTAGCCGGGGCTGCCTACTGGATTGGACGAGATATCTTTACGACACCTGAAGTTACCGTAGACATCGTGAGAGGTGGCATTAGTGTCTATTTATTAATCGGGTTTGTCTGGGCATTGTTGTACGGCATTGTGAATACCTTGGATGCCAATGCCTTTTCTCAACCACTTGTCCGAGTAGACTCTTATCTCAGAACAATTCACTTTAGTTTCACGACACCAACGACTCTGGGGTATGGCGATATTGTTCCTTTAAGCGAAGTTGCTCAAGTATTAACAAATTTGGAAGCCATTGTGGGCCAGATGTACTCCTCTATTTTTATTGCAATTCTGATCGGCAGCTATCTTAGTCAGCGGTCCACACAACATCGGTGACGCTGCGTGGGGCTCATACACATGAGATGCAGAACGGCTCGAAAATAGTAGTGTAGGTAACAATTTCATCCTAGAATCCTCAGTAGTATGAACAAACTGTTTAGCTAAGTTGTGCGCTGCTAATATCCCTTATCAGCTCTAGCTGCAGACTATGCCAATGTGAGTACTTCTTAAATAAAGGTTTAGAAACACAAAGATTTTGCAACTTTAAAAATACGCTTATTCTGAAGCAGGACGACCAATTCTAATTTTTATCTTTTATGCCTTAGGAGGCTTTTATGAGAATCGAACGTCCTAATGCCAAACCGCTTTCCCATGAAGATTTAGTCCATCTTGAAACGCTAAAGTCTGTAGTTGAAAAGGCTCTAGGCAATGGCATGTTTTCAGCGGATGATGCTGAGCGTATCAAGTCCATCATCTGGGCCGATGGCAAAGTGACCTATGAGGAACTGCGTACCCTTCATGAGACAATTAAATCTGTCACAGGCAATATTCTTCCTGAAATAGAGTGGATAAAGGGAGAATAAATCTTGTCATTGTTGGCCTGCTATTGATGTGTTTGAGCTAGCTAAGTTATTCTTGCGCACGACGAATGTTGGTGTATTGACGCGATTCGAACTCCCTTAAACTTGAGGAGGGCTCGAATCATATCTTACTGTTGGCAAGATGTGAAGACTTATTAAGGTATCCCCTTAGTAGCTGTTATTTGCGGTCGCCCAGTTTTAATTTTATTGCTTACTTTAGGTTTATTTGTTGACCCGCTCAGTAATATTCACCGAGTAGACCAGGCTGCTGCTGCTCTTAAGACGGTAGAGCAAGATGTCCGCTCTGCTGAGGAGGAAATTCGTTCTGCTGAAGCATCCGTAAACACCTCAGTTGCCCGTCTTAACCAGAGCGCTGTTGATCTAGAAGACACCAGCTAGTCTCTCCCATTGTGGTTGTTGATCCTCGGTCGTTTGAAGTAGAGCTAGAACTTCAGGCAGAAGAAGCCGGAGAGATCCAGCCGGGTCAGCGAGCCTATGTGTCTTAGAAGAAGAGGTCAGTGCCGCTCAGGCCGCCGGGGCCAACTCCCAGGGACTGATTGATATCGCTAGACAGCGAGGTAGCCGTGGGCAGGTGTTTGCAGTGAGTCCTTCACAAACACCAGGTGGGCGGGGTACTAAAATTACTATTCGAGATCTAGAACAGGTCTGCAATCTAAACATAGGGGGGCGGGTTTACATATGGATTGTTGTCGCTAGCAACAACAATATTTACAGCTGACACCCAACAATGCTAAAGCTGTTTTGTAACCCGGCATTGCTGAGCCTTGATGCAAAAGGGTATATACAGACTCTCAGTGAGTTGTTTAGCTTGGTGTGTAGTCGATACAGCTACTTTTTCTGTAACGGCTAAATGCGTTAGAAAGGATTCAATTTCTGAACCTCCCATCTCTCTGGGATGCTGCCAGTCATGAAATCGAATGTGTCGCTTAATCCAGTTGATGTAACTTTTTTTCGGTTCGATACGAGTAATATTTTACGCGAATAGCATCACGGACGGCTTTCAGTAAGGTCCTCGGCTTAGATTGCATATGAATGACTACATAAAAATCATGAAACTCATATGTAGCAATTATTACTAAGTAGTTTATTTAAGCTAATAAAGATGCCTTAAAACTTTCTGGATAACTCCGAAACTGAGCGTATATCCAGAAAAAGTTTGGGCGATACGCCTAACTGTGAGTTATCTAGAAACTTTCTGGATAACTCACAGTTAGACAGCTTAAACAGATCAGAAAAGTAATAAGCATAATTTCTCAAAGAACAAAATTAGAGTAACCAAGCCATATTCTGCAAACAGAAATTGAGGTAAGTATGGGATTTTTAGATCAAGCAAAATATCTGAAAGCTAGAGTAAATAAAAGCATGTCTAAGAACATCTTTTATACAAAATCCTTCAAATGGCTACCCTCTAAAGTATATGCAGAAAAATTTGATGCCAAATGGCATAGAGTATATGAAAAAATAACAATCGAACATCTACCTCCAACTTTTTATGGCTCAGGTGTGGCTAACTTGCAGGGAAAATTGGACAATGAATTTCCTGAAACAGGCTTACTTGAGTTGGAGTCTGCGCTTCTTTTTGGACAGCAAGGATGGATATTCAGTAAGGAAGGTTATTTTTTGCCAGACCATTCCTGGTACTCTCAACATGTGACTGAGATAACCAAGGTTAAAAGCTTACCAAGACCGAAATATTGGAAATCATCTACTAAATATCTAGGAGGAATTTGCTTAACACTTTGTAGTGACTTTGCTGTAAAAAGTTATGCCCATTTTTTGCTGGATTGCATTAGTCGTTTACACCTTTTTAGGCAAGCCGGCTTTAAGGTATCGGATATTGATTATTTTTTCTGCCCGAAACCTCCTTCGAGAACTGCCCAAAACTTGTTTTCCCAATTAGGAATTCCCGATGATAAGTGTATTTGGGCTGATAATAACAAGCAGAGAATGTTGCGTGCTGAAAAACTCCTAGCACCCACTTTCCCTGGGACTCGACGAAACTATCCTGAATGGTTACCTACATTTTTGAAAAATGAGTTCTTGAGTGAACTTCCCTTTAAAGGGCGCCGTCTTTACATTTCACGAACTGGATGTCGCCGTAATGTTATCAATGAAGAAGCAATTGAGCGTATTCTCAGCAAATATGACTTTGAGATATATAACCCTATTGAACACGAAGACCAACCTCTTGATTTTGCTGAGGCTGCTGTAGTGGTGGCACCTCATGGGGGAGGCTTGTCAAACTTAGCTTTCTGTCAGCAGGGTACAAAGATTCTCGAACTAATTCCTAGCGATCATATTCACCCTTACTACTACACTTTATCTAATGCTGCTAGTCTCGAGTATAGCTGTATGGTTTGTCGTAGTACACATGAGAGAGGTATGAATGCATGGGGGCCAAGTTCATATGATTTTTATGTAGAGGAGAACGAGTTCGACAATGCTCTATCCAAGATTACATTTGGCATCTAAATATTAGCTGAAGTTGACTCTTCACTATCTAATCTTTGAGTTAGTACGGACGGATCCAAGATATTGGTGATCCATTTAGGATTACCTGCCGCTGTACAAAAGGGGCTTACGTTTACGTTGCTAATCTGTTTGTTGTTTTGCGAGTTGTTGAATCTGTTCAGACAGCTTTTCAATTCTCTCACTAAATAGCTCAGTAGTGATTGTCTTTGGGTTGTTGTCGGCTACGTTGATTGCGTTGCTGGTGGTGCCAGGGCTGTATTTATAGCTGACACCCAACAATGCTAAAGCTGGTTTGTAACCCGGCATTGCTGATCTTTGATGCAAAAAGGGACGCACAAATCCTCAGTGAGTCTTTTAGCTTGGTATGTAATGAACGGCTGTGCGATCGCACATCAAGCCCATGACCGCCAAGGGATCTGCCAATAACTTACCCATCAGCTTGGAAAAATTATGACATCCCATTTGGGTAAGTCCTCTAACCGTTGCCACTGTTGTTTGTAAGGCTCCAGCGCATCTTTGGGGACTTGTAATGTTCTTTTCATAGATGCTTGCCCCTAAGTGAACCATAGGTTCAAATCCATTCCAAGTCATATTCGATGCCCATTGTAGTGTCTCTTTAGCCGAGGTCAAGATCGTGCCATAAACTCACTGGGCCGGGCCGCCGCCTAGCTCATCCCAGATAGTATTAAGTTGGGGGCACGGCGAGGGTGATTATCAGCTTATCTATGGGCAGCCGTTAAATGGCGAAGGTTCTAGACTTGCTCAGCCCTTGGATCAATAATCGTAATCTATCTTTAGACAGAGATTGCCGTAATCGTATCTAATCCTTCAGATTTTGCGTGTCTTGTTCAATTAGGGTATCAAAATATTTCCTGACATCAGGAGCCTAAGAAACCTAATTTTTTGGACAAATGTTTACCCTCAAGGATGTCTTTTTTGCATATATCTTGATGGCTTTGTTAATTTTAGCAGGCCGATATGTCAAGCAAAAGATTCGTTGGATTCAGCGACTCTATCTGCCAGAGTCAATCGTAGCGGGAGCCCTTGCCCTGATCCTTGGCCCGCAGATATTAGGGATGATTATGACAGGTATCGCAGGAGAGAATGCTCCCATAGCAGGTGGGCTCTTTACTGAACCCATTCGTACTGTTTGGTCACAATCTCCTAGCGTTTTTATCAACATTGTGTTTGCAGCACTGTTTTTAGGAGAGCGTATTCCAAATCCAAGGGCAATCTGGCGTAAGGCCGCGCCTCAGGTAGTCTTTGGTCAAACCCTTGCTTGGGGTCAGTATGTGATTGGTATTCTAGTCACCCTGGTAATTCTCATACCGCTATTTGATGCTAACCCAATCTCTGCAGCGCTGATTGAAATTGGCTTTGAAGGTGGGCACGGCACGGCTGGAGGCATGGCAGATACCCTACAGGAGCTGGGGTTTGCAGAAGGCCCTGATTTAGCCCTAGGATTGGCAACCGTAGGTATTGTCTCGGGTATTATTACTGGCACTGCCCTGGCTGAGTGGGGGCGGCGAAAAGGTCACATACGCTCGGAAAGCAGTGCCGTTGGAGACATTGATAATGTTCCAGAATTGTCCCATGCAGAAACTGCTGAGGTAAAAGGCAGACGCGCTCAGTTAATGCGGGGTCTGTTGATTGACCCTCTGTCTATCAACTTAGGGATTGTTGGTATCGCCATTGTTGTTGGCTGGTTGATTTTGCAGGGACTCGTCTGGATTGAATCAGCCACCTGGGGAACAACTGGTTTTGAAGTGATGAGCTATGTTCCTCTGTTTCCGATGGCCCTAGTCGGTGGGATTTTAGTGCAGATTACCCTTGAACGTCTGGGGCTAGAGTCTTTAGTGATTCAGCCTTTGATGAAAAATATTGCAGGGGTAGCCCTAGATGTGGTAGTAGTAGCCGCCCTAGCATCTATCTCACTACAGGTGATAGGCAGCAATCTCGGTGTGTTTCTGATACTGAGCATTGTTGGTATTACCTGGAATATTTTGTTCTTTCTGTATTATGCTCCGCGTATTTTCCCCAACAGTTGGTTTGAGAAAGGAATTGGCGATCTGGGGCAGTCCATGGGGGTAACTGCAACGGGAATTTTACTGTTGCGCATGGTTGATCCGTACAATGATTCAGGGGCCTTTGAGAGTTTTGCTTACAAACAGCTATTTTTTGAACCCATTGTTGGTGGCGGACTCT
This sequence comes from Leptolyngbyaceae cyanobacterium, assembly GCA_050043105.1. GTDB lineage: Bacteria > Cyanobacteriota > Cyanobacteriia > Phormidesmidales > Phormidesmidaceae > Leptothoe. The sequence goes on along the minus strand of JBHJIV010000069.1, from coordinate 19,310 downwards.
TTACGGCGGCTGCTCCGGCTCTCATTGTCCGGTTTGGTTTAGTGGGAATGCTTTTAATCACGGGTGGGCTATTGGTGTTCTGGCTGGCGATGGGCGCTATCTTAATGAAGCAGAGACAGCGTTCTCTAAGAGGCCAGGAAGTAGTACAGTAGACTGTTTTTGAGTACTATTGCTTACCAGCTTACAAATCTCCTTGCTAGCTGGTAAGCTACCCAAGGATTAAATTCTTATATGGATGGTGCAGACCATTAGAGGCGGGGCGATACCTACAAGAGCCAGCCGCCTTAGCAGCCGTGTCAATAGATTATATATGGGGAGCCCACACGGTCCCGGATTGGTGTGCTCATTTAAGGTCTTAAGCTTAAAAATAGCTAAGATTTTATGAGGTTTCGCCAGTCATACTTTTGAGGATTGAGCTGAGTTAGCTAACATCTTTTAAGCACTGAAAAAATCAGCGTGATCAGGGTTTTCGGAGCCAAGACATTGAACTTGCTTTAGCACTTGTTATGACAAGCAAAACCTAATACACCGCAGCTGGTATAACAGGTCTAGGCGATATTTTATCAACCCCTGACATAGGCCATATTCCATATGTCATCACCCTCTGTGCCCTTACACATTAGCATTTCAGAGAAGCTTCGCCAGCAGATTGAGGCAGGTGACTATTTGCCCGGTGAAAAACTGCCGAGTGAGCATCAGCTGATGGACGCTTTTAGCGTTAGTCGAATTACTGTTCGCCGGGCCGTTGCTAATCTTGTGAGCCAGGGATTAGCGAAAGCACAGCAGGGACGAGGGGTTTTTGTCACTCCACGGCAAAAGGTAGCGTATTCATTATCTAGATCACTTATTTTTTTAGAAGAGGATCTAGCGCGTAAAGGGATTCAATTTACGTTTCAAAATCTCACGTTTATAAAAATTTATCCTTCTAAAGTTGTACAAACAGCCTTACATTTGCCAGATAATGCAATGGTCTATCTGCAGAAAAAACTGTTGTTGATGGATGGTATCGTGGGAGCTGTGGATGTCAGCTATATTGTGGCAGAGCTGGGTGAGCCGTTTAGTCCCCAGCTTAAACGGCAAATGACGTTCCCCACCCTGGAGGAAAATGGTATAGGCATTGGACAGCTGGATGCTGTGATTGAATGCACCCATGCTGACTATGAAATTAGTGGTTATTTAGACGTGCCTCTGGGTCAGCCTCTAATTGTGTATCGATATACGGCCTATACCAAGAGCCAACGACCCATTCTATATGGTGAGACCATCTCTCAGGCAGACCGGTTTTGCTATGCTCTTTCCATTGAAAAGTGAGCATTGTTGGCCAGGTTTTGCCGCTAGCGTTGGCCGGCGGCCACTGGGTGAACTGGTGGAACAGGAATTACACCAACGACACATCATCCAAATCATAATGACGTCCGCGCCAGCTGGTGGGCCTACGAAATGACGACAGGGCAATACGCAACACTGCTAGCGGGTCCGCTAGGGGAGATAGCCAAAACAACCAGCGCCCTCGGGCATGGCTCAAATCGTAGGACGACAGAATGGCAAACTGTAGGGCAAATCGAGCCGCTATAAGTACTCCATTGATACCCAAAGCTAGCTGTGTCGTTAGAGTAGGGGGACCCAACAGTAACACCGGCACACTCAACCAAGGCAGTGCCTGCACACTGGTGAGAAACCACAAATCACTCCAAACCTGCCCTGCAGACGACGCATCTTTGAGGTCCAGGGAGCGCCCCCACTCTTGCCAGGTTTCTCGCCAGCCTTCGTACATGCGCACTTTTAGCAGACATGCGCCGTCCCAAAAGCCCACTTTTGCACCTCTTTGGGCCGCGTGTCGTGCCAGGGTAACGTCGTCACAAAAAGAATTTCTAGCAACGGTGTAGCCGCCCAGCTGATCTAGCAGCTCTCGTCGACACAAAAAGCACTGACCGTTGGCCATCACCCGTTCGGCCCCATCGTCGGGGGCACCAGCCGGGCCAAACCGATACACCAGAGTCATCAACAGGGCTGGCTGCAGCCAAATCTCACCGGGGGTTTGCAAAATAAATCGAGGAGATAGAGAAACCAGGTCGTAGCCGTCGGCTTCAGCTGCTGAGATCAAAGCAGCAACTAAACCAGGCTGGGGTTGAGTATCTGCATCAATGCCCAACACCCACTTAGAGTTAGGAGAGCTATGGGTATAGCCATAGTGCAGCGCCCATGGGCGCCCCACCCATGTAGGGGGCAGCGGGTCATCGGTGAGGAGGCGAAATCGCGCGTCTTTTTTCTGGGCCGCCTTCACTAGCTCAGGGGTGCCATCGGTGGAGCGACTGTCAACGACAACAATTTCACGCACTTCCTCAGTCTGATGGGCCAGCCCTGCTAAACAAGGGGCAATCCGCTGCGCTTCATTTAGGGTGGGTACCACCACACTCACCGTGCCTACCTGGCTTGGGGCCCCGGCTTGGGGTTGAAGCGGCGGGCGACGGGTGGGGCCCTTTAGCAGCCGCGACAACAACACCATCACCGCCGGTAGCTGCACAAGTAGCAGGGTCAATGCGATCGCACCCAGCCAGCCAGAATGACTCACGATTTGGAAGCCCCAGCCGCCGTCATCTGACCCAGTGAAGATAGCTGTTTGGGCAGCGTTACCGGAGTCTTCTCAGCCGGTGATGCGAACCAACAAAACAGTGCGGGTAAAACACCCACAAGAATTCCTAACAGGACGGGTGGATAGATGCCTCCCGCCAGACTCATCACCATAGCAAAGCCAAAATTAGCCAGATAAATTACCAGTGGCAGGGTTAGCTCAGCCCGAGTGAGCCCCTCCACACGAGCATTTCCACGCCAAAGCATAGCAGACAGCGCCATAAACACCAGACCGGTCAAAAACCAACCTGCAAAATTCTGATAGGGCATACCAAAAAATGCCCCCGGTGTATGCCAGTACCAAAAAGGCATCGCAGTCTGGCTCATGGCAGGGTCTAGAACAAAGTCCCAGGACATCAGCAGCAGGGCTCCAACCGCCAGAGCTGGCAGATGCCAAAATTTAGAGCCCCCCAGCTTGAGCAGTCCGCCCCGTGCCAACAGATAGGCAGATATGCCCAAATAAAACCAGGACAAGGGAATCGTAAACGGCACCAGACCGCCAATCTTGTAGCCCAAACCGTTGAGATAGCTGTACTCTCCAAACGGAAATCCGGTGCTTGTTCCGAGCAGTTCACTGGAGAGGGAGACAGAAAGCGCCGCCAACAAAAATGTGACCAGTGCCTTGGGCCCAATGGTCCTGTAGCAGTAAAGACACACAGCAACCACACCCATGAGAATATAAGCAACTCCGCCACCCGCCAGACTCCAGCGATAAAGTGTGGGACCTGCAGGTAAATATTCCAGAATCTCTGGGTGGGGCATCACCCACAGTAGCCCTGCTAAACCAAATGCCATCGAAATAATGTGGCCCCGAAGACACCACACTTCCACGCGCATCAACCAATTCATACTGGATAAACCTCAGAATCTAGTTCCAATCACTGCGTCACAATTGGAGAATTAAAAACAAAACTGTCGCTAATATAACCGCAGACGGCCTGCCAAAAGAGATAACCATCTGGCACACGGTTCACGCTATTAGATCCCTAACGTTGGTTAAGGAAACAATTACCAACAAACTCAGCCCCTGGGCTGTTTAAGATTGCATACAACGCAGCTATCGACGAGTATTCAGACTTTTTAGCGTATCTGTCTAATGGTAAAAGAGATTTTTAGAAGGGTTTTAGACAGTTACTTTATAAAAGTTTACAGTATTATACAGCTACATCATAAAGTATGCTTGACGACTTAAAAGGAAATCAGGGATATAGATTTTAAGGCTTGCTGTTGTCTGAACGTTGATGGTTAAACAGATTGACTAAGCTGTCCTCTGATAGGGTGACTGGCAGGGGGCCTTTGGGTAAGTGTATGTCTCGCTGAGGAAAGGGAATCTCGATACCAACTTTACGAAAGGCGGTTGCGATCGCAAAATTTAAATCACTGCGAATCTGCGGATATTCTTGGGGTTTAGGAATCCACACCAGCAGTTCAAAGTTCATGGAGCTGTCGCCAAACCCCATTAAAAATACCTGGGGGGCCGGGGCCGCCTTCACCTGGGGGTGATTACGACCCACCTCTAATAAAACGGCCTTGACCGTGTCTGGATTGCTGCCATAGGACACTCCCACCGGAATATGAATACGTGAGAGGGGATTGCGGTGGCTCCAGTTGATCACATCCTGTTCAAAAAACCGAGAGTTAGGCACAATACTCGACACCTGATCGAGGGTGCGAATATCGGTGCTGCGGGGGCCAATGCGATCCACCCGACCCATGCGCTCGCCCAGCTCAATAAAATCTCCCACCTGAATCGGGCGCTCAAACACCAGCACTAAACCGCTGCTGATATCTTTGGCAATATTTTGCAGTCCTATACCTAGACCCACACCCAGGGCACTGGCCAGCAGCGTTAGCGAACTCAGGTCAATACCCCACAGCTGCAGCACCGCAATGATGCCCACAAATAAAATCGCATAGCGGATCAAAATAGCAATGGCCGCCTGCATGCCAAGGCTCAGCCCTGACGTTTGTAAAACCCGCGATCGCAACACATTGGTGGAAATCTTGGCCAGCAGAATAATGCCGCCCAAATGCCCCAATAGCACCAACAAATCAGCCACCGACAGACTTGTTTCCCCCAGCGGCAGCGACTGCCCCACAAAGACGGAGGCCGCCGCATCTTGAACTCGATTGGCCCAAGCCCGCGTTACCCGAAACCGGCCCACAACAAACACCAATGCAGACAGCCACAGGGTGAGCCGCAGGCCAAATAGCAACAGCTGGGCACTCAGCCGAGCCAGAGAAAATTCGGGGCGAACCACCCCTGTGCTTCCCGGCGGGGGTTGGGGAGCGGTGACTGGCATCAGCGGCGCTACGTAGCGTCGCCACAGATATCCCAGCAAATAATGAACGGCTACGGTTGCCAACAGTACCGCCAGAGAGGCCACCGTGGCCTCCAGCAAATAATCACCACTGCGCTCCCGTCTGGCCTGGGTTAGCCAATCCTCAATTACAACCGCCCATTCCCTCGCCTGGCGCTCCAGGTTTTCTTCCTTGACATTCATGGGCGGCTCCATCGCCCTCAGATCGTTGGCCGTCACCGACAACAGCTGTCGCCTAGTGCGGCCAAATCCGTTATGGATAATGGGGGTATAGTCAGATACGTCTACATTCACCGACAGAGGCTCACTCGATTGCATCAGCTCCGTTAGCTCTGCATTGATCCCTTGGGCTCTCTGTTTGGCAGTTAAATCTTGGGTTTCAGCCACTGGAAACAGACGTTGACCATCTACCACAATCCAGGCCGTAGAAATCACCTCTTCTTGAGCCGTACTTTGCTGGTCTTTAGTCCCTTGGGCAAAGGGCTCAGGGGCCGTAAATACCGTCAGCCCCAATACTAAACTCAGCCCGATACCGATCACAAAATTGCCGGTGATTCGCCAGCTCGCTTGACGGGTTATAAAACCCTTACGGTTTACAAAACCCGTAATGTGAGCAAAAAATCGTCCTAACACTGTCCTCCATCCCGTGGATCTGGCCCTATCCTATAGTGTTTTACAAGGACCTGACAGAAGACCAGTACAGCTTATGCTAGCGACATTTTTGAGCCCAGATGGGCAGCAGTGACAGCACCATCAATATCAGCAGACAAATGGCAACGGGCCACCAATCTCCCCCCTGCAGAGCATCCATGCCGGTTACCCCTAGCCAGGTATACGCCATCGTGCCAGGAATAATGCCAATTAATGTACCCACGGCGTAGTCGGCTGTGGGTACATTGGTTAATCCAAATAAAAAATTCACCACATTAAACGGAGAAACCGGTGCAAATCGTACCGCTAACACACAGGGTAGCGCCTGGTGTTGGATGGTGTGATCGAGACGCTTAAAGACTCCTTGAAATCGAGGATGGTGGGCAAAATGCCGCTTAAACCAATCGTGTAATAAATAGCGGGCCAGCCAAAATGCCACCACGGCCCCAGCGGTCGCCCCGATAATTGACCACAGGGTGCCCCACAGCAGTCCAAATAAGGCCCCGCCCAAAACCACCAGCAATGTGCCAGGTACCCCAACTGCTGCGGCTAGCGTATGGGCTCCCAAAAAGACCGGAATTTGCCAGTGACCCGCCCCTTGAATCAAATTTTTAAGAGCCTCATGGTCAAATAAAACGCCTACCCATCGCCACAATAAAGGGGCCATCATGGCCGCAACCAATAGACCCCACAAAGATTTTTTTATACCCATAGCGATGCAGTGACGATACTAAATTGAAAAAGGCCCCTGCCCTGGCATTCTTGAGCTGTTGTGAATGAGGGCAGCTGACGTGTGAGCCTTTGCTGAGAAATCGCTTAAGAACCAGATGATGCCGGTTGGGCGGTCTCAGGCAACGATTCCTGCAGCGATTTTCGAGCTACCTTAGTGACGATAAAGACAACGGCGAATGTCGCAATTAGACCAATCACCAAAAACGCCCATTCTGCCGGAGTGCTCTCTTGGCCTGCCGCCGCACTGCCCACAACACCACCCAGATAAACGTATAAAATCGTTCCTGGTAAAATACCCACCGTACCTAACACATAGTCTGTTAAGGACACGTTGGTCAACCCAAGTCCATAGTTCAAAAGGTTAAACGGAAACGCTGGCGACAGCCGCACCAAAAAGATAATTTTTCGTCCTTCTTTTTCAATGGCATCGTAAATGGCCTTAAACACCCGATTGCCCGATACCTTATTGGATACCCAGTCACGGGCCAAATAGCGACCAATTAAAAACGCCGCCGTTGCCCCTAGCATGGCTCCAATAAATACCAAGATGGTGCCTTTGACGATACCAAACACGGCCCCGGCACCCAACGTTACCACCGATGCCGGTAAAAATGACACGGTGATGACGATATACATCAGCACAAAGACGATGGGGGCAATCGGCCCTAGACCATCTATCCAGTTGAGGGCATTTTGCAGAGTGCCCTGGATACCGCCACCGGCAGACTCCTGGGCCATGGCTGGGGCAGCCGCTAGCAGCACACCCATAAAAGCAAACGACATAAACTTAACCAGCAACTTTGGCAGAGAGCTACCAAATACGTTTCTAGACTGTTTCATTACCAATACTCCTGTGATTCTATCTTGACAACAACCCTTGTTTGAGTGAATAGTCCCTGACTTAAACTAGAGAGCCCCCACAGCTAGAACCACTCCCAGCCGTACAGCCATAACAGTAAGAACGGGTTTGCACATGCTCGATGATATTTAAGGTGTCACGGTCTAGTAACGTCTTTACTGTGATTGGCCGCCCCTGAGCATCCATAGCAGGTACATCCTCCATCTGGTTAAAGTCACAGTCATAAACCTGACCTAAATAATCGATGGACAGCTCACTGCGACACATAAGATGGTCGACGGTGCCAGCGTTATGGTGTTTGGCTAGAAAATGTAAGTAGGGCTCATGGAGCTGACGATGTTTTAGATGAAATTTAGTCCGCCCAATGGGCAAATTTGTAATGGTAAATAGGTTGTTAAACTGAATACCAAAGTGTTCGCTAAGGTACACTTTATAATCTTTTTCTAACCCAGCCTGTCCTGGCGTTAGCGAAAAGTTTACAGAGGTGGGTACGGGCGGGTTATAGACCAGATCAACAATCAGATTTGGATTCTGTCCGTAGCCTTTTTGATTGAGTAACTGCAAGGCATAAATCGAGTCTTGATACACCCCCTGGCCCCGCATTTTGTCGACGTTATCTTCTAAGTAGCAGGGTAATGACGCCACCACCCGCAGCTGGTGTTGGGCAAAGTAATCGGGTAAATCCTCATATCCAGGGACAAAAAAGACTGTTAGATTTGAGCGAACAATGACTTCTTTACCGTGCGATCTCGCGGCTTCCACAATGGGTCGAAACCCATAGTTCATCTCCGGTGCACCCCCCGTCAAATCCACAGTTTGAATCTGCGGGAACCGATGGATCATTTCGACTAGCTGGTCACACACCTCAGGAGATAACTCTTCAGTGCGCTGAGGTCCAGCTTCCACATGACAGTGGCTGCAGCTGAGATTACACTTACGGCCTAGATTGATTTGTAAAACACTAATAGGACTTTTAGTCAACGGTTGACCTAATGCGGTCTCAAAGCTGGGAACGGTCAGTGGAGCAGGTTTTGACTGGACCATATTTTAGATAAACGGGTAGTTAATGGCTTGCAGCCAGGAAGGTTGACTTCCACGACTGTCATTGAACGATACCTTGCTGAATTTTTCCTGAAAATAACGAAAATAATTATTAGTACAGCCTGAAAGCCTTGTGATTTAACGATTAGGGCAATCTATAGTTGGCTATCCAAGCCCCGCTAGAGTGGCGTTTTTATCAGATTTTAGTAGGATTAATTAAAGATTTTAGTCCTAGTTTAAAGCCTAATTTGCATGCCGAATGCCCCAACTGATGACGAATTAAATGCCGCCATTAACGCATCAAATACGTTTCTTAAGGCAAGTCATATTCAGGCTCGAATTTTCAGACAAGGGAATCGACTATACCTTAGGGCAACACTACCCCCTAAGCCAGGGCACCACAAGGTAAAACCATTTCAGCAAAAAATTGCCACCTTCTTGCCCTGCTCCAAACGGGGCATAAAATTAGCCCAGGCTAAAGCAGTGAAGCTAGGTTACGCATTAGTCGAATACACATTTCGATGGGAGGATTGGTGGTAAAGAAAAACGCCAGTAGCTGTCGATACGGTTGAGTACTGGATTGGCAAATTCGAAAAAGATTATCGCGCCAAAAATACCTTGAGCGATCGCACTTGGCGTAATGGGTGGCTTCAATATTTCAACACGCTAGATTCAAGCCTGCCATTAACTGAAGCTTTGTTGATTGAGGCTGTGTTGAGCAAAAAACCTAATACGGCTCAACGAAAAAATATATGCATTAAACTTCAAGCTCTGGCGGAATTTGCTGGGGTTAATGTTGACCTAACTGAGTATCGAGGCAAGTATGGGCGGGCAGCCATGAAGCCTAGGGAACTACCTTCGGACGAACTGATTTCTGAGTGGGCTACTAGCAACCGCATCACTGATACCAGCTGGAAAAGAGTATTTGGGCTGATCGCCGCATTTGGGCTAAGACCGAGCGAAGCGTTTCTAGGGTATCTTCGTGATGATGGTCAATATCAAGTTGTTGAGGGTAAGACAGGGCCTCGATTAGTTAGACCGTTCTATCCTGAGTGGGTGGACCAATGGGATTTATGGGTGGAATCGCTACCTGATATTGATATTGATAAAGCTAAAAAGAATTCTCAGTTAGGTAATTTTGCTCATGGCCACTTGAGACGAAAATATAAAGTTCCATTTAAGTTGTATGACCTACGCCATGCTTATGCGGTGAGAGTGCACAACGTTTTTGGTTTGTCCGAAGCTGTTGGAGCTAGCCTTATGGGCCACTCAGTTGACGTCCATTTAGGAACATATCAACGTTGGCTTGGGGAAGAAGTGGTTAATAAAGCAATTGATCGAGTGTTGGCTAAAGAAGATAGACCTAGGGCTCCTGACATTTAGCAGATCCTAAGCTTTCGTTGTTCTCTTTTCTTGCGACGCAGATACGCTTGCACGTCGACCATATATGAGCCTGTAGTACCTTTGCGAGTAACCTCATCACCAGACTTAAACTCTCCAGCATCAATTGCCTGCCTTAAAGCAGACTCAGACCAACCCAATTGTTGAGCGGCATTCTTAATGGAAACCACCTGAATAGACTGCCGTTGAGCTTCGATCTGCTGCTTGAGTAGTTCAATCTGGACAGATTGCTGAGTGATTTTCTCAAGTGCTGGCTCCATGTATTCGGCTAACAGCGCTCTCATTTGCTCTTCAGTCATTGCCTTGCGCCTCCCTCTCCTGCACAGGCAATTCCCAACACTGCTCCAGATGTATCCTTGCCTGCCATAGCAGATGGGCTTCTGTCTCGCTGTCAGTGAACCACCAGACAATGCCCTGCCAGATGAGGGCCAGGATCGAGGTTAATCGCTCATGCCATGGCCTGGATTGTTGATTAATGAGGTTCTGTCTTTCGATGGGGTTCATGCGGCTGCCTCACCATTCAACAAATTCAACTGTGGCCACGGTTCTTTATCAATTCGTCGCCGCGCAATCTCGCAATTCTCAGCGTTAAGCTCGATCAAGGTGTAGTTACGCCGATGTCGTTTACATGTCATCCCAGTGGTCCCAGCGCCACCAAACGGATCGAGAACATTTCCTTCGACGGGAGAGCCAGCCAATATACAGGGCTCAACTAACGCACTCGGCATCACAGCATAATGCGCTTCTTTGCAAGGCTCTGATGCCACAGACCAAACAGAGCGCTTATTTCTAGTATCAGTTTCAGTTCTTAAGGTTGAACTAACCGTGTTTTGTCTTGACTGGGCCTCGAGTGTTTTGCCTCGAATAAAACTTGATCCCTTATAACCGGCCGTTGCGGGCTCCTTAATAGCTTCGTTGTTGAAGTTATACCGATGCTGCTTGGTCAGCAAAAACAGATACTCATGAGCTTTAGTGCACCGGTGTGTTACTGACTCAGGCAAGGGCGACCTTTTAGCCCAAATCACATCCTGTCTGAGATGCCACCCATCAGCCTGCAGTGCTAGCGCCACACGCCACGGGATACCGATCAGGTCTTTTTCTTTGAGCCCATTCGTGAGCCGATTAGGGCGGTTTTGTCTTTTCCCGTCTTCAAGGCTGTCGTTGCCCACCACGTTACGGCGGGATACAGCCCATTTAGAGGCGTAAGAATCGCCAAGGTTGAGCCAGAGGGTTCCATCATCCCGCAGTACTCGCCACACCTGGCGAAACACATGAATGAGGTGAGCCGTAAACATCTCCGGTGTGGGCTCTTGCCCCAGGCAACCATGCCATTCTGAGTAAGTTATTACTGGTAATCCTGGCATGGGACTATAGGAAATTGCTGGCCAGTCGTAGCCTGAGACCCCATAATCACGCAGGCCATAGTATGGCGGTGATGTGACGCAACAGTGGTAAAACTGCTCAGGTAATGATGGCAAAACATTCAGACAATCACCTTGCAAAACCTGGTTTAAACCGCTCATGATTACCTCCACCCGCTAACAAACTGGAACGGGCTATCGGCCCCTATCTGTCTTTGCCAAGACCATCGCCTATCCCACACGAACCAAGCACAGGTGACGGAATCTGAACCTGCTGTATCTCGCCTAAACTTTGGACGAGGTGAAACCGGAATCACATAGCGTAGGTGATCAGACATTGACTGGAGCATCTCGGCGCGGTTACCGGTCGGCTCCAAAAAGCTAAGGCGGAGGAAGAAGGCACACCCTTCTTCTGCACACTCCCAGGCATGTGCCAAGATCTCAGCAGCACAACTAAACGGGGGATTGGTAACAACCCAGGAGATTGGCATCCCGTATTGATTCCAATAGTCCCAGAATGCCTGAGTTGTCGCGTTTCGATTAACTCTTTCGGGATGCTTTACGCACTGAGCCAGCCGATCAATACTGGTAATGTCGCTCTCAAAAACAATCGTGACTCGTTGAGCATATTTCTTCAGTGCTTCGCTAATTGCTCCTTGACCACAGCACGGTTCAAGTACAGCCGATTGTAGTTCTACCCGTTTGATTAATTCTCGTGTGATCGCCTCAGGTGTTGGGTAATAGTCATTCTCTATTCGATTACCTAAACTAGGAACAGTCTCAGAGCCACCAAAAATATTTATTTGATCACCTTGAAGTAAATCCATCGCTCAACCCTCCTCCATAATTCGCTCAAACTCAACGACCCAGACCCATGGGTTTGAATCAAACGGATAACCACGTTTGGCATTAATGTCGTCCCACAACCACTGAAATGCCTGAAGCGGATCTCTTGTTTGCTGGTTCTTGCCTAAATCAAAATTCAGACCCGCTTTGGCATAGCTAAACTCATCAACCCCTTCAGCGATCGCTTGAGCCTCGGTAATATCCTGCAACCGTTCCACCCTTACATCAGTGACACGGAGCGTTAGCCGACAAGCCACGCGAGGCATGAAAATGCTGGGTCTCCATTTGATTACCAACGGTCGTATGTAGCCAGGGCACTCGCCAAAGTCTGTTGCCCTATATCGAAACTCCCTTCCATCGTCTTGCCATGTTTCGCGAACCCAGAGGATATCTCCTGACTTTCCGTATGGACAAAGGCTTAAAGCACTATGGCTGACACCATACTCATCTTCTACAAACGGGTATCCATTTGCTTTGTCTTCTGGATGATCTGCCCAATCCCAACCAGAGAATTTCTTAGGATCAACTATCCGTCGTGTTACTGTTTTATGCCCCCTTAAAATTGCCCTTACCATGGGTCCGCTAAACAAAATAGGGCGCTCTTTAGGTTTGATTTCTGCTGTGCTCATAGCCCCTCCCTGCCATTTCAGAAACTTCTTTGAAAAATGTTTTCCTGAGCACCGCCCCCAGCTTCAAAACTCGCTCATCGTCCAGCATCGTCAGAATTGTGTGAGTACTCCAGCCGTCCCCAACCCCGAATCCTGTAGCCTCACACCAGCGGCACAGACGACCATGGAACCCGACTGGATCGAATCGCTGGAAGATGCTGATCACAGTCAGCTGTTGAGAGAAATCATCAGGCCCCTGTCTAACGAGCTGACTCATTGGGCACCTCCCGCAGGAGCCAGCAGCAATAAATCTAATGGGTCGCATGGGAACGCTGGGACACCGCGAGCTTTCCATTTCACTGGTACACAGAAAAAGCGATCGCACCCAAGAGACTGACCAATGCTCACCACCTCACAGACCTGATCGGGGAATAACGGGACTGGATACCCTTCTCTGGCCTTGGGGACAACGAGAGCGCCTGGCAAGACAGCAGACTCCACAGGCTGAGATTTTGGCGCGGGTAGGCTCGGCAGTGGAAGCATGGGCTCTTGTTCCACCAGTGGCGCGTCGAAGATTGTGAGCTGACTAGGTGAGTACATGCAGCCCCCTTGCATCATTGCCATCGGGCAACGCTACGATTGACTGTCGTCGAGCCTCAGCTTCAATCGACAAATATTCCCTGATAAATTCTTTTTTCTTGAAAGGCATCTGGTCAGTAGGCAGCATCCCTAAATTGCTACGACCGCCAATGCGCCGCAGCGCTTCCTTAGCAAACTCGCTAAGCTGTGACAACTCTGCCCGAGATGTGAAGTCCGATGCAATCAACCATTCCTGAGAAGCTTTTTCCTCGACAGAGCCTCGCGCTGCCTCAACAAAATCTTTGCAAGAGGGGAAATTAAACGGGCTAGGTTTGGTCTGCTCAAAAATTACTCGGCAGGCCAGAGAGAATGCTTCAGTGTCCATGCGCTCATTCAAAGACTTGAACAAAGCGCCGCTAACCAAGTCATCCAATTCCTTGCCAAACCATCGCTGAAGAAGCGTAAGTTCCTGCGCATAAACTTGTGGGTCAATCATTTCAGGCGGCTCCTATCGCTCTAAGTGTGTTCAGGTAAAGCCTCATGGCATCGCTGTTAGCGGCTGTTGCTGCTGGGCTAGGCGAAGCTTTGTTTCGCTGCTGCATGGCCCTAGCTTCGGCAAATTCCTGGTATCGACGCTTCATGAATACCGTTCCAAACCCGCCGCCCGTATAGCGGCCATCTTGCCCAGACCACCAAGGGCTTGTCTGGGCATACTCCAAGGCGACTTGAAGAACAGCCTCACACTGGGCAATGTTGCGATCGCAGTCTTGGTAAAGTCTGTTGGCATACCCCATACGTTTGTCGTTGCCTTTTTCGCACTCTGGCCACAACTCCGGTTTGAACTGGTTATAAACCAGGCGGAGTCGCTCAAAATCTTTCTTGTTGATTTCCTTGGCTGGAGCGCGACCGGAAGATTTACCTTTTCGCTTTTGTCCAGAACCGTTAGCCTCTTCGCTAGGCTGATCAGGGATAACTGGTTGCTCAGTCTCCAAAAAGCCAAGCTGTTTCTCAGAATCCTCAGGCAAAATGTCAACCGCGATCGCTGTTTCAGATTTTTCTGGATTTTTGGTTTGCGATGTGGGTTCGTCCCTTTGGGGGACCACAGGGGGATCTAGATCATTGGATAGTTCTTCTGGATAGTTCTTACTGGATAGATCCCTGGAAATATTTTCCGGTAGGGTTTGTCGTAGATTTCCGGTAGGACTGTCGTCATTTTCCGGTAGGACTGTTGTAGATTTCCGGTGGTTAATTTTGCCAGTGGTAGATTTTTCCGGTAGGGTTTGTGGTGGTTTTCCGGTAGGGTTTTTGACAGCATCAAAGTTCACCTTGAACTTGTCAGAGGTTCTAAATCCTCGGGTATCAAACCTTCGATTTCTCTCAATAATTCCTTTAGTTTCGAGTGCCTTGCACAGATTCCGTATGGTGCGATCTTTGATGCCGCACATGCGAGCTAATAACTCCTGCCCAGGCCAACACTCTCCGTTTGAGTCAACAAAGCTGTTGATAGCCAGTAAGAGAAACTTCTCATTACCAGGAAGTTCTGAGTCCCAGATTATTTTTTCTCGTTCATAATGTTTCAGCATGATGCTGGGTGAGCTGCCGTAGCGGATTGAATTTGAAAGTGAGTAGATAAACCAGGGAACAACGATTACTGTGACTACTGTGATCCCGCTCGCTCTCTTAGGCCCTTAAACAACCTCCTCAACGCTAGATAGATATACGGCACGGACAAACCTTTGAGCTTTCCCTCTCGCCATGCTGGCAAGGTTTTGTAGTCAAAAATCTCTTGCCAGCGAGCGGTGTAGATAGTGCCCTCGACATTCATAGGTAGAGCATCGGCAATTTCAGTCCAGTGGAGCTCGTACCAAGACACAGACTTTTTGATATCGCCTGGGGTTACAACCTTGGTCAAAGCTTTTTCGTCGGTGCATTCGGTCGGTGGGTGTTGGTGAGTCATGCGGCAACACCTCCCTTGGCAAACCTGAGCACCCTAGCCAAAGCTAGTTCTGCGACGTCTGGAATAATGCTGTTACCTAAGGCTCTAACTCGCTCCACCCGATTGGGTAGCCCATTAACCATTCCGCTAGAGCAGGGTGGGGTTTTGGCCCATGGGCTATTGCTCGATTGATCGTAGATTGCTTGTACCTGCCTCTGGTGTTCTTTGTGAAGGACCAACCCGACCTCGCCATTGATGCTGTCGGCGTAGGCCACAATGAGCAGTCGGCGTCGCATGTGTGGCGCACCCACGGAACACCCAGAAACAACTGACCACTCAGCATGATACCCGCACTGGGAAAGCTCCCAGAGTATTGCTCCCATATCTCGACCGTTTCTGTGCGTGAGCAGCGCTGATGAGTTTTCCAATACGAGGTAACTGGGTCTAACCTGGCGAAGCAATCGGATGACTTCAAAAAAGAGTCCGGATCGTTCACCTTGAAGTCCAGCGCCATTTGGATTGGCGGCAGATATGTCTTGGCACGGAAACCCTGCCGTAATGATGTCCCAGCTCTGGTTTTCTCGAGGTGTAAAAGTTCTAATGTCTCCATGGATAGAGATGCCTGGGAAATTTTTGTTCAAAACTTTTTGACAATAAGGCTCAATCTCGACAAACTGAGTTGTTCGAATACCCAGCCGTTGCGCCGCGATCGCGAAGCCTCCAATGCCTCTAAATAAATCTAGGTGCTTCATACAACCTCCTTTTGCTCAGCAGGCTGCAGCTTGGTCAGTAATCCCTGAACCAATGCATGGCTGGTTTCAGCATTATCCACATACACAAAGTGCTCCCAGACCACACCGTGCAAGAATGCAATCTCTTCTAGGGTGAACTCTCGGGTAACTTTGCTCATGATTCTGTCACCCCCAACTCACCCTTTAATGCATCAAGCACCCCGTCTCTAGCCGCCCGTTCCTCCTGATATTCCTTGAGTACCAGAGCAAATGACTTCACACTCATTTCAACGCTGTAACCGAAACCATGAGCGTCTTCATCGGTAATAGCCAGCTCGAAGTCCTCAGGATTCACCATGTACAACGGCACTCGGAAGCACCATCCCTCATCTCGCTTATGAGCAAGTACGGGTGCTCTCTGGAGCACTAGCGCAGCCTCTACAGCAAGGTGCCAAGCAGTCTCTGTCGTGACACCTAAGTGAGCCCATGCTTCTATCCGAATACTGGGAATACTTAGCGGCAACCTGCCATTGTCTGGAGTGCGATCGCTCAGCGTAAAGCTAGTCTTGTCTAGATGCTTCCGAAGTAGTTCTGTTAATTCTTGGCGGAAAGCTTCCTTATCCATGAGCCCCCCTCAGGGTCAAGCCCCTCAGTGTAGAGAGCCGTACTACTTTCTTGTCCTTCTTGTCGTACACTGTGCGCGTACTGAGATGTTTTGTTACCATGGGCTTAAGTAATTTGTTAACCACAAACGGCCATCCCATGTCACGGGGAAATGGCCGTTTTTTTATTGCTAAGCAGCTGCAGCTTTTCCTTGAAGCTGTTTGACAGCCAGTTCTAGTGCTGCAACCTTTTCATGCAAATC
The DNA here is from genome assembly GCA_050043105.1 of Leptolyngbyaceae cyanobacterium. Lineage (GTDB taxonomy): Bacteria > Cyanobacteriota > Cyanobacteriia > Phormidesmidales > Phormidesmidaceae > Leptothoe. Next base: position 2,748 of record JBHJIV010000069.1, on the reverse strand, counting down.
AACTGCAGGACTAGAGGCAGGTTCCATCTCTAGCCATTCATAAGTCGCCACTGTTTCTTCTTTTCTGTAAACAGATAAAGCCAAAACACTCTCATGACGAAGAGAATTGATTTTCATGTCTCGCCACTCACCAATAGTTTGGCTGGCCACACCAATGCGTCGTCCTAAAGCGGAACATGTTTGCTTTTGGGTTTGCTCTTTTACCCAGTTAGACAAAACGAGCTTATTCACTTTCAGGCACCTAGTAGGTAACTGAAATTATGGTAGCTCAACTACAGGCAACTGTCAGGTACCTGATGCTTGTTTTTTGTTAATTTCCCTATCAGTTACTTATCCATGAATCTAATGAACCGTCAGCGCCTATCCGATTGGGTGAAGCGAGAAGTCGAAGCGGGCCTAAGTCTTAGTGAATTGGGCAGACGGATTGGTATTACAAGTCAATCTTTGAGCGACTGGCGGGATCAAAAGGTTGCCTCTTTACGCCCGGACAAGCTACAGGCGCTGGCGACTTACAGAGATCAGACTGTAGAGCAGATTTGTTACTGGCTGGATGTACCACCCCCTGCAGATAAAGGGCTTGTTGGAGATGTAGATCAGTTAGCCGCCAAAATAAAGTCCATGGAAGCGCGGCTGGAGGTTGTAGAGCAAGATTTGAGGGTAGCGTTAGAAATGCTTGATGGTGTGGCAGAGCGAACCTCTGCATACGCACTGAGGCCATCTGCACTATCAATAGCCCTGCAGGATGAACTTTTTGAGAAATACTATGATTTGCGCGAAAAAGAGGGGCAGCGAAAATTCTTAGAAGCCGCTACTCAGGCGTTAGAAAACAACCGAATTCAAGCGCAAAAAGCGATGCTTCAGATAATTGGCGTGTCTCCAATTAAAGATACGGATTATCCTGTTCTTGCCCAAATTATGAGAACTATTTTGGGGCCGAAATGGACAATGCTTCATCTGGTGCAATTGGCGGATAAAATGCCCACGGATTAAGCTGGCCTTCGACGTAATTTACTGCGCTTATTTTTTTTGCACAAACACGACTCCACGCGTCCAGAGCCTCTGTGACATTTTGAACTTTGATTATTTCTTTTTCACCTAGCAACATTGCGTTAATCGTGACGATCTCCCCAGCAAAATCAATGAAAACTATAGATGCACTAGTGTTTGATTAAATCTGATTGTCATAAAAATCACATTTAATTAAGTGCTTATCAGTGAGCTAGATCATGCTCAAATATGCTTAGAATCAGCCTTTGAGGCTTAGCAAATTCACTTAAAAAATATATTTTGAACTTTGATTTATTTTTTGACAATTTGCATAGAAGTCTTTATTGAGACATATTCGTGGTTATTTAATCAAATCCTATCAAAAAGCTTTGATTTAGCTCTTTGAGTGCTTGTTAAGTATTCGAGTAACCTTTTCTAGATATCCGTATACTGGCTGTATAGAGATGCTATCTATACTTTTATTTTTTACGTAAGTTGCTTACAGAAAGTAGCGAGCTTAACATTACATTGAGAGGCTGTTAACAAACAGATAGCTGCCGCTCTTGATTGCCTAATCAAGCAGCCTGGAACATCTCTTAAGAAGCTTAGCGTGGCTACAGTCAATCACAGAATTAGGAAATAAAAATCCATGAGGAGGCATTGTTCTCACGGGCTTTGCTATCTAAATAAACCCACGGTGCTATCGCTCCTTAATGAACAGGCTTCACATATCTTTAGGAAAAATATAATTTCAGGTACCTAACAATTACCTGAAAGATAGCTACAGTGTAGTCAAGTTGATAAATTACTTCGCTACACACCATGACCAACACCACCGCACTCTCTACAGCGGCCCCCATCGAACCCCTTGAGCCCGTCCGCGACAGATACGGCGTTATCATCTCCGCCTATGGCGATATCGAGAATATTAAACAGACCGTCACGCTTTGGGTTGATGCCCGTCGCGAGAATGAGCAAGAGATTATTAAGCTGACGGTGCCTTTGACAGGGCCTGTTAAACCGCTTATAGAGAAGTATTTACAGTTTGAGCTACCAGGTTACGAGATTTATGACTGGGCTACCTGGGAAGAGCCTAAGCCTGAGCCGTTGAGTGGCCTGACTGCATTGGTGAATTGGCTTGAGGAGGCTGCGTAAGGTTATGAAATGGATTTCACTGCAACAACAAGAGCCTCCTATTGAGGTCGTCGTTCTCACTGCCAACAAGGTTGGAAGCACATGGGACTATTGCGTAGCTGACTGGGATGGTTACGGGTTTTCTGATGCAGAGACGATGAGAACTCTTGAGCCTACACCAACACACTGGGCTTATCTAACACCACCGAAGGAGGCTGCGTAATATGGACAACCCTGTATTCAGCCCTGACGCCGCTGGCCGATGGATATGGCGCTCTGACTCGTTCTATAGCGACACGACATTCCCAAACGAAGAAGCAGCCAGGGCGAACTATGAGCGACTGAAGGAAGTTTACGATAACAACGAGGTGGTGAAGTAATGGCTAACTTGATGCGTGTCCCTCAGGCAGGAGCAGTCGCGATCAATGACGCAGTGGACAGGATGAATACCCTGACGCTGTTTGTCAAGCAAACACTTAGAAATGAGTGTGGCTTCCGGAAATTATGGCCGCGAAACGAGGGGGTAATTCCGGAAATTATGGCCATTCTCTCATTGAACAAACAGTGGTGTTTTGTGTCAAGTGCTGAGAGATTTTTTCCCAGATTTTTCAGCAGCTATGTCTGTTG
>JBHJIV010000068.1:0-17337 GCA_050043105.1 Leptolyngbyaceae cyanobacterium | reverse complement strand
GTGAAGATTGTCGGTACATGTCCCCGGTTAGGTGCAAGGGTTTTGGGCATTGTAGCTATTTCCCCGTGCACTTAAGCACATCGCAATAGATTGAAACCCCTGCAGAAGCGGGGTGCCTGACTTTAACAGCAAACCCTACTTGGCCGCTAGTGCCCCTTTGGGATAAGCAATCCGCTTATGGTTAAACTGTTGCCACACCTGAACAAACACATTGGCGATGACGTCCATATCCTTGCGATTTAGGCAGGAATCGATCAGCTGATTGTCTTTCCAGCGGGCGCGCAGGATTTTGTTGACCATGGCATAGGCTTCTTCGGCACAGGCTTCTTTATTAAGCGATCGCAACGCCGCTTCACAGGAATCGGCCAGCATAACAATTCCTGTTTCTGGAGACTGGGGAATCGGGCCGTCATAGCGAAAGTCTTCTTCAAGGATTTTCATTTCAGGATTGTGGCCAGCGATTTCCTTTGCCTGGTAATAGAAATAGCTGATTAACATCGCTCCTTGATGTTCAGGGATAAAGGCTTGTATTGCTTTAGGTAGTCGATGTTTGCGGGCCATGCCCAAGCCTGCAGTGACGTGCTTTTTGATGATGTCAGCACTGACCCAAGGATCGTCAATTAGGTCGTGTTTATTGGGGCCGCCCATTTGGTTTTCAATAAACCCTAGCGGGTCATGCATCTTGCCAATGTCGTGATATAGGGTTCCAGCACGTACTAATTCGACGTTGTGACCAAGGGCGCGAGCCGCAGCTTCTGCCAGGTTTGCAACAAACATTGTGTGCTGAAATGTACCGGGAGCATCGGCAGCCAGCTTTTTGAGCAGAGGTCGATTGGGGTTGGATAGCTCAGCTAACCGTATGGGTGTCACTACATCAAAGACAGACTCCAAATAAGGACTAACACCCAGCGCCACAATGCTCCATGCAATACCGTAGACGCCAAACAAGGCTGAATCGCGTAGCACGGTGTACCACACAGCTATGGAGACGCTGTTAAACATAAAGGTGAGCAATAGATGAATGACGCCTTGGGTGAGGCCCACGACACCCCCTAGTAGCGCAAATTCTTCTCGCGATCGCAATCGGGGTGCAATCCAAGCTCCAATTAAAGCAGCGCAGGCTGATGCAAATAAGGGCAACACAGCCACTGAGCCACCAACAGGTAGCAAAATTACCAACAGTCCTATCGTGACCGTTGCCAGAATGTAGCCGTAAAAGCTGCCTAATAAAAGACCTACTGCAGGTAGCCCTAAACCAGGTATCTTTAATGCCATTAGCACGGCCACACTGACGATCAAACAAAGCACTAGCAAGTGGTCTCGCTGTCGCAGCCCTCCCGCTTGCCAGTGGTCAATCCACAGCAGTACGGCCACACCAACACTTACTAGAGCCCCAAATCCACTAAACCCCAGCCAGTTAAAACGACGCTGAGTCAAATTGAAATGATCGAGCAGAACAAAATCTCCTTGACCAATGGCTTCACCTTTTTTGACAATAGCGTCGCCCTGTTCGATGGATACTGTGACCGTTTTGACCTCATTTTCCACCTGTTCTGCTCGCAGACGAGTCTGTTCTTGATCCTCAACCAGGTTGGGTTGTAAAACAGAGCTGATGAGCTTGGTCGCGATTTCCTTGGCGATAGTTTCCTGGTCGGCTATGTCATCTCGATTCAAGCCGGTTATACTCTCTAGATTCAGCGTTCCTTGTAGCTGAGCGTCAATAGCTTGCCGCCACAGGCTTGGTGGTGTTCCTTCATGAATTCCCTGTGCCAACATCCGAGTCAGAACCAAACGACTAGATGCCTGTACCGCTTGCCAATCTCTATCACTCAAGTCAAACAGTCTGGCATCTAATGGTTGCAATCCGTCACGGGTAGTCAAACCGTGTAACCCAGGTTTAGTAGCCATATATTGTTGACGGTTAGCATCAATCTGACTACGTATTGCATCTATGGACTGAGATAATGCCCCCGCTCGCAGACGTAAAAGTTCCTGGAGTGCCGTACGCTGGCTTGTTGCTAAATTGTTAATACGAATTTGCAACAAGCCAGTAGTCCCTTCTTCTAAAACGCTATTGGATAAGGCTTGATTTTGAGCTAATTCCCATAGCCCCTCCCACTCATTTTGTGGAGCCTGGCGTAAGTAATGTTGGGTTCGGGTTGATAGTTGAGCTGTAGGCAAATACGGAATATTTCCAGCTTGCTGGCGAAACGCGCTGCCCTGGCTTAAGATAGCGTTCGCTTCTTTTAGAATTGCGTTGGTCTTTTCTTGATCAATTTGTAGAATAATCGCCGACCCACTCCGAGCGGCCTGTCGGTTTTGCTCAGTTGTAACTAGATCTGGCAACGTGGCGTTGTAGGGAGCTATGAAGGTTTCGCTGGCTATAGTTCCTACTGTGAGTGCAGGCTGATTATAAAACCGCTGACCCAGTATTGCGGTCAGTAGCAATACTGTAAACAGAATCGCAACTTGAGTCTGGTTCAAAGGGGTATGACGAGAAATGACATAACGCCCAGTTGAATGATTTGCCGACTTAGTCGATTGACGAATCGATGTATTAGATTTTTGACGTAACGATGTGGAAACCTGAGGCAACTGAGCTTTACACCAGCCGACCGAAATACGCAAACGTTGCCAAACTGCTTTGACCATGAATGTCACCGACTGCATGAAAGGCCTCAACAACCAAGGCTGCCATTGTGTTCAATCGGCATCAAACACCGTTGAACTGGTGGCCTATTAACGTTAGACATCTGAACTAAAGACTGAAAGGAGTAAATAATGCTTCCTTGGAGAACCCTAGATGTCTGAAACAATCGAAATTCAACGCTTCTGAGTATCAGGCTAACTTACTAGGACGTTGGCTACATCCTCTTATGGGATGCATGAATAATTGCCCACACACACCTTAAAAGAACGCATCTGAACCCTAAGATTCAGGATTAAAATTCAATTTATATAGTGTTGCCCCAAGCTGGAAGTCACAACAATACTAAGTTTGCTCCAAGGATCGGCATTGGCGTACCACTCACATTAATCCTTTAAAGTAAACTCATCAAACCGTGTTGGAAGACGCCTAGCATGCCCGTTAGGCTATTATAGCTAGCTCTGTTTTAAGAGGATGATTCTGACCAATTGTGGTCTTAAAAGTCTAGAGGCGAGGTGTCATAAGTCGCAGAAACACCAATGATGCCAGCCCAGTCACGATAAATCTTGTCAGCTACATGGCTGATTAACTGATGAGAGTCGTTTGTTAAAGCCATTATCCATTCAGTAGGAATAATTGATAATCCCCCCCAAGCACCGAGTAGACAGCCACTCAGAGTAGCTGTTGTTTCTATTTCCTGGGAATTGGTCAGTATCAAAGCCAGGTTTTCTGGATATCTAAGACAGTGTTTTACAGCTAACGCCGTTGTTAGCAGGGGCTGCTCATATGGTTGCAAAGGCTCAAAAGCCAAGATTTGAGAAGCTAATACTTCAGTGAATCGCTCAACATGGCCAGCCAAGACTGTGGGGTAAGCGGCCTGTCTCTGCAGCAGATGCTTACAAATTAATGGGAGCGATGGCTGAAGTGTTGTAGAGCACTGTATCAACCACTCCAGACAATCGCCAAGAATGCAAGTTGCTCCAATAGCATTGATCAAAATAGATGCGGAGGAACTATCAACAGATGCCAGCGTTTGAGCCAAACTTTGATATCGAAAACTACTGTTGTCGTGATGATACAAAAGCCAAGGAAGTGCTGCAGCTGGTCTAGATACCAACGTTTGAGGCTCTAAAACTTGCGGCCCAGCGACTGTAGGTTGCTGAATACTGTTGCGCCACAGCTGGCTTAGCGACTTTGAATTGACAGATTGCCACGGGATATCGCTACGACTTGAGTAGCGATATCCTATATAAGCCCCAAGCAGACTCCCTAGAAATTTCTCTGCGGTTGGAATAGTCGATATAGATTCCATGAAGTATGATTGCCCAGAGCTGCAGTAAGTTGCTGAGGTTCTAGACGACGTGACTACAGGACGTGAACGTGGGGCATGCCTTTAAATATCAACTTATCTGGATTTAACAGATAGGCTTTGTCATCTTGGGGCTTTGCTTTTAGGCGAGGTCTAGAATCAGAATTTTCTAAGCTTATGCTACAAATACGGTGGTTTTTTCACATGAAACCTTGGGGCTTACATACAATTTCTCATTTCTGGTTTTTGGGAATGACTTTAGGCGTGCTAGCGCCAATATCACTGGCACAGACCAATGATTTATCCTCACATCTGAGTGAGACCTCGACTAGTGAATCAGCTGAACTTCTGGCACAAGCAGATAATGTCTTAGCACCGGGTAGTACAGGGCCTGCCGTGAGTGATGTACAGGCTATGTTAGCGCTTATGGGTTACTACTCTGGAGCTGTCGATGGTGCCTATGAGGAACTCACCGCAGAAGCCGTACGCCAATTCCAGACCGATGCAGGATTAACAGTAGATGGAATTGTCGGCCCTTTGACATGGCAGCGACTATTACCTACACCCACTATCCTGACGGAACCTCAAGAGTTTCCAACTTCCACAGGTGGCTCTGAAGTATCTGCCCCCACCGATGAGGAGGAGGCTACAGCACCACCCACCAATGCTGCTATCTCTGAGACTGCTGGTAATCTACCAATCTTGATGCTAGAAGATTCGAGTAGTGAGGTCAGTCGCCTACAGCAGCGTCTGGCTGAACTTGATTTATATGTCGGACCAGTAGATGGTGTATTTGGTCCGCAAACTCAGCAAGCAGTAGAACAGTTTCAACAACAGGCTGGATTAACTGTGGATGGAATAGTTGGTCCTGCTACATGGTTAGCTTTATTTCAGTAGGGACCCAGCTAAAACATCGCAATTAACACACAGTCAAAAAATACTGAAGAAGAAAGCATTGGCCTTGACCGTTCTAATCAGACAAACTAGCTATGTCTACCACAGACAGGTCAGGCTTAAAGATCTGAGTCGATGAAAGCTGGTCATCCAAGATTAGATATCCAGATGGGTACTGGTCTTGGAACAATAGCTCGTTCTGGTGGATATACACCATGTAATCACTCATTAAGAAGTAGACACCCACCATTGCTGCTGCGGCTGAAGCAACCAAAAAACCCGCCAGCATCAGGGAGAACTCCTGACTGACTAGAGCCTTGTCCATGAGACGAAGGGCCCAAAAAACTAAACCAGTAACGATGGCTATGATTAGAAGCGTCATCGATCAAAAGAGGCAGGTCTTAAAGAATTACAATTATCTTTTACATATTGTAACAGAGCTATCATAAATGTGTAGTGTTAGGCGGCAATGTTTTATAAAAACCAAAGACTTGTGATATCGGAGTCTGAAGCTTTGAGGTTCGCTCAGTCAAGGCCTGATAGGGATGTGCTTCTCTGATAAATAGGCTTTAATTTCTGCAACACTGAGTTCGCCATAGTGCAGTAAGGAGGCAAGCAAAGCAGCTTCTGCCTCGCCTGTGGTGAGTGCTTCATGAATATGCTCACAAGTGCCAGCGCCCCCAGAGGCGATCACGGGAACATCTACTGTTTCGGCAATGGTACGGGTCAGCTCCAGGTCGTATCCAGCTTTAGTTCCGTCTGCATCCATACTAGTGACCAGTAGCTCTCCAGCACCTCGAGCTACAACATCCCTGGCCCAAGTGACAGCATCTAGTCCAGTATTCTCTCGACCGCCTCGTACGAAAACATCCCATCCTGATTTATCAGTACGGCGTTTGGCATCAATGGCCACGACAATGCATTGACTGCCAAATCTGTGACTGGCTGTCTGGATAAAGTCAGGATTGCGAACTGCGGCAGAGTTGATGCTAACCTTATCTGCTCCGGCCCGTAGAAGCTGCTTGATGGTATTAACGGAATTGACTCCGCCACCAACTGTCAGAGGAATAAAAACCTTTTCGGCAGTGCGGTGAACAACGTCAAAAATAATGTTGCGATCTTCATGGGTGGCGGTGATGTCTAGGAAGACTAGTTCGTCGGCCCCCGCTTCGTTGTAAGCCTGTGCAAGTTCAACCGGGTCGCCTGCATCTTGGAGCTCTACGAAATTAACACCCTTTACAACACGGCCAGCTTTAACGTCTAGACAGGGCAAAATTCGCTTAGCTAGCATGGAACAGTTTTTTAGAGGAGATACAAGCAAGCGGCTAGAATGACTCTAGCAACAGTTCTTTAGGATAGCTTACAAAGCGCAAGACACTGATAAACTGAGGATTAGTTTTAATTCTTAATATTTATCAATCTGACTTTGAGAGGAGGGTCTTGGAGCATGGCTTTGGATATCGGACAGAAGGTAAAAGTTATACGGGTAAGGGATCGAGTGTCTGGTAGCGTTGCCAAGCGTCTAGGGCAGGAGGGCACGATTACTAAATTCAAAATGGTGGATGGTAGTGGTGTTGGTGCCGTAGTGGAGTTCCCGGATCAGTTTTCGAGCTGGTTTTTTGAGGACGAACTCAAACAGATGGCATAGATGGATTGGGCTAATAATAGAGTTTGGGGCACCCGCTGTGGGTGCCTTTTGTTCAGGGGCAATAGCGACTCATACGTTGAACTTCGTAGTAATTAAATGGCGCTAATTCTTACGTTTTTGGGTAAAGGCGGTAGTGGTCGTTCAACCTGTGCGATCGCAACTGCCAAAAAACTTTCCGCTCAGGGGCAGCGTGTGCTTTTAGTGACCGAAGATGCTGGACCAGCATTTGGCCTACTGCTAGGGCGTGATGTCACGGCTACTCCAGAGCAGGTGGCGCCAAATTTATGGGCAGTTCAGCTACAGTTTGCAAAGCTTTTGGAGCAAAACTGGGGGCAGTTAAAAAAGCTAGAAGCTCAGTATTTGCGAGATCCCTTTTTTAAGGCTGTGTACGGTCAGGAACTGAGTTTACTGCCAGGCATGGATCAGGCACTGACACTCAATGCGCTGCGGGAATATGATGCCTGTAGTGATTATGATGTCGTTGTCCATGACGGTACTGGCGACCAGGCAAGCCTGCGTATGTGGGGTATGCCGGCCGGCATCGACTGGTATTTCCGTCGGTTTAAGCAAGTATTTCAAGCGTCACAATTTTCGAAGGCGGTAATGCCGTTTGTGCAACCTGTTGCAGGTGCAGTGCTGAGTACAGGAGGATTACCTGGAGATTGGTTCGAGCAGCCTCAGGTGGCGCAGAGTACAAATCTAGTGACTCAGGGGATGGCTGCGATTAAAGACCCGATGCGGGTGCGAGCTTATCTGGTTTCGAGTGGTGCTCCGGTTGCGATCGCAACCGCCCGCTATCTTTGGGGTGCAGCTCAGCAAATAGAGATGACAGTGGCCGGGGCGCTGTTAAATCGGGGTACCAATGGTGAACCCTTTGCTCCGCTACCCGTGCATCCACTCCCTCAGGCAGACGACTGGAGTCCCCTCATTGAGGCATTGCCAGATTACACCGCTATTCCCTCAGTTCCAGCGCCTGTAGAGATTGAGTTATCTACTAAGACCGTGCGTCTGTTTTTGCCTAGCTTTGATAAAAAGCAGATTCAGCTCACCCAATATGGTCCTGAAGTCACCATTGAGGCTGGAGACCAGCGTCGTAACTTAAAGCTGCCTGATGCACTGCAGGGGCTTTCTGTAACGGGGGCGAAGTTTCAATCAGACTATCTAATTCTGTCCTTTGGATAGATATATTTCACTCTGTTGTCGTTAGTACTCATAATGGGTCCGTTTGAGCCATGGCTGAAAATCCTATTCCAGTGACATCTAGTTCCGATGCGTCATCAGCACCGGAGGGTTCTAAGGCTCGGCAGCTGTTGGGGATGAAAGGGGCTGCTGATGGAGAAACCTCCATTTGGAAGATCCGTCTGCAGTTGATGAAGCCGATTACCTGGATTCCTTTGATTTGGGGAGTACTCTGTGGAGCTGCGTCCTCAGGTCATTTTGTCTGGAGCGTTGACCATGTGCTGGCATCCCTGGCTTGTATGTTGATGGCAGGGCCTTTGCTGACTGGATATACCCAAACCATCAATGACTACTACGACCGCGAGCTAGATGCTATTAATGAGCCCTATCGCCCCATTCCTTCGGGAGCCATCGCTCTAGGCCAGGTACAGGTGCAGATATGGGTGCTGTTACTGAGCGGTATCGTTGTTTCCTATGGCTTAGACCGCTGGGCCAATCATGACTTTCCGATTTTGACCGCTTTAGCTGTCGGCGGTTCATTTGTGTCATACATATATTCTGCGCCGCCGCTCAAACTCAAGCAGAATGGTTGGCTCGGTAACTATGCGTTAGGTGCTAGCTATATTGCGTTACCTTGGTGGGCGGGTCATGCTTTATTTGGTCAACTTAATCCCACTGTGGTGATTTTGACATTGCTGTACAGCATGGCAGGTCTTGGCATTGCCGTTGTTAACGACTTTAAAAGCGTAGAAGGTGATGAAGCGCTAGGGCTAAAGTCGTTGCCCGTTATGTTTGGTGTTGGAACTGCGGCTTGGATTTGTGTCTTAATGATTGATATTTTCCAGGCTGGCATGGCTGCGTATCTGATCGCTATTCATAAAAATCTCTATGCAGTGCTGCTGATTTTGATGATTATTCCGCAAATAACCTTCCAAGATATGTATTTTTTGCGGGATCCACTGGCCAACGATGTGAAATACCAAGCCAGTGCCCAGCCATTTCTGGTAATTGGTATGTTGATTTTAGGATTAGCCCTCGGCCACACTGATTATTTGATGAGTTAGGGCAGCTTCTGATAGCCTTTGAAAGATGTAGTAAAAATACATCAACCAAAGTTTTTTAAATTTTGGTGCAGCTAATTATCGCAGTGATGCATGCTAGCGAGTTAACCATGTCCAGCACAACGGGTTCAATAGGATTTCTTTAACGTGGCTAATTGGATTGGCAAAGTTCGAAGTGATCAAGGTAAACCAGCGACAGTCGGTGCCACTCGGGTTGTCAGGCAAAAACGCCCCAAGCCACTGTATAAGAGCTTTTTGTTTTGGTTAACCCTGGTTGTTGGGGCTGGCATGGCAGGGCCTATCACGCGTGGTTATCGCTTTTGGCAAGATGTGGAGGCCAATTTGCCTGATGTTTCAGATGCACTTACCTTTGAGCGGACTGGTACCATCACCATCACGGCTGGTGATGGTAGCGTGCTGCAAAAGGTTGGTCCGGCGACCCAAGAATATCTTGAATATGACAAGATTCCAGACACTCTAGTCCAAGGGTTTATTGCCTCGGAGGACCGCCGATTTTATGAGCATAATGGCATCGACTATAAGGGAATTGCTCGAGCCGTTAACTCTAATCTGCGCAATCGAGAGCTGGTGGAAGGCGCGAGCACCATCACTCAGCAGGTCGCTCGAATCATCTTTTTAGACCAGGATAGGAGCTTTCAGAGAAAGTTTCGAGAGGCGCTTCTGGCTAACAAGCTAGAGAAAGAACTGGGTAAGGAAAAAATTCTTGAGCGTTACTTAAACCTGGTGTATCTGGGGGCGGGTGCCTATGGTGTTGCCGATGCTGCTTGGATTTACTTTGGTAAGACAGTTGAGGAACTGACAGTTGCTGAGATTGCCCTAATTGCCGGGATGGCTCCGGCTCCGAGTTTTTACTCACCGCTGGTAGACGAAGAAGCTGCTCGCCAGCAACGCGATAAAGTCATCAGCCGAATGCTAGCAAATGGGGTGATTTCACAGGGGCAAGCCAGTACGGCTTACCAGAGTGATGTGGCCACAACACCCAACGAACCTAAGTTTCTGTACAGCGAGTTTCCCTACTTCACTATTTATGTGCAGAAGCAGCTGCCGCAGCTGATTTCTCAAGACGAAATCGAAGCGGGTGGTTTGGTGGTTGAAACTAGCTTAAAACCCAAATGGCAGCGGGCGGCTGAAAACACACTGGAAGAAGTTCTAGAAGAATATTCTAGCTGGCAGCGATTTGAGCAGGGCTCAATTGTTGCGATGAATCCTAAAACTGGTGAAGTTCATGCCATGGTGGGTGGTACGGATTTTGAAGAAAGTCAGTTTAATCGAGTTACTCAAGCACAGCGTCAGCCGGGGTCTACGTTTAAGGCCTTTGTCTATAGCGCTGCGATCGCAAGCGGCCTGTCACCCTATAAAGACTACGTTGATGCCCGTTATGTTGTGGATGGCTATGAGCCTAAAAACTACGGTGAGCGCTTTATTGGAAATGTTGAGCTGAGAAGAGCGCTAGCATCCTCAATTAATATTGTAGCCGTCAAAGTTTTAGTGGAAGTTGGCTTTGAGCCAGTGATTAACCTGGCAAAACGCATGGGCATTAAGTCAGATCTATTGCCAGCTTATTCCTTAGCTCTTGGTTCATCAGAAGTTAACTTGTTAGAGCTTACTAATGCCTATGGTTCTCTGGCTGCCGAAGGTAAGCATGTTGAGGCTCATGGGATTACACGCATTACCAATCGCACTGGCGAAGTGCTCTATGAGTTTGCTGGTGAGCCTGAACCCGCGATTGATGCAGACTCAGCTGCCATCATGACCTGGATGATGCGCAGCGTTGTCGAAGGGGGTACCGGTAGCAATGCCTACATTGGTGGTCGACAGATAGCGGGTAAGACCGGCACTTCTGAGAAAAATAGAGATTTATGGTTTGTTGGCTTTACACCTCAATTAGTTGTTGGTGTCTGGTTTGGTAATGATGACAGTAGCCCTACACGGGGTGCTAGCAGTACTGCCGCCTATGCTTGGCGTGAGTTTGTTTCTCAGTTTATCGATGAACTCCCCGTAGAAAAATTTCCAGAACTACCCCGGTTATCTGGTCGTAAAGGTTCAATTCAGGCTCAGCCAATAATACCTGGCAAGGTTGTAGCAGATAAAGCAGGTAGCCGTTCGTCTAGTGAATCTGAAGAACCAAGCCCACCGCCACAGCGGTCTTCAGAACCTGTCGCTGAGTCAGAGTCATCCCCGGCTTCAGAAACACCAAGTCCGTCAAATTCTCGTCCATCACCAACGGTAAATAGACCAGCTCCATCTCCGGCTCCGGCAGCTCCGGCTCCGGCTCCCGCGGCGGCAACAGCCCCGACTCCAGTAGCTCCGGCTCCAGCAGCCCCGGCCCCAGAGCCTGAAGCGCCGCCTCCGACTCCTGTTGCTCCGGCCCCGGCTCCGGCAGCCCCTGTTGCTCCGGCCCCGGCTCCGGCAGCCCCGGCCCCGGCCCCGTTGGATTCAGCCCCCTCTGCAGAGTAAGATGTAGGCAGTCGTGCATTGCATTATCCTTAGGATGACGTTGTCTGTGAAAGGCCAGCACATATTAGCTGACCTACACGGTTCATCCCTACAACTGGCAATCGCACTACCGCAGTTCATGCTCTATCAAGAGCGCATTAGAAGAAAAGGGTAATCTCGTTTATGACACTCTTATTAGGGGAAGCAGGTGCATCGGGCATCCCTATGTACTATTTTCAGATAGTCTATGTTGTTGGCTTTATCGCAGCCGTGGTAATCGGTTCTTTAGCTTGGTATAACTCTAAGCGTCCGCCGGGTTGGGAGGATGCAGCGCGTCCCGATTTCATCCCTGATGTTGAAGTTAAGGACGATAGCAGTAACATTACCGACCAAGAGTAGACTTTTGGGGTAGTTGAACTAGTCAATTACCCTTAGGCGACCTTGGTGGATGGCCTCAAAGATTTGTTGTACTTGTGCCTGTTCATGGCTATTTAGCTGAGCTTTGCCTAACAGTGACGCCATCAGTGCCTGCTGTGTTTCTCGATTGATTCGACGGCGGCTGAGGATAGTTTGCATCAGACTCTCTAGGGATTGAGTCGTGACGTTGCTGTTTAGCATGACACTTGCTCCAGGAACAATTACAGGAAATTAGCTAGTCATAAAATCGTCGAAGAGATCTTTTATGTCTACTCCTAATATGCTGTTTTGGTAAGGCTTTTGCCGTGATATTGAGAGCTTTATTTTGTGATCTTTGGCACATTTTGAAGTGATTGATTTTGGCTTTCTTAAAAAAGATTTTGAGTTGTGCCGATGTTGTTCTTTTGGTTTAGGCGCGATCGCTTTTGACGCGAAAATATTCGGAGAGTGCAGCGATTAGTCCAGAGGCTAAAATGAGCAAAACGCTTAGAGCATTGATGTCGGGTTTAATACCCGTTTTGACGCGGCTAAAAATTTCGATGGGGAGTGGATTAGCTCCGCCTGCTGTGAAGCTGGAAATTAATAGGTCATCCATGCTTAAGACAAACGATAGCAGACAACCTGACAAAATAGCTGGTGTTAACTGGGGAATCAAAACTTTAAGCAGAGCTTGAGTTGGAGTCGCCCCCAAATCTAGAGCCGCTTCCTCTAGATTTGGGTCTAACCCCTTGAGTCGACTAGATACCACCACTGCAATGTAGGCAAGGCAGAACACCATGTGGGCTGCAATGGCGGTCCAGAGGCTTAGGGGGATGGCTACAGATGCTAGAAAAACCAAGGTGGCAACTGCGATCGCAATATCTGGAATAATCAGCGGCAAATAGGAAACACCTACATACAGAGACTTTCCTGGAAAACGATATTTAGCCAGTCCGACTGCCATCAAAGTGCCAAGTACCGACGATACGGCAACCGCACACAGCGCAATTTTAAGACTGTCACCCAGGGCGAAAAATAGCCGCTCATCCCCTAGCAGCTTGCGGTACCAGGTTAAGCTAAACCCTCTCCAAACAGCGCCATATCGAGACTCATTAAAGCTGTACACCCCCAAAATAATGATGGGGATATACATAAAGC
The DNA here is from genome assembly GCA_050043105.1 of Leptolyngbyaceae cyanobacterium. Classification (GTDB taxonomy): domain Bacteria; phylum Cyanobacteriota; class Cyanobacteriia; order Phormidesmidales; family Phormidesmidaceae; genus Leptothoe. The sequence goes on along the minus strand of JBHJIV010000068.1, from coordinate 4,588 downwards.
TGTACTTGGCCAGGGTCAGCAAAGCCTGCCATGACGGTAGCATCGGTCGATTTTGATGATTGGCCGCAGGTTTCATGAATAAATCTCAGGATTGCGATCGCCATATTTGAGTAAAAGTGCGATCGCCAGGCTCACCATCAAGATCAGCACCATACTCAACGCAGAACCAAAGCCCCAGTTGCGGGCAACTCCTAAAAACTGGTTATAGATTAACCGAGAAAGCGTCATGCTGGTGGGTCCACCCAGTAAGGTGGGTACCACAAAGTCCCCTAGACTGGTGACAAAGACCAAAAGGCAGCCTGCGGCAATTCCCGGTAGAGTTTGGGGTACAGTGACCCGCCAAAATGCAAGCCGTGGGTTAGCACCCAGGTCTGCAGCTGCTTCTAGGAGCTGTAAATCGAGTCGCTCTAGAGACGCGTACAAAATCAGCACCATATAGGGCAAAAAGCTATAGGTCATGCCGATGTAGACTGCCCAGTGGGTATTCATCAACCCTTGGGTTGGTAACCCCACGCTACTCAAAACCAAATTGATCACCCCTGACGGTCTTAGCAAAGTAATCCAGGCATAGGTGCGCAACAGTGAAGAGGTCCAAAGAGGCAAAATAAACAGCACTAGCAATAAATTACGCCAGCGTTTGGGCGCCATTATGGCCAGCCAGTAGGCCACCGGAAACCCGAGTGCCAAGCAGAGCAACGTAGTCCCCATTGCAAACGTGGCTGAGCGCTGTAGGACCCGAAGATAGGTGGGCTCCAGAATCCTTATATAGTTGAGCAAACCGTAGCCTTCAATCGCTTGACCGGGTCTAAGGCCGGGGACAAAACTTAACTCCGCGATCAAGAGTGTGGGCAGCACCACCAGCAGCAACAGCCACACTCCTGATGGCCCCAGCAAACCAAGTGGTCTAACGATAGCCCTCAGCTTTTGCTGAATGGTCGCTAAGTTAAAGATATGGGTTAGAGCCGCTGTTCGTTTAATGCCTCTTTCCATGGGTCTTAGGCGCTGGTGACCTTGGTCCAGTACTCGTCGTAAAGCGCGTTGGCGTCACCGACAGGGGCAATGCCCTCACACTTAGCCAAAAGCTCCTCGGGTGGGAATAGATTTTCGTTCTCGAGCAAGTCCTTAGACAGCATTGTCATCGCTTCACCATTGGGAGTGGCGAAAAACAGACGCTCTACAGTTTCCTGCGATATTTTCGGTTGCAAATTGAAATTGATCCATTCATAAGCCGCATCCATGTTGGGAGCTGATGTGGGAATTACCATCGTGTCAGTCCACAGTGAGGAGCCACTTTCTGGAATGAGATATTTAAAGGCAGGATTTTCGAGGCTGACTGGAATGCCTTCGACCGAATAAACCATCGATAGCAGTAGGTCACCGCTGAGTAATTCGTCTTGCCAACCAAAAGATTTAAAGGAAGCTAATGAAGGCTTGAGTTCTAAAAGTTTTTGATAGGCTGCTTCTAGCTCAGCTGGGTCAGTTGCGTTATAGGAATACCCCAGAGAGCTGAGCACAGCTCCCATAGTTTCGCGGACGTCATCCAGCATGGTCATTTTTCGAGACAGAACATCACTGTTCTCCCATAGATAATTCCAATCGGTGGGTGACGTAGTCAGTACCTCAGAGTTATATAGCAGGCCGGTCGTACCCCAGCTGAAAGGAACGCTGTGGGTGTTGTCTGAGTTGTAAACGGGACTCTTCCATTTCTCCCGCATTTTGTCTAAGCAAACTAGCCGCGACTTGTCTAGCTCCGTCAGCATACCTAGGTCAATCATTTCTGTGACCATATAGTCTGACGGATACAGAATGCTGTAGTTTGCTCCACCACCGGCCTGCATTTTGGCCAGCATTGTTTCGTTGGAGTCATAGACATCAATTTTGACGTCTATCCCTGTCGCTTCGGTAAATTGTGCGGCTAGCTCATCGTCTGTGTAGTCAGCCCAAGTATAGATGTGTAACGTACCAGATGCCTGGGAGGAATCGGTGACTGTATCAGCGGTGGGTGTTGTTTCAGTGGTTTCGCCAATGGTGCGACGGCAGTTGGATAACCCTACACCAGCGAGAGCTGCGGCAGAACCTTGCAAAAAACGGCGACGGGACGTACTTGAAGGCAAAAATAAATTGCGGGATGTTCGGCGGGGCACGGTCTTTCTCCTCTAATCAGACACCAATGAATACATTAAAACCACTTCCTGACCTTAGGCTATTGGGAAATGGGAATTTGTTCATGCAGATCCTTCTCTGGATCGGTTTTGTTAGGACTTAAAATTTTACGATGAGTAGATGATGCCTTTGATTATGGGGGACTAGGGTTAATCAAGATCTGACTGTCAGGGGCTGCCCATGATACATGTACCGGTGTCCCTGGTCGATAAGCTGTGTGGTTTGGCTGCAGAACTCGTAATTCTTCCCCGGTGTTTAATTCAATAATGCAATGAATATGGGGGCCTGTGTATAGGGTATGTTTGACTGCGCCAGGATAACAGTTGTCATAGCTAGTCAGGCCATCGATTTCAACCTGGTCACTAAGATGAATTTTTTCAGGCCGAATACTGATATTCAGGGGCACTCCATCAGTGAGTTGTGTAGTGTGATCAGCTGCGATCGCAACCTCTAACCCACTATCTGTCACCAACGACAGGGGATGCTGCTGAACTCGCCCTGAGAGCAAATTAGTATCCCCAATAAAGTCGGCAACGAATGCCGTAGTTGGGTGCTCATAAATTTCATGGGGAGCCCCTACCTGTTCAATGTGGCCATCCTTCATCACAGCAATGCGGTCAGAGAGCGAGAGAGCCTCTTCCTGGTCGTGGGTCACCATGATAAAGGTAATTCCCAAGCGTTGGTGCAGGTTCGACAGCTCAACCTGCATCTGTTTGCGTAGCTTGAGGTCCAAGGCACCCAACGGCTCATCCAACAACATGACAGCAGGGTGATTGACCAAGGCTCTGGCCAGAGCGACTCGCTGTCGCTGCCCCCCCGACAGCTGGGCCGGGTAGCGTTTGGCAAACGTTTCCATTTGCACCAGCATGAGTGCTTCGCCCACCTGTTTACGCAGCTCATTTCTGGGAATCTTTTTGATTTTGAGCCCAAAGGCTACGTTATCCCACACACTCATGTGGTTAAACAGGGCATAGCTTTGAAAAACAGTATTGACCGAGCGGCGATGGGCTGGCACGCCATTCATCGGCTGCCCCTGAATCGTTAGCTCTCCTGATGTGGGGGTTTCAAATCCGGCAATCATTCGCAGTGTGGTAGTTTTGCCACAGCCCGATGGCCCCAGAATGCTAAAAAATTCACCCTGTCGAATTTGCAAATTTAGTCCCTGAACCGCTACGTCTTCACCAAAGGTTTTGACGATATCTCTGAGTTCTACATCCAACATCGCTGTTGCGTCTGCCATTGGCGGAGAGATGGTTTGAGCCATAGGATGCAAACCTCATGATTAGTCCATTTGCATTATTCTACGGTCAGTAGCTCAAAATCCCAATCAATTGGTTTGAAGTTTAGGACGCTTGCAGGGAGGCTAGCGACCCGATAACTGGTATTGGCAGGGTTTGCTGATGCGATAAATTAATCCGGCATTGCAGATACTCGGTATGGTTTTAGTTATGAGAAGCTGTTAAATAACCACGACTCTAGATCGATTCATCCCCTAAATTAGCAACCGCCTTAATCTAGTACGCTCCGTGTTGATTGATTTTGGTTCAATAACTATTGCATCTCAGGCTGAGAGGCTACACTGGTCAAAGCTTGATCGCATGGCGTTAATGGTTGCAACCTTAGCCATTGGTCAGCACTGAATTTTAAATCGTAGGTCTGTAATGGGTAGTGGTGTCAGCAGCTGAACCTCTTACCGACATCTCGGCCTTAATTTTTCCAAAACTAGAAATCTCCAGCATCGTCAATCATGGCCTTTCTCCAATATTCCTCTTCTGCACAGGTTGAAAAAAAAGGAGGACGTACCGTTGGCCGTCAATATCAGTCGGTCATGATGATGATTTTTTTGTCCCTGACCATGCTGGGGGGGATTGGTAGTCGCCTGTTTTATCTGCAGCTTGTAGAAGGCGATCGCAACCGTGAGCTTGCTGAAGAAAACCGGATTTTACTGCTACCCAGACGACCGGCCCGCGGCACAATGTTTGACCGCAAAGGCAATATTCTGGCAGGCAGCCGCCTGTCTCACTCAGTGTCAATCTGGCCCATTGCACTACCGGTTGAACAGCGTGATCAAGTGGTGCAGCGCCTGGCAAAGCTACTAGAGATTCCAGCAGATGAGATTCAGCAGCGGATTGAGTCAGCGGGGTATGAATCGACTCAATCAATTGCGATCGCACGGGGTCTCAGTCCAGCTCAAACTACTGCCCTAGCAGAATATTCCTCAGAACTTCCTGGTGTGCGGGTAGAGGCAGAGGCCATTCGCAACTACCCCAATGGTGATTTGGCCGCCCATGTGATTGGCTATACGGGCGAAATCGATGAAGCAGAATTTGACCAAATGGAGGATGGTGACCAAGACTATCGCCTGGGGGATATTATCGGCAAAATGGGCACTGAATAATCCTTTGAGTCTATGCTGCGTGGTGTG
>JBHJIV010000067.1:0-6735 GCA_050043105.1 Leptolyngbyaceae cyanobacterium | reverse complement strand
CGATGGCGCTCTTTGTTTCATCATTTTCTTCAATCTGCAGGTAGGCTATTTGATGTGATTGTCCCGTTTGGCCGGGTTCCCATTTTTCTTGCAATCTCACTTAAAGAGCCACAGTTCAGCCGTCGACGGATCGCGTCTCTTGGTGTGGGTATCTCCACGCTAATTTTGTTAGCGTTTCTTATCATTGGTCAACCGCTATTGGGGGCGTTAGAAATCAGCTTGCCAGCATTCCGCACAGCGGGAGGCATCTTGTTGTTGATTGTTGGCTTAAAAATGGTGTTAGAAGAGTCCGGGGGGCATTCGGCGTCAACAGATCCAGCTTCATCGGTTGACCTGGCGGTGTTTCCATTGGCAACCCCTCTCATTGCAGGTCCGGGGGGCATTATGTCGGTGGTGTTATTGACCGATAACACGAAGTTTGGCTTTATGGATCAAATGCTAACAGCTCTGGCATTGCTAACCGTGCTGCTGCTGACGTTGATAGCGCTGCTGTGTGCAGACTGGATTCAGAAGCGACTGGGGCGAACGGGGGTGAATGTCGTGACTCGAATCTTGGGTCTGTTGTTGGCCGCTTTGGCAATGGAAACAATCTTGGCCGGTGTTAAAGGCTATTTTGTATAGCTATTGTGTAGAAGACATAGATCTCTGATGGTCATGGGGCCAGCGGTATCTTCGAAAATATTTCTGTCTATAGTTTTGCGATCGCAAATTTGCGCTATATTTGACTCTATTTACTAGACTTGCACCGATTTTGCCTAATCTTGCATCCCACGACCTGGATGTTTCGCGGCTTTTGTTTGACCTAAAGCGGTGTGGGGAGCTAGTGAGCAAATTTACTGGCTGGCTGGACCCAGATGAAATTGCTACCTCTGTTACCAATGGTCTGGTTGACCAGTTTGGCTGCGCCTTTACCCGTATCTGGCTGGTGCAGTCCGACCGTAGTGCTCTGCGGCTTGTGTCGTCCTCTGGGCTTTACACTCGGTTAGATGGCGATTTTGCGCGGGTTCCCATGGGAGCATTTAAGGTGGGTAAAATCGCTCAGCACTGTATTCCTTTTTTGAGTAACTGTTTGCCAGATGAAGACTGGGTCAAAGACCGAGAGTGGGCCATTGCGAATAAGATTCAAGGCTTTGCCGGTTTACCCCTGATGGCTGATGGTCAGGCCATTGGGGTGCTAGCGGTGTTTAGCCACCAGCCCATGGCCCCCGAATTATTAGAAGTGTTGCAAATTCTCAGTCTGTCGGTGGCAGGTGCGCTGGCCAGTGCCGTGAACCACCAAGCCCTGCTGCAGACACCCAATGTCACCCATCTATCTGAGCAAATGGCCGCCCTGTTGGGGGGGCATAAACTGAGCCTGCTGGGTACAGAACAGCCGCTGGCATTACCCATTACCCAGCTGCTGCTACAAATGGCAAATCGTTTGGTAGAGCTATCTTGTCAATATTGTCGTCTGGTCTATGGTGACACCACAGTGGTGCTAGAAGCGATGCTAGCGGCTGATACAACCCAGCTAAGCGAATGTGCGATCGCAGAAGCATTTCAGGATATTTTGCTCACCAGCCAGGCACTCCAGGGTGAATTGCAAACCCAAGTAGGGGCCGATGTGATTCAAATCAGGCTGCAGCTACCCCAGCAGCTTCAACCCCATCCGGTGATCGAGACTGTTTCTCCCCTTTCTGATAGAGAGCTAGAAGTGATGCAGTTGCTGGCCCAGGGACATCGCGATCGCGACATTGCAGAACAGCTTTACATTAGCGAGAGAACCGTTAAATTCCATGCCAAAAATATGCTGGAAAAACTAGGCGTGCGCACCCGAATCCAAGCCGTGTTTGAGGCAACTAAACAGGGCTGGTTTGGCTAGATTGTTTTTTGAGGGCGTGCGGTCGACTCTACCCCTCATGATTATCAGTCGATGCCGCAACCGCTTCAATTTCCAGCTTCCACTTTGTTTCCAAAAGTTGACAACAAATCACCGTAGAGGTGGGCTCATTCTCTTTCAAATATTTCTCTCGGAGTCTAACATTGGCCTCATTATCGGTTGGGCTTGCCAGGTAGGTGCGTAGCGAGACTATATTTCCATAGGTCATATTTGCAGACGCCAATATCTCACCGATGTGTTGCCAAATAATCTCTCCTTGTTGTTCAAATGACTCGGGCATGGTCACACCATCTGGCAAATAGCCATTTAACCCACTTATAAACAACAATCTAGCATCCCCACTGACCTCAACCCCATGGCTGTAATTTCGATATTGCGGAAACAAACCCTGAGGATTATGTTTTTTGACCACCATGACCAACAGCCTCCCAAAACTATCACCACCCAACAAATCTACTACAGAGACGACTTTTAAGAACTTTATTAAGACCTAGTTCATCTGTACCCTTTTATAGTACAGTGGTACTCAATCTGATGCCGATGCCCCATGAAATTAGAAAGAAACAGGGTTGAGCACTAGCCATCCCTAATCTCAATCTGACTTTTTAACAAAGGAGTGAGCTATGACGTTAGCAAAACCCACATCTGGCCCTATGAGTCTTGGTGTTTCGACGACTCAGCGTATTGCGCTTGAAAGCAGGCTCAAAAACCTGGCGACTCAAGTGCTGAATGTAGCCCTACAGTTACGGGCTCAGTATCAGCCAACCGTCGCTAGCAAGACCCAATCTGTATGGCAGCTCCTACGCCATACTCAGCCGGTTCAGTTGCTGTTAGCCGCCGCTTTGGCTGTGTTGACCATTGCTTTAGTGACCCTAATAACCACCTTCAGCGGGTTAATCATTTTTGGTCTTAAGCTAGCCGCTCTGGTTTTAGCCGCTGTTGCCGTTGGGCAATGGGTTGCCCGTGGCTTTAGCTGGGCTGATGAAAAGTTGCCGTCAGTAACAGATACGCGAACGGGTGATTAGTGGAGACAACAGCCCGCTAACTGCTTTCCCATGCACCACTGTTTACATAGGGATAATGTTTCTCTATGTAAACAGTTTTTTTAGCATATGATTGTGGCGATTAGGCTAAAACTGCTTAAACAAGCCATTCAAATTGCCCAATCACTTCCGTTATCAGAACAGTTAGAGCTTTAAATAGTGCTCTTTGAGAGTATTCGAAAAAATTATCTTAAAGAAAAACAAACTCAAATAGCAGAAGCTAATTAGAGAGAAGAAGTTTTGGCTAAGATTAATGCGGCAATAGAAGTCTTCGAATACACTGCTCCTATTGATGGAGAAACATTTGTTCAAGATACTCTAGAGAAATTTCGGTGGGTCAGCAGCCATCATGATTGGGTTTGATGCGTTGCATGGACGGTTGGCAGAGAGTTTAAGAGTGTTGCTTGGGTTCCCTTCGAGTTCCCCAAACCCCCATGGGCAGGGCCGAAACGCCGCCCTACAACCCACCGTACTGAGTGATCCCTAATTGCAAAAGTCGGAATTGTGGCAGTGTTGATTATGTGTATCCTGATCGGTTGTCACTTTTAAGGTGCGTTGAAACGGTTCTTATAGCCAACGCACCTTCTGTAACATTAACTACCCTTTAACCTGACGCCGCTTGCTTAACAAGCCACCGACGCCCAGAGTCGCAAACCCCAACAAGCTCATCGGCTCTGGCACCGATTCGGCATCCACCCGATCAATAAATTCATCAAAGATTAGTGTGTAATTGCGCGTGCGTTCCTCAATCAAGCCAGGAAAAATCTCATTGATAAACTCTCGATTATCAGTGGCCGGGTCATGCCAGGTTCGCCCATTAGGGACCCTAGGATCAGACGTCTGGGTAAAGCCATCTTGTTCGCCAATGTCCCAGTTCGTTGCCTCGGCTGCCAGCACGGGCATCAAAAAATCAAACGATTCTAAATCACTACAGCAGCCGGTACCCTTGGGATAGAAGTCATTGAACCCTGGATTAGTTTCTGCCGCAATGCCATTTTCGGCGGCAATTTCAAGGGCGAGATCTCGATATCTGAACCATGAGGGTTTCTCGGTAGCCCCCCGCCCCGCATTGAAATACATTTTGTCGCCTACTACCAAGCTATCGAGGTTGACCATTAGTAACGTATCGTCAATCTCTTGCTCACTCAGGTTATTCGCATAAAAATCTGAGCCAACTAGTCCAATTTCTTCAGCTCCGAAGAAAACAAATTTGATTGTGTTGTTAGTTTCTGGTTCCAGACGCTGCGCCAATTCTAGCAAAACGCCGACACCTGAGGCATTGTCGTTAACAGCCTCAAGATTGGTACGATCTATCGTAGCGCTGCTGGGGTCATTGTCGTAGTGAGCCCCTAACAAGATTTCCTGACCAGAGGTGCCAGTGCGCTCAGCCACAATATTATAAGAAGTGAGCGTCTCACCTTGCCATTCATAGGTAAATGGCTGCAAGGTAGGATTGTAACCAAATCCCTCGAGCTGCTGCACCAGATAGTCAACCGTTTCGGCCTCCTTTTGAGTGCCGACACTTCGTCCTTTCAAATTTTCAGCTAGATAGTTGATGGTTTCAACTGCAGTCTCGCCAAAGCCAAAGGACGCTGCCTGAACAGACGATGATAAAAATGGCTGAGCAGCAATGCTCAACAATATCCAAGGAAACGCTGTTTTTTTAATCTTGATAGACACCATAGAAACCTTCAGTAGGGGGAGTGAGAAGATTGTTTAAAGTAGTCTGAACTGTTGACTACGCCCAAGAAATTTAGCGAAGTACCCCTGGCGGCAAATGTTGTCACTGATACGCATCCTTGAACATTTCACAGAAGTTTCATCAAAAGAGCTATATGTAAAATTTAGATGATACCTGGGGTTAAGAAATATTTCTCAATTTCTTATGACGTTGATAAATGACCCGCCTGAGTGAGGCTCTCCGTTGGATTTAGCCAAATATCTGACAATTCCCTCTGCATAGGCGAATTGGGGCTGCCTATGGGCAGGGCCGGAACACTGCCCTACAACCCACCGTACTAGGGTTGTCTCTAATTGCAAAAAATGTGGGGATACGGCGAGGTCAATTACATGTATTTTAGCCGTTTTCTATAGAAGAAATAAAATTCAGATTCTCTGGGATTCAGAAAATCGAGACTTTACGTAACAGATTTAACCCATTCTCGCAAAACCAGTTCAGCATCCACTTCATCTTGTCTGGCTGATGCCAAAAACTCATACAGCTTTACCTTTGGCATTAGTGGAAACGTAGGACTCTCCTCTATCTCAATATACTCACCATCGCGTAAAACATAAATTTGCCAAAATTCACCGTTATACCGCCAAAATTCTGGAACTCCCATTGCAGCATAAAGCTGTAATTTATTGATGTCAGAGTGAGTAATATCCACTAATCGAGCTGAAAACTCGTGAATTTCTAGCGGTATAGTAGTTTCCAATGTTCCTTGCATACAGGTATAGCAATAAAACGAATGCTGCGATTCTCCACAGGAGAGGCTGTGCGATCGCGGCCAAGCATGTCTCGCAGCATTGTGTAACGCGACCAGTCAAGCCTATAGTGCACCCGATCTTGCTGTCTTTGTCGAACACATCATAGAACATGCTGTCCTTAGTTAATGCTCATACTCTGCTTTATCAAGGGGGTGATCAATATTGCCGACATCGGTAAGTTGAGCTCGCTTGTGTTGCGTCCAAAGGCTAACCAATAAACCCTCAGACGGGCTCAAGAAGAATGCTAAACAGAAAAAGCAGAAGGCAACAAGTACAATCGTTGCTCCAGATGGCGCATCCAAGTAATAACTCAAGTACATGCCGATCACACTAGAGAGAGCCCCGATGATCGAACCCACCCACATCATTTGGTGCAATTCTTTAACGAGTAAGTAGGCCGTTACAGCAGGGGCCACCAGTAAGGCAACCCCCAGCAGCGCTCCCACCGTAGGTAAACACACAACAATTGTTACAGTCATGGCAACAATCAGCGATGCATTGTACCAATGCACAGGTAAGCCACTGGCCTTTGCCCCTTTCGGGTCAAAGGTATAAAACAAAAGTTCTTTGAAAAACAATCGAACCAAGATGATACCCATCACGGCAATGGCAAGGCTCCACCACACCTCTCTCATGGGCACCCCGAGAATATTACCGAACAGGATATGAACTAAATCGATACGATTTGCTCCCGGAAGAGTACTGACTAACGTGACTCCAATGGCGACAAATGACGTCAAAATCAGGGCCATCGCGGCATCTGTTTTCACCCGCGATCGCGATTCAATCAAATACAGCACCAGGGCACTGATTACTCCAGCAATTAAGGCCCCAAACGATAGGGCCACACCTACCACGTAGGCGATCGGCAAGCCAGCCATCACCGAGTGAGAAATGGCATGGGCTAACATCCCCATCTGCTGCACGATCATGTAGCTTCCCACAATCGCACAGAGTACCCCAAGCACAATACCTAACATTAGAGCCCGCTGCATAAAACTTAACGACAACGGCTCAATAATCCAATCCAGCATGAAGCGTTTTTATTTCCTCTAATGTTGATGCAGTTTAAGTTGACGGCAGTCTAAGCAAAAACTCGGGTGAGTCCCCGGCCATAAGCCCGTTCTAAGTTATCGGAGGTGACGACTTCATGACGTGTCCCTTGGGCAATCAAACGTTTGTTGAGCAGGAGCAGCTGATCATAAATCGCTAGGGAATCTCCTAAATCGTGGTTGATGACGAGCAATGTTTTACCCACAGCCCGCAGCTCCTGAAAGATTTCAAAAATAACGTCTTCGGTCTTGCGATCAACCGCCGTAAAGG
>JBHJIV010000066.1:0-40772 GCA_050043105.1 Leptolyngbyaceae cyanobacterium | reverse complement strand
GTCTGCGGTGTCGGGTGTTGGCCTGTAAATAAGCGTTTCAAACCATGGTGCACCTGCGAGCGGTGGGCATGCCCTTTGGCTGTAATACTCATAGAAATCGGCTATCTGCGCCAGAGCTGCCGTCTATTTATGAACATATTCGAGATGTGGGGACACGGGCCTGGCAGCTGCAGCTGACGGTGCCCATGGGCAATGCGGCTGACAATGCGGAGATGCTTTTACAGCCCTATGAGCTGCTGGATGTATACCCGATGCTGGCTAAAATTGCAGTGCGATCGCAGCGGGAGGGGGTACAGCTACAGCCGGGTAACAACATTGGCTATTACGGTCCCTACGAGCGTTTGCTAAGGGGCCGTGGGCAGGAAAATGACTCATCGTTTTGGCAGGGCTGCGCGGCAGGACTCTCTACCTTGGGTATTGAAGCCGATGGTGCTATTAAGGGATGCCCTTCGCTACCGACGTCTTCCTATACGGTTTGCAATATTCGCGATCGCACGCTGCGCGATATTGTTAACTCCTCTCAAGAACTGCGCTTTTATCTGGGTGCCGGTACACCTCATGGAACAGCCCATCTTTGGGGATTTTGCAAAACCTGTGAGTTTGCAGAACTTTGTCGCGGTGGCTGCACCTGGACAGCCCATGTATTTTTTGACCGTCGAGGCAACAACCCCTACTGTCATCATCGTGCCCTAACCCAGGCAAAACAGGGTAAACGAGAGCGACTTTTACTCAAACGCCAGGCCCACGGCCTGCCCTTTGACAATGGCGAATTTAAACTAATAGAAGAACCCACTGATGCCCCCTGGGTCGAGGCAGACCCGCTTTGCTTTACGGCCGATCGGGTGCAGTGGTCTGCCAGCTGGCAGGAAGAACAAACACCAACTTACAACATCGCGAGGTAGACATGGATAACAATAACTCTGTAGATGAGACTGTCAGAATATCGTCGCCAGTTCCCCTTTTACCTCGTTCCGCCTGGACTAGTCAGCTAACAAAATTACGTCTGACATTAACGGTAAAACAGCTGCTCGACCAGCAAGAAAGAACCCTAAAAAACAACTAGTGTTAGGCCATCCTGCACTCGGCTTCACTATCTCTGTACTCAATCAATTTTCCAATGCCAATTTGGCAACACAGTCTATGACCCAAGTAACAGAATAGGAGGCAATATTGCCAAACACCCTTGGCCCAAAACTAACGCAACTTTATTACAAAACCAGGGAAAAGACCATGGAAAAGAAACGTTTAAAAATTCAAAATCTAGACAACTTGCAGGAACTAACACCGGCAGAGATTTTTGCTATCCAGGGCGGAATCACTGCTGAAGAAGTCGCTCCGGTGGAGCTTGATGTAGAGTTGGTTGATGCAGAAGACAGGCTAATTTATTATCCACTACCCACTGACCCCATCCCTTACCCTGTTCCTTGCGGTGGCCCCCGTCCGCACCCCCGCCCTCGGCGGCCCAGACCCATTAAACAAAGATGCTTCCGTAGTCCTTACCCCACCAAGCGCGATGATATTCCCTGGTGTGCCGTTATTCTGTGATCGTTTTCAGGGTTGTTAGGCTTTCTAGAGATCTCTAGAAAGCCCTTTGGTTTTGTTAATGAGAAATGAATTCAGTCGTGTGTTTTATCTTATAGCGCTGAGATGGCCCTTTTGTTATCAACGCTAGATTAAACAGATATAACCTGGGTTATGACTCCCATGCTATCCAAACTGTGTTGAATCTCATTAAGATAGATTGGGTTCATTACAATCACGCAGTCAGGCTGATAACTTTTAAGAAAGTCTGGAGCCATAATTTTTTTGCCAACACCGGGTATAAATTTACCCTGACGATGGGGATTGATATCAATAACGTATTGGATCAGTCGTTTGAGCGTCTGAGAGTGGTAACGTGCTCATTTTATTTCCTTTGATAAGTGGATTCAGATTGTCCCTTGAGGGCACGTTCTTAGTCGTTGTCTATTGGGATTGCGATCGCATGTCCAATGTGCCACCCAGGGATATCGTATGCATCTTTGATGTGAGTAATCTGATACCCTAAGCCTTTCACCTGATTGACTGACAAAAGTTCAGTCTGGCTCGAAGTGGGTGGTGAAGGCTCGAAACTCCAGTCGATACAGGTGTTTTTCATGCTGTCTGCGAGAAGCCATAGCGGGTTGGGGGTCTTTGTTGGAGATGAAGAGAACGTGCTTGATCAGCTGCCATCCATCAAGCAGTGCAGCCCGAATCCAGTCAAGACCAATACGGAAATAGCTATTGCCGCGAAACCAGTGGGTATCGACCCATCGACGCTTACCTTGCTCGACGACGGCCACACCTTGGGCCGTGACATAAAGTGTCGCTAGCGCCAGAATAAAGCAGAGTCTGGAGAGGTCACAGACCGAACGAATCTCAGGTTTGTGTAGGTTCCAACCGCTGGACTGCTCGTCTTTGAAAAGTTCTTCAATATCGAAGCGCAGACCGTACTCTCGAAACGTCTGTATCGTGGTGGGCTCATCGCTGACAACAACCCAGAGTTCGCCGTTGAGATTGTTGCGTCCGCAGATGAGGTGGACCGGGCCATACCACTGTTTCTTATGAAGTTTGACGTTATGGAAGCAGAGTACTTCACCCCTCGCAAGGTGGAGCGCATTGGGTTGTATCCACCCCCTGGTAGACCGCCATAACCAAGTGTTGCCCTTAAGTCGAATGCGATAGTGCCAGCCTAGGCGACGCACCGCACTCATGGCCTCTGTGTGAACAACCCCCCGATCTGCCAACAGAATCACCTTCACGCCTTTCGGCAGGTAGCGAGCGGCATGAATCAGCACCTCTTGATACTCACTGAAGGCAACGGAGGCACTCGAATGCTCAAGTACACGCCAAGCCAGGGGAAGCGCTCGGCCTCGATGAACCACGGCTAGGCGAATCAGACAGTACTCATCCCAGAACTGAGTCGTGTCTAAGCTCACATACACACACGGGTCTTCCCAGTCTGCCAGTGCAGACTGGATAACAGGTTTGTAGAGCCGATGAACATTAATGCGAGGATTCCCCAACCAGCGCCGAATGCGTCGCTGACGACTTTGAGCGTACTGCCCTCGGCAGGGGATGTACTTGGCCCATTTTGTCAGATTGACTTCACCGGTCTGTATCAATGCTGAGACTAGCCAAAGGCAGGTGGTCAGATGACTCAGATGTGCCCAGTTTTGGCCTTGACCCAGCCAGTCTTTCAAGGCATGGTAGAGGCGGGAGTTTTTTTCACTGCGTTTCTATGATTTGAGTTGTATCTTATTTTAGAGTGCTGGCTCCCACTTCTTAGATTAGCAGCTATAGCCAACGACTGACAATCGTTTTGAACCTCTAAGCACCTTCTTTTGTCAGTCAATCAGGCGGCTGACTCCACTGAGGGTAGCGACTTGACATAATTCGAACAATCAAGTCACCGTAGATTTTTTGTAACTCTCGATCGTTTTTAGTCTGATAGGCCAGGTAGTAAGGCTGCACAAACCCGACCGCGTTGCTCCCATAGGCACAGTCTGGTTTATTTTTTGAACTCTGAAACAGCTGCTTGAGCTGTTCTTGATAGCGTTGTCGTCTAGCCTCAATCTCTTCTGTTGAGCCGTAAATAATTGGCAACTGTCGCATACAAATGCAAAACTCGGCCTGTACCAAATCTGGGTTGAGTTTAAGCGCTGTTTTATATGCCTGAAGAGATGCCTGAAGCTTTCCTTGCTTAAATAGCAGCTGCCCGAGGTTACAGTAAGGAACGCCTTGCTTGGGGTTTAGCCTGATTGCCTTTGAAAAAGCTTGGGCAGCTTCCTCCAGTCTACTTTGGCGCTCTTGCAAAATAGTTCCCAGAATGTTTTGAGTTTCCCAAGCGTCAGGTACCGCTGACAGAGACCGTCGACAAGCCTCTTCTGCATCTAATAGTTTGTCTTGTTCTTTAAGACATATGGCGAGATCATTATATGCATTTGCCTGTAGCTCACCTACAGCTGACTGTACCGCTTTTCTATAAGAGTTAACGGCATGATTTAATCGCCTTTGAGCCTTAAATATCGTTCCTAATCTGTAATGGGCATTAGCCCAGGCTGGTCTTAATTTTAACGCTAACTTTAATTGATCAATAGCCTTTTCAGGATTCTTTTGCATCTGAAAATATAGCCAAGACCTAAATGGGTAGAGGCTATCTGGTGGTCCATAGCGAATGGAGCAGGGGCATTGTTTAAGTCAATACCATCGCTTAAATCTAACACTTGATGATAGAGCCGCTCTGCCTGAGCGAGCTGTCCTAATTGACATAGTTTATTTGCCTCTTGCACCAACCGATTAATTTCAATTTCTAGAACGATATTCGTTTTAAGCATTATCTTTAATGAATAGCTTTTAAGTAACAGTTGAATCTACATCTAGTTACTTCTATTGGAAATTGGAAATTGGTTGAATAAACTACCTGTTAAAAAGCTTGAATTCTTTTGACTATATTAAAATCTCAATTTCTGTGATAAATGCCAATCTGGCATTTATCACTTTAAGTTTTATGAATGCTTAAAAGACAGAAAAATGGCATGTGTTCGAATAAAAAGAACGGTTGATGCTGCATCAACCGTTCTTTTTATGAATGAGCTTGCTAATACCTTGATATTAAAGGCGCTAGCCTATTCATATTACTGACTAATCAACAGCGGATACAGAACCACTATAGGATTCAGAACTCCAAGGAGTCGCATCAGTAAAGGTAATAGTTTCAGTAAAGGAGTTGTTGCCGTAAGCATCAGCACCAGCCTCTGCAGTAGCTAGATTACCCTTTACATCAGCAAGACCATAGACAGCTTTGTCGTAGGTTTCAAAGACATCCACACGGATATCTACATTCTTACGAATGCGAATTGTTCCATCAATGTCATTGCCACCACGACGACCACGACGACCACCACCAAATACTTCTTCGTTAGTAGACTCAATATAGTTTAGGTCAGAAATAAGCATGGTTTCCTTTCCTCAGAGTGATGTTTTACATTTACTGTCAGCTTTGAGCTGATGAATATATAGTAGATTTTAGATTTTAGAAGTTGTTGCCAAAATGGCAAATGATCTGGAATAAATTTAAGTTGATTGAAATTTAAAAATAGAAGTGTTTGCAAGAATTAGAAAGTGAACCGTAGAGCGGCATCTATTTAACGGCCTCTCACAGCTAAAACTATTCTGAAGATTAGCAATGCAAATATTTTTTCTCTAGGTTTGCTAGCTTGCCTTTTGTCTTGCTGTGACTCTTTAAAGGTGATGTATCGCTTTGCATTATTTAATTATTGATAAAAATAAAAAGCGACCAAATCGGTCGCTTTTTGAAGAAAAGCTTTATAGCGTGAGAGTAATGAAATTCTGTTATGGGGCCGGAGCTTCAGCGTCGATAACAACGCCGGTAATGTCAGGTCCGTCAGGAATCCGAATCCTTTGACGAGTACTGCTGCCGCCAGAACTGCGATTACGTACGCCTAGATCATCAAAACGATCGGTAAACGAGGAAAGATCGCCAACTGCAGAAATGCTTTCTCCACGGAGTTTATTCTTCTTTGCTAGGATTCTCTCCTTGATTTCAGGTGGTAAGCTACCGTCGCCGGTAGTTGTTTCACCACCTTTAACGGCTATTCGGGAATCTAATATATTCAAATGTTCCAGATTCTTAATAAGCATGGTTTTGCCCTTTTGAACAAAGAATAGTCTGCAGATAATAGAGTTAGAGCGCGGAATAGAGAACTAACTATAATGAGCATACTCTCTGTTATCGATTGATGCTGCCAATCTGGCAGCATTCAGCTATTTTCTATCCACGGTGGGTGTCATAGGCGACCGATGATGACACATCTCCCGATTGGTTACCTGCCGAACGTGAACTAGCGTAGGACACTCCTAAAGCATAGGATAGAGAACCATATCTACCTTTTCTAACGCTGGTGCGGCTTGAGGTGTACGTGCGAGTACGGTCTCCAACTGCTTTTGCATGGGCGTGGACGCTGGCATGGCCGTCACTAGCTGACGCATGGGCATTGGTATGTGCTCGTCGTCCGCCATTAATCTTGCGAGTGTTAGCCCAGCTATCCTTAAATATTGTTTTTTCAAAAATAGTCGTCTTGTACTCTAGGTCTATAATTTTCATCGGTCTGCCCTTTTATTGATGAACCAAGTTAATTAGATCAATCTCATAATAGGATAGGCAAGGTAGGACGGTAAGAGAGAACCATAGCTTTGCGCCCATAGTTTACAATAATGGCGGCTAAAAGCTTAGATAGCAATAGCTATGGGCGGCGCAAACTTATGCCAACTGCCCCAGCATAGTCTCATCTACAGAAAAAGAATTTGTTTAGAGCCTCTTTTTTAACTCAAATCTTGTTGAAAATTTGATGAGCTTAAAGGAGGCTTAGCTTTTCTGCAGAAAGACCGCATTAGTTTGCCAGATAGACGTTTGCATCTTAATCTGCCTATAAACGCTGTTGTTGCCATATTGGCAGATGAAGTTACGGACAGCCGTTATTGTATAGAGTAAGGCAAGACAATACCAAGCTAGCGAATGATAATGCTGCGTCAAAGTCTGCCAATATGGCATTAATTTTTTTGTGGGTGAGGTATTCTACTGAACTTAGAAGGCCGATCCGAATTAGGAGAAATTAGAAAATGTCTTTGCCTGATTCACCATCCCACTTAGCCAGGGTAACTAATAACGTTCAATCAACATCTGTTTCATCGGCGAGCGCATCTTCCTCTTCCTCTAGCCGATCAACGTCCTATGTAAACTCGCAAGGTGCAGGGGCAACTAGCAAAGCATCAGCTATTTCACCGTCTGGTCAAAGCAGCAGCAGTCAAAAATCAGTCTTTACACCGGCAGCCACTTCTAGCAGCAGCACCGCTAGTGCCAGTGCCTCATCAGAAGATGCCAATACCTCTGTGACAGTCTCGACTCCTGCCAACCTCGCAAAAAAAAACGCCCCCGGTCTAGATGGGGCTAATGTCACACCTGGAGTTACCATCCCTGGTAAATCAACTGGCAATTCAGCATCTCATCAATCGACAACAGTAGAGAATCCCCTCAGCCTTGTTTTTCAGATTGGCAACGAACAGACTAATGTGATGACTGCCACCAATGAGCAAGATATTATGACGGGGTATGCGGGGGCAGATACTTTTCAATTATCGAATAACAGTAGCCACACAATTACTGATATAGCTAATGCTGATGTTGTCACTGATTTTGATCCACATGAAGATTTTTTACAGCTGGCAAACGGCCTAACGCTTACTGAACTTAGCTTTAGTGCGACTGATATCAACAACGATGCAGTTGTTGATTCCACTATTATTCGCCTGAATCAAAGTGACAATATTTTAGCCGTTGTTCTAAATATAGATTTATCGGTTGCTAGTATTCAAGAACAAGCCAATAGACTAATTGTTATACCCTCTGGTGATGCTGACCTTTCTTCTTCTAGCAGTTTATCTACGTCACTTGTCATTGATGCTGGGGCAGGTGCTAGCGGTGCAGCAATAACCATATCGTCTTCCGGTGAGACTAGCAGCAGCACGGACAGCATATTTGTTCCAGGTGCTACCTCGAGTGGAAGTGTCAGCACAGCGGTTGCTACACCCAACAATAATGTGACGTCAACCGGTATATTAGCCCTGGCTGGTAATGCTGATAAATGTTCCGCAGTAGAGTACCCAATAGATTATCTAATCGGTACGCCTAGTGAAGATATTCTCGTCAGCAATGCTGGGCGTGACATTCTTATCGGCTATGGTGGTGCAGATACATTTGTCGTAGCCGAGGGTGATGAGCAAGGTGCTCAGGCCGATGTTATCATTGACTTTAAGCTGGCAGAAGGCGACAGTATTCAGATAAGTGCGAATATAGCATCTGTTGGTAGTATTGCTCTAGAACCTGTTGATCTCGATAGTGATGGTGTTTTAGAAAGTACGTCAGTTCATCTTCCAAACAACAGTGTTTTGGCTATTGTGCAAGGAACCATTGACTCTGCTGGTAACACTCTTCTATCAACCCACATGCTGACACTGGCTGAAGATGGTTAAAAAAATTATGAGGTTGCGCTAGAAAATACGTTGAATTTTTAGAAAACTCTAACGATTTTTAATCCTTTTTTGAGTCCTAGCCATGGTTGATTTTGGTAGCTTAACAATAGACTCCGAGCAGCTAGTTTCTGGCCTGAAGCGAGAAATGAAGCTTAGGGATTTATGTAGGCAGGAAATCTATAGTCACATTATAAATTTGGCCGCTCAAGATAAGGGAGTAACTGTCAGTGATGATGAAATTCAGACAGAGGCTGACCAATTTCGTCATCAAATGAAGTTAGAAAATGCAAAGGATACGATTCAATGGTTGGACGATCAGCTGATTACACCTGAAGAATGGGAGGATGGTATTCGTGAGCGATTACTGACTCAAAAGTTAGCGAAATACCTGTTTGAGCGTGAGGTTCCTGCCTATTTCACTCAAAATAGACTCATCTATGAAAAAGCTATTCTTTACCGGCTTGTAGTGCGAGAAGCACCCCTGGCCCAGGAACTTTTTTATCAGATAACTGAAACAGAGACTAGCTTTTATCAGGCTGCTCATCAACACGATATTGATGAGCAACGTAGGTTTTATTGTGGCTATGAGGGTGCTGTATCTCGGCAGACACTAAAGCCAGATATCGCAGCTGAGGTGTTTGGGAGTCGACCAAAAGAAGTGCTAGGCCCTATTCAATCTGAGGATGGGTACGATCTGCTGATGGTGGAAGAATTTTTAGCAGCGGAGCTGACAGATGATATTCATACTCAGATTTTGAATCAGCTATTCAAAGAGTGGCTAGATCGTGAACTGCTTTACCTTATGCACAAAGACTGAAATAAGTTTTTGCCAGTTTGGCAACTTCTTTGACGGCTAACTTTATAAACTCTTCATATCATCTCTAAAAATATGAAGAAATTATGAGTAGATTCCATCCATTTGACTTGGCATTTTAGAGCTAATCATGTCCGATGTGAGCACTGGTTAGTTGCTGAGGTCTTTAGCAGATGTAGCTACCTAAAAACCAGTGTAGTTGCCATGCTTTTAAGCCATGCATATTCTGATATTAGGTGACGATCTAGACGCCGATGCTATCTGCTTAAAGAGCAGGCTTGAGAATGCGGGCGCGCGTGTAGATTATTGGAATAGTCAGCTGTTTCCTAAGTGCTTGCAGCTAACTTGGCAGGCGCACACTTACCAGGGCCGTTTGCAGTTACCAACAGGTAAAGCTATTCATCTTGATAATATTCACAGTATTTTCTGGCGCACGCTGCATCCCGTCGATGTGCCTTTATTGCCAGACTCTCATCAATATCAGATAGCGGTAACCAATTCCACCAGCATCTTGCGCTCTTTGATCAGAGGTTGTTCAGCTCGTTGGGTTAATTCATGGGAGGCTTATCAGTTTCATCAGGAGAAGCCGCTACAGCTATCTATTGTTAAAGAACTTGGGGTAGCTATTCCTAAAACCTTGATTAGCAATAATCCTGAGCATATTCGAGCGTTTGCAACATCTGTGCCCCAGCTTATTTTCAAACCGGTTTACCAAGGGGCCTATACTAAACTATTGAAAGACTCTTATCTTGAACCAGAACACTTAAATCAGTGTTGGCGGCGTTCTCCAGCTACTTTTCAAGAGTATGTGCCTGGTACCAATATCCGCTGTTATGTGATTGGCCAACAAGTTTACGCTGCAGAAATTCGCAGCGCCTGTCTAGATTTCCGAGAAGATACGCAGGCAAGAATTATTCCAGCAATTTTGCCGGAGACTATTCAGATAATCTGTCTAAAGATTGCGCAGGCCCTGTTTCTAGAGTGGACAGCGATTGATTGGCGATTATCTCCCCAGGGGGAGTTTATATTTCTCAAGGCCGATCCTAGCCCAATGTTTACTTATTTTGAGCAGATAACAGGTTTTCCTCTTTCTGAGAAATTAGTTCAACTGCTAATGAGCTAACGAGAGAGATTGTACGTAACCTCCGTCAGTCAGTGCATAGCACCCTTGGTCTGAGATGATCTCTTTAAGAAAAATATCTGTGTGCTTTAAGGTCCATAAGATTTTCTTTTTTCGGAATCAATAAGACGCTTCATAATAGATGCATGCGAACATGATGCACATATGCAGAATATGGTGCATACATTTAACACATAATGCATATACGTATATGTAGTTCACTGTTGCGGCTACTAATGTTATCTCCCTTACCCAATTGCCCCAGCTGCGGGTCAAACTGTGTTGTTAAAAATGGCAAAAGTCACAGTGGCAAGCAGAATCACAAGTGTCGAAACTGTGGTCGCCAGTTTGTTGCTGAGCCTACTAATCCTCTTGTTTCTGATGAAACAAAGCTGCTAGTAGATAAGCTTTTGTCTGAAGCGATTCCCATAGCAAGCATTTCTCGTATCACCGGTGTGTCAGAAACTTGGTTGTATAATTATCTTAAGTTTAAGTTGAGGCCCCACAGCCCTCGATGTAAAGATAGGCAAAGGGGCGCTGTCTCTTAACGAATAGTAGGGCCATATCTCTTAATTGAGCACCAATGAGAACAAAAATGTTGTAGCTGCGGTGTTCTCACTCTCTTTTGAAGAGATGCTTTGTAACATTTGAGCGACTGTAGCATTAGTGAAAAAGATGTTTGAGTCGGATAGGGTATTACGCAGTAAGTTATTCCATTTTGCGGATAATGATTGAAAAATGCTAGCAATCATGTAGATTCTAATTTGAATATTTTATAATTATTGTATTGAGTGTAAGTCTAAAGAAATAGGGGTAAATCACTATCCTTACTTGTTTAGAAAATTTCCTGACGTTAATGAACTGAAGATTTGCGATCGCACCCTAAAAGACTCAGTAAATCGATTGCTAGAAGACTTTTGAACAGTGTTAATATCCTTACTTATGTTTTTTTGAGTAAGGATTTAGAAAACAAAAGCCTCAAAGTGACTTTGTATGCCTGATGTGTCTGTGTAAAGGATCTATAAAACAGCTTTGCATAGGAGAGCATTGATCGTATAAATAAAATGTTATACACAAAATGTTTGAACTCAACGAAGCTTTTAACTCAGGAAGGGCTACCTAACTGTTGTTAATTGGGAGGATGCTTCGATACCCCTAGTGACCTGACACTCGATCAAGATTTCCCTCTGTCTGTAAGATGGAGGTTTTAATAAACCCCTTTAAATCTGTTTAAAAATGTTTTTACCCCTTAAAGCAGCAGTCAAGCGAAGACTACAAACAATACAGAGTGCCTCCTTCAAACCGAAGGCTAGATTAGATTTTTGACGTGGCGAAGATTTAGACGGGGAAGCAAGCACAAACTATGTTTGCAATGTTGCACCGACGACATACACCGATTGAGGCTTGACTTAGTATTGTCTGTGTCTTATGCCTCAGCGATGGGCTCACCCTTTAACAAATACAGCGAGAACCGTCCTCGCTGTAAAAGACAGCTTATCTTGACGAGAGTTCATTGAGTTATACAAGGTAAGTCAAAAGTTATTCCTTAAAATAGCGCTATCCAAATACTTGTGGTGAAACTGTTTCCAGGTTTGCAAGTACTGGACGCCTATCTCTCTAACCCGAGAACTACTGTACAGGTAGTCTTTATCTACAAAAATCAGTCATTGCTCCCTGATGAGGCTTAAGCTAATGAATGAAGGGCTCAAGGTACTGAATGGTCAAGCTTCCAGCAAATCCAATAGCTTACAGACAGATATATCTAAACTACTTTGGTATAGGATCCCTGCTAATTTAGACTCGACCATTTCTTCTACTCTTATTTCTCACGCTAACTTTATTGACTATCAATTAGGCGATGAGATTATTAATCTAACGTCTAGTTCACCTAATTTATGTAGCATACTTAACCAACCAACCAATTGTTTGAATGCTTTTAACAATTGCTTCTATTTTGTTTACAAAGGGCAGGTGCGACTCCTGTGCAATCGTCCTCAGCAGACACGTTCGGTAACGGCACAGGTGCTTACTGAAGGAGAGACTTTTGGTGCAGACAGCTACTTTATTAAGCAGGCTCTAGGGTACCGAGCGGTGGCGGCTAGCAATGTTCAGATTGCTCAGATCCCCATACCTGCGCTAGATGGCTTGTTAGAAAGCTGTGCTCTCCTGAGACAGCAATGGACCAAAGAGGCTCAACAGCGAGAGCGACTGATCTTCTTTAGAACCTTAACCTCGCTGGCATCGATTCCTGCCCACCATTTACGAGCTTGGGTACCTGATCTAGAGGAGAGGTGGTTTGACGCCGGCACTCATCTTGTTTTTGGTCAGGAGGCTGCTGCGGACGCTGGCCGATTCTGGCTTAAACAGGGTGAATTGGAAACCTCTCAAGGCTCTGCTCAACCCAGCATTGGCTCAAGTTGGGGCTATCCTAATGAGATGCCTGTTGATTGGGTCGCTCGCACCAGGTTACACGTATATTTTTTACCCAAAAGTGCCTGGGAAATTTCCAAAACTCTGTTGCCAGAACTGGAACATTGTTTACCCAAATCTTTTGTAGACGCGGCTTTAAACAGCGATAATGGAAGTAGGTCGTTGCTATCGGATGCTCAAGTTCAAAATGGGTTGGTTCAACCATCTGAGCCATTGACCACCGCTTCAGCCGAGACACCTGACAATGCTCGACTAGTGTCTAGCAACCTGATCTTACCTAAACCCATTAAACGTCATTTACTGGATTGGGTGCATCGTTATCCATGGATAGAACAACAAAGTTCTTCTGATTGTGGGGCGGCTTGTTTGTCAATGCTTGCTCGCTACTGGGGTAAGCGATTTCCTATCTATGCCCTAAGAGAGCGTGCCAATGTAGGTGTGTCTGGGTCCTCACTTAAAGGTTTAGCCACTGCTGCAGAAAGTTTAGGATTCCATGCACGACCAGTTAGGGCCAGCTTTGGCCGCATGGTTGAGCAGAAAAATCCCTGGATTGCCCATTGGGAAGGTAATCACTTTGTAGTGGTGTATTCAATCCAAACAGATAAAGCCATAATTGCCGATCCAGCCATGGGGGTGAAGGCGGTGTCTCGTCAGGAGTTCTCTGCCCGATGGACTGGCTATGCACTGCTGTTAGACCCGACTGAGCGATTTCGTGAGACGGAGATAAAACAGAAAACCTCACTGTGGCGATATCTTCATGCACTGGTTCCCTACCGAGCACTGATTTTCCAGATCATCGTGGTATCTTTTTTGATCCAGATCTTTGGTTTATTCTCACCCCTATTTACCCAAATCATTATGGATCAAGTAGTGGTGCAAAAAAGTGCTAGCACATTAAATGTAGTGGCTGTGGGAATGCTG
Organism: Leptolyngbyaceae cyanobacterium; assembly: GCA_050043105.1. Taxonomy (GTDB): domain Bacteria; phylum Cyanobacteriota; class Cyanobacteriia; order Phormidesmidales; family Phormidesmidaceae; genus Leptothoe. The sequence goes on along the minus strand of JBHJIV010000066.1, from coordinate 27,417 downwards.
CTGTTTGGGCTATGGAAAATCTGTATGTCATCTGCCCAATCTTATCTGTTGGGCTACTTCTCTAATCGTTTAAATTTGACGTTAGTGACTGGCTTTATTAGTCACACCATGAACCTTCCGCTAACCTTCTTTGAGTCACGCCGGGTGGGAGATATTCTGACGCGGGTTCAAGAAAATTCCAAGATTGCCCGTTTTCTAATTGGGCAAATTGTGCTGGCCTGGCTCAATTTGTTAACCGGCGTCGTATATCTTGGCCTAATGCTTTACTACAACTGGCAGCTGACGCTGTTAGTTCTGGGTTTAGTCCCACCTATTGTTATTTTGACTCTAGCGTCCACCCCATTTCTTCGTAAGATTTCTAGAGAGATTTTCAAGGAGTCTGCCGATCAAAATTCTTCTCTAGTTGAAATGATCAATGGGATTGCTACTGTTAAATCAACAGCAACCGAGCGAGAAGTTCGCTGGCTTTGGGAAGATAAAGCCACTCGCCTAACTAACGTGTCGTTTAAGGGACAAAAGTTTTCCATTGGTTTGGGAGCCCTAAACGGGGTAATTAATGCCATCGGCGGTGTGATTTTACTGTGGGCAGGGGCCTATATGGTCATCCAAGATCAGCTGACCATTGGTCAGCTGGTGGCCTTTAATATGATGATTGGCTATGTGATTAGCCCGGTCTTGGCAATGGCGAATCTATGGGACGAACTACAGGAAGTTTTGATTTCTGTAGAGCGATTAAATGATGTGTTTTCGGCTGAGACTGAGGAATCTCCCCAGCATCCATTGTTAATCCTGCCGAGAATTAAAGGGGTAGTAAGATTTGACAATGTTACCTTTAGCCATAATGCCGACGATGAGAAAAACACACTTCAAAATCTAGATTTTCAAGTAGAGCCTGGTCAAACTGTTGCCATTGTGGGTCGTAGTGGATCGGGTAAAACCACACTAGTTAAGCTACTCGAAGGTCTTTACCATCCTCAAAAAGGTCGTGTGCTGGTTGATGACCACGATATTAAGCGGGTCTCTCCTCAATCTTTGCGGTCTCAGCTAGGGGTTGTACCTCAGGAATGTTTTTTATTTTCAGGCACGATTTTAGAGAATATTACGTTGTTTCGTCAGGAGTTTTCTCTAGAGCAGGCCATTAGAGCGGCCAAACTAGCCGAGGCCCATGCTTTTATTCAATCGTTTGCGTTGGGCTACTACACTAAAGTGGGTGAACAGGGCTCAACATTGTCAGGGGGGCAACGTCAACGCATTGCGATCGCAAGAGCCCTGCTCGGCGAGCCCCGAATTCTGATTTTGGATGAAGCCACCAGTTCTCTAGATACCGAATCTGAGCGTCGGTTTCAACAAAACCTAACCCAAATCAGTCGCGATCGCACCACCTTTATTATTGCCCACAGACTGTCCACTGTTTGCAATGCCGATCGCATTCTAGTTTTAGATCACGGTGTACTAGTAGAACAAGGCACCCATTCAGAGTTAATGGCAGCCAAAGGTTTATACCATTATCTCGCCCAGCAACAACTTGATCTGTAGATGGAGTGATATTATGTTGAGCCATCCCAAATTATTTCAGCCATCTGAAATTAATCTCAGTAACCCCAAAAACGACCAGTCGACTGTTCCAGTTGGTGAAACCCCTGAGCCAGCTACCAAAGATATTTCTAACTGGAGTGATGCGCTGCAAACAACCCTTGATCATCCACCGGCAGCGCTGCCCAGATATATGATTCTGGTTGGCCTTGTTTTTAGCGGCCTTTTTGGCGTGTGGGCCTGGTTTGGCACAATGCAAGAAGTTAGCCATGCAGAAGGCCAACTTGTGCCAGAAGGAGATACCTACAAAGTTCAGCCAGTTGCTGCCGGTGAAGTGGCCAAGATTTTAGTAAAAGAAGGAGACACCGTTCAAGCAAATCAGACGGTGATAGAGCTTGACACCGACGTTTTGTACTCAGAAGTTGAGAGGTTGTCACAAAATCTGGCTGCATTAACAAGCCAGCTGCAACAAACACAGGTACTGATTGACCAAACTCAGTATGAAGCAGATGCCCAGCGTGCTATCGCTGTAGCTGAAATTGAAACTCAAACAGCGGCGATTGCTGAATCTCAATTCAATGTTCGCACTAGCCAAGATTTGGTTATTCAGCTGACCACCGATCTCAAAGAAAACGAATCTCGACTAGACCGTCTCCGGACACTGCTGGATGAAGGGGCAATCTCAAAAGAATATATGTTTGATGTCGAACAAACATTGCGGGATCGCCAGCGCATTATGACTGAGCAGCAGGGGCAAGTGCAACAGTTACTGGCCCAAACTCAGCAATTAAACGCTCAGTTAGATATGACCCAGGCCGAAGCGGTTAGACGTGAACTTGAAACTCAAGAAAAACTTAGACGGCTACAGCTTGAGGCCGACGATCTAGAGGCCCAGGTCACTGAAACTAAAACACTTTTGAAAGCCGCCCAGACCAACTTAGATCAAATGTTTCTTGCAGCGCCAGTTAGTGGCACCATCTCATCAGTCAATATTAGCAATATTGGTGAGGTCACCCAGCCCGGTGAGACTCTGTTAGAAATAGCTCCAACCAAAACCCCTCTGATATTGTCGGCGTTGATTCCCAATCAAGAAGCTGGACTAGTTGAAACAAAAATGCCAGTCCAAATGAAGTTTGATGCATTTCCCTTTCAAGAATACGGGATTGTCTCAGGTAAAGTTTTATCCATCTCGCCAGACTCTAAAACGAACGAGAGTATGGGGGCTGTATATGAAGTTGAAATTGCCCTAGATCGCAATCATGTGATACATGAACAAAAAACAGTTGCACTCAAAGCCGGACAAACAGCCAGCGTTGAGATTGTGATTCGAAAACGCCGCATTGTAGATTTTTTACTTGATCCCATTAGAAAGCTCAAGGAGAGTTCTTTGAATGTTTGAGTAAGACTTTTTCTAAGAATTTAACCTTTGCAGATAGCTAACCTAAAACAAGATACCTTTCAAACAGGAAAATAACATCATGGTGTTTAATACAGAGAGAATGAAGGCCTCAATGAGTGAAGAAGAATTTTCACTCATCATTGATGCAATTCTAAACGGCAAATATTCTTGGGCCTGTGTACTGATACTTAAAAATGCCGGATATGAGCCAGGACACTACATTCCTTATCGCACACTAAATAGATTGATCAAGGAAAATGGTTTTCCCAGTTGCACATCTGCACCCACCTGCCAGAGTAAATCCCACTCACGTTCCCTAAACAACAGATCAAAACGTTCTGCTTCAGCTAGAAGCCTTAGAGACCTTACCTATTTAGAACTGATTGCCAATGAGTCAACAAACATCAAGGGAGGAAACTTTGCAGCTTGGGCTAATGTAAACAAAAGGCTTAAGCCTGCAATGGCCTGCTCAACAGTATCATTTTGACGATTGGGTAGCTTCACAGGGCTTCCAAAGTGCTAGTGTCTGTTTCTAAAGTGACAGTGTCCACAGGTTCTCAGTGTGGTCGCTGTCACCTTATGGCTTTATATCTTTTTTACTAAATCCATACAGCTGCTTCAATAAAGATAGCTTTGCGCACACAGTTTACCCTATTGATGCTTACTAAAAGCTTTAGATAGCAACCGCTATGTGCGGCGCAAGGTGCGCCGCAATCTACCAAATACATTCAGCAGACTGTCATACGTATGGAACTATTTGTGAGTTCTTTATCAGATACTTCAGTTAATTTATAGGTAGTTTACCCTTCAATGCATCGGCAGGACTACTATAAATGTAGTAACACCTCTAAGGGTAAGGCTTTAAGCTGTTAGACTCCTACACTGGAGCGGTTATTTAAGATGCCTTATTCGCAATCTACCCGCTGCTGCACCTACCTGCAATCTGCCTCTGCCATATTTACATTAAGAGACTTTGACTGCAAGACTATATGCAAACGTCTCTTTTGATAAACGGTGTCTAACGCCTAGAGCGTTTATAAGCAGATGGTTTTCAGTAAGAAGCTTTTGGATACTGAAGACCCAGATGGGGTCTGACAATGTTGCCGTGTCTGCAAATGGGCAAGGACATAGCTAGCTCTAGACATTTAAAAGACTTCAAACATTGCTCTGTTGCATGAGCGTGGTGTTTATGTGACACCCACTGTTTGCTGCCATTTAACAGCATCTACATCTAACACTATCTGAAAATCTCTTTTCAGACTGATGAGAATTTATATTGCTGATTTTAATGCTGCACAAGCAAGGTTGCCGCATGGCTATTAAAAAAACATCTTTAAAGACGGCTGTAGTTGTTTCTTCTGGTCTATATAGTTTTCTAATGGTGGCGCTTCCAGGTGAAGCAGCTACGTTTGCGACCTCAACAGGTTCGTTCTCATTTGGTGATTTTTCACAGTTACCCGCATCTGTTTCAACTTCAACAGATACGGACACAGTCTCTTCTGGTGATGGCTCTATAATTACGGATGCGACAGCGTCCGCGTTCTTTAATCAAAATCCAGCTTTTTCCCTAAATATGGTCGTTAGTGAGGCATTAGGTGAAGGGGCAAACTACCTGGGTATTGCTGAGAGTGAAGCATCTGTTCTAGGTCAATTTGAGATTTTAGAAAATACTAATTTTGAGTTTTCTTATGTTGGTTTACTAGACTTAATTACTGCAATTGATGATCCGGTTACTGAACAAGCTCAAGCAACAGGGGGGATTACATTTGCTCTCTTAGATGAGGCCGCTACCGTTTTAACCAGCTTTGAAATATTTGGAACTTTGGATACCCCCAGTGATGGTGATGAGCTGTTTGTTGACTCCACACCCAATCTGGATTGGACAATCGATGATGCTGTATTTTTTAGTGGTCCAATCGAACTGGTAGAAACCGCATCCATTGTCGTATCAGGGGAATACAGTCAGTCGTTTGATGAATCTCAGCTCCTGCCTTTGGTGGAGTTTAAGACCAGTGAAACATTTATTTCTCGAGAACCCGTAGGCCAACCCCCTGTGCAAACTCCTGAACCCGGTATTTTGTTGTCCCTGGCGTCTCTAGGAGGTGTCGCGTTTTCACTAAGGCGGGCTAAAGATCAGGCTGTTTAGGGTAGCTTTGCGGCCTGACGGGTCCCCCATGCAAAGCTGTTTAGCTAATCACGCCGAGTCAGGATTTGATGCTGCAGTCGAATTTCTGCTAGCCGTTCTGCTTGGTCTGTGCGAGTACCCAGGGTAAATTCGCCAATGAGCGCGTAGTAAACCATACGGGCACGCACCATGGCATCTGCGGGTGAAAATCCAACCGCTAAAAACAGATCTCTTGTATAGGCCAAGCGCCGCCGATCGACTTGATTTAAGACGTCCACTACCCTCACATCGTTGGCAGCCCAGGCTCGAATAGCATTTTCTATTCGCCCATCGTCCTGCATAGCAAGCTCAAATAAATACATAAGCTTGGCCGATGCGCTGCCTCCAGCCGTCTCAACTTGGTTAATGATGCTGTCCGTTTGGAGGTTGACCCAAGCTTGCAAAATTTCCAATAGCAGTGCCTGTCGATTTTTGAAATGCCAGTAGAAGCTCCCCTTGGTCACGTTTAAGCGTTTTGCTAAGGGTTCCACTCGTACGGCTTCCATCCCTTCCTCTGCTAATACCTGAAGTCCTCGGTTAATCCAGTCCTCTCTACTGAGCTTAGCCATTTAATTTTTGTTCACCATACGGTGGCGTATTGACGTCTGAATATCTGGATTATACGTTGAAAACATACGCTACCGTATGGAGGTTATGGCGATGGAAATTATATCTAGAGTGAAAGGATTCAGCTGGGTGTTCAGAGCAATATGGGCTGGGGTGATATTGCTGGCCCTGGTTGGCTTGGCAGCGAGAGTGCAGGCAGAAGGGCTGACCAACCCGCGGGTGCCAGCAGACAATCGGGCGATTGCCCTGCAGTTTGCAGAAGCAGGGTGGGGAACAAATCCAGACTGGCCCGCAGTTTGGGATAGTTTTATGACTCAGGATGTGGTTTATCACTTTAATAGCACGGCTACACCTGTGGTGGGTTTAGAGCCTAATAAGGCGTTTAATGCAAATCTATTTCGAGGTTTTCCAGAGCTTAAGCAAACTGTCGATGATGTGGTTGTAGAGGGCGATAGGGTAGTTTACCGAGCAACCCTACAGGGCAAAAATGCAGGAGAGTTTTTGGGTATTCCACCCACTGGGAGGTCTGTAACTATTAGCGGAGTTACCTGGCTGCGTATTGCGGATAGCAAAATTGCAGAATGGTGGTACGACTGTAATTTGTTGGAGGTAATGCAACAGCTGGGGGTCGTGTCGGATTAAGATTTGCTGATGTTTTTTGGGATTTTTGAGCTAGCGGTCATCATTAAGTAGATAGCTCTATTCCGCAATTATCATGGCCTACGTATGTGAACTTAGCTCTGGTCATCATGTCTATTTAGACAATCAGGGTGATCAAACAATTATCACCTCAACAGTTGCAACACCAGGGCAACAACAGCAGGCCAGCAACAGTATGACGACCGGTCCCTGGACAGCGCCGCCAAAGGCCTATCAAAACCTTGGTGGTGCTGTATTTACCCTGTTTACGGCCCAAGGAGAGATTTATATCTCTATCCAAGGTACTAGCGTTAGCACGACCAGCGCCCCTACTGGGGCACAGCAATTATCCATGCAGCAAACCACAACAGCTGCTCCGCCGATGCAGCCAATGCAGCCAATGACCATAGGCAACATGCAAATGACGATGCAACCTATGGAAATGCGGATGGGGAATATGGAGTTAAAAATGGAGACCCAATCGTCTACTACCCGACAGTTTTGTAGTCAGTGTGGTAAAAAGGTCGCACCTGAGGATCGTTTTTGCTCCAGCTGTGGTCATGCTTTGAACTGATGAAAAATCTTTTACACCCTCAAAGACACTACTGTTAATTCTCTCTTTTCTTACAAAACGAGATTATTTTAATGGGCCAGCCGTTGATAGTCTGTTAAATAAGACAATGCTTGCATATCGGCAATAACGGAGTGGTTTTTAGGATGATCATAGAGATATCACAATGCTGGAGGCCCGGCCACGTAGAAGCTTGGACGGAGGCATAGACGGTTGATTCAAGGGGCAATCCCTTGCCTGGTAAGAAATAAAGTCTGCTGACTAGTAACGTTGAGGGCTTAATCTGGTATTAAATTTTACTTAGATGTATGGGCTTTTACAATTTCTGGTGCCAATAGCCGCTAATCAGTGGAATGTGCGCTTTGAGAATGCTAACTGTGTTTAATTCCTACGATCCTGGCGATTTTTACGATGAATTGTTTGTTAGTCGTGGGGTGCCTCGGCCAGAAGCAGAGCTGCTGATCAAGCGTATTAGCGACATTTCCATTAATGAGCTGGTGCTGCGTCAGCAAATGGCTCAAAATATGCTGTTTAAGCTCGGGGTAACGTTTAACGTCTACAGCGATAACCAGGGGACAGAGCGAATTTTTCCGTTTGATGTGGTGCCTCGTGTGGTGCCGAGTCAAGAATGGCATTGGTTAGAACAGGGCCTTAAGCAACGAATTCAGGCGCTGAATTGTTTTTTGGATGATATCTATAACGACCAGGCTATTCTTAAAGACGGTGTTGTTCCCCGAGAGGTGATTGAGTCGGCTCCTGGTTTTTTAGCTCCCTGTATTGGTCTGAAGCCTCCTAAAGGGATTTGGTGCCACATTACTGGAACGGATCTGGTCCGCGATCGCAACGGTAACTGGTATGTGCTTGAAGATAATCTGCGCTGTCCGTCGGGGGTCTCTTACGTTTTAGAAAATCGACGGGTAATGAAAGGGGCCTTTCCAGCCCTGTTTGAAGCTCTCAACATCAATCCAGTCGATGCCTACCCCAGCGAGCTGCTGGCGTCTCTGCTGCACTTGGCCCCCGATGGTGTTCCCGATCCTCGGGTGGTATTACTTTCGCCGGGGATTTATAATTCTGCCTATTTTGAACATTCGTTTTTGGCCCAGCAGATGGGGATTGAGCTGGTGGAAGGCCGTGACCTGGCAATTACCGACGGCTATCTCCAGATGAAGACTACCAAAGGGCTACAGCGGGTAGATGTAATCTATCGGCGCATTGACGAGGACTTTCTTGACCCGCAGGCGTTTCGGGCTGACTCACTGCTGGGGGTGCCGGGGCTAATGGAGGTCTAGCGTCAGGGACGGGTTGCGATCGCAAACGCGCCCGGAACGGGAGTGGCTGACGACAAAATGGTGTATAGCTATGTGCCCGACATGGTGCGCTACTACCTCAACGAAGACCAGATTATCCCCAACGTACCCACCTATCTCTGCGAAGATTCTCAGCAACAACCCTATGTGCTCGATCACCTCAATGCGCTAGTGGTTAAGGCCACCAATGCCTCTGGTGGCTATGGCATGTTGGTTGGCCCCCACGCAAGCGCACCCGAGCGTGACGCCTTTGCAGACCAAATCAAGGCTAATCCAAGGGGATATATTGCCCAACCCACATTGTGTCTTTCGCGGGTGCCTGCGCTGATTGGCGATGAATTTCAAGGCTGTCACGTTGACCTACGTCCCTTTATCTTGAATGGTGAAGATATCTATGTAAATCCAGGCGGTCTTACCCGTGTCGCCCTTAAAAAAGGCTCTCTAGTGGTCAATTCATCCCAGGGGGGAGGGAGTAAAGATACTTGGGTTGTTGCAGCTGCAAATTAACTCAACACTCTCCCTTTGTTTTCTCACTCTCTTAAAATAATAGCCATGCTAAGCCGCGTTGCTGATTCAATTTACTGGATTAATCGCTATGTCGAACGGGCGGAGAACGTCTCTCGATTTGTTGAGGTCAATCTCCATCTGCTGTTGGATACACCTATGGGAACCATGCAGCAGTGGGAGCCGTTAGTGGTGACAACCGGTGATCAAAAGATTTTTAGAGACCGCTATGGTGAACCAACTGCCGAGAACGTGCTCAAGTTTCTCACCTTTGATCCCGACTACCCTAGCTCTATTCGCTCCTGTGTAAAATCAGCCAGGGAGAATGCTCGCTCAGTCCGAGAGATTATCTCATCAGAAATGTGGGAGCAAATAAATGAGTTTTATCTGATGGTAGAAGAGGCGGCTAAATCTGGTGAAATTGCTGAACTATATGCGTTTTACCCTGAGGTAAAAACCGCCAGCCACCTGTTTGCCGGGGTTATGGATGCCACCATGTCCCACAATGAAGGCTGGCACTTTGGCTGTCTGGGGCGGTTTCTAGAGCGGGCAGACAAGACGGCTCGAATTTTGGATGTGAAATACTTTATTTTGCTACCGTCGGTAGCGGCGGTGGGAAGCCCGTTAGACAATCTACAGTGGATTGCGCTATTACGGTCCGCCAGCGCCTATGAGATGTATCGCAAGTGTCAGCATAGGCTCGACCCCAGGGGTGTTGTAGACTTTTTAGTGCTGCATCCTGAATTTCCCCGATCTATCCGCTGCTGCATTCTGCAGGCAGAACAGTCCTTAAACAAAATCTCGGGTTCGCCCACTAGTAGCTGGCGGCTAAGCAGCGAACGCCGACTGGGTAAACTGCGCTCGCAGCTAGACTATATCACCCTAGAAGAAATTTTTCAGACGGGGCTACATGAGTTTTTAGACGGTCTTCAAAATGACCTCAATCATGTGGGGAGTGCGATCACAGAAAACTTTTTTGGGCTATCACTATCAGCGTAGCCAGGGTTAGCTCCTAAAAAAGCTAGTCTCATTCCTACAATCGTTCGGCTGTCCTTTTTATCCTGCATTTCTTTGCACTATCGCATTGTTCATCAAACCCGCTATCAGTATGCCGACCCCGTACAGCTTGGGACTCACATCATGCGGCTGCAGCCACGGGTAGACGGTAGTCAACGGCTACATTACTTTAGCTGTGAGATTTCACCAACTCCCCGTAAAACTATCGACTGGCTTGATTTAGAAGGAAATGTCTGTCGCCAGGTATGGTTTCCAGATACCGATATCACTACACTAACAATTGTCAGTCAGTGTGATGTAGAAACACTGCGCGCCAATCCATTTGACTATCTCTCACCAGCCTGGGCCATTACTGCCCCCATCGACTATCCCCAGTCCGTTAAACATCAGATTACTCCCTATTTGGTTATTCCCTACGCCGAGAGCCCTGCTGTTATTGACTGGGCTCAGCAACAGCTCCACCACGTTAATGGCAATATCGGTCTGTTTTTAACAGGGCTTACCCAGACCATTTATCAAACCTGTGCTTACGAAATTCGCCATCAGGGACCCCCCTTATCTCCGGGGGTGGTGTTAGCCAATCAACGGGGTAGCTGTCGTGATTTTACAGTCCTGTTTATGGCCGCCTGTCGGGCTGTCGGGCTAGCCGCACGCTTTGTCAGCGGCTACCAGCAAGGAGATACAGACCAAACGGCCCATGAGCTGCATGCCTGGCCTGAAGTGTATGTACCTGGTGGCGGCTGGCGCGGGTTTGACCCCACGCTAGGGCTAGCTGTGGCCGACGACCACATTGCCCTGGCTGCCGCCGCTGTCCCTGCTCAGGCTGCTGTTATTGACGGCAAGCTACAGACCGGCCACTTGAGTCAAAATACTCTAGAAGCCAATATTAAGCTCAGCGTCATCGATGAGTAGCCCTACTACTCAGCTCTACGTCGACTGCTAAACTGCGGTGTATTAGATCTTCTAGCGGCCGGACGAATTTCTGCTCCGTTGACAGCAAGTTCACCATTAGCGCCAACTCTAAACTGCAGAGGTTCTGTTACCCCCTGTGGTGCACCTGTATCAGGATTGTCGAAACTATCAACATCCGAAATGTTGCTAAGCTGATTGTTTTTAATCACGGCGTCGTAACTTGCCTGGTTACGCATCAGTGGACGAGAGAGGCCGTTGACCTCAATAATGTTGTCCCTGATTTTGATGGTGCTAAAGTCCGTCTTCTCATGAAAGCCAAAAAGGCCATCTTCTCTAGAATTTACGGTTTCATTGGCGATTACCGTATTGTTGTAAAACGAAAAATTATTGTAAATGCTCTTATGCCAGACCACCCCTCTACCAGGATTAAGAATCAGATTGTTGTGAACTTTAGTGGGCCCCTTAGCTGGTTTTTCACTAAAGTTAGTGATCAGATTACCGTTATCCTGGTCAGTATCAAAGGCAAAAACATTATGATTGATCTCAACTCCGTTACGAGCCCATTCTAAGGCATAGGACCGAGTAAAGTAGTTGTGGTGAATATGAAACGTATACCCATCTTTGGGTACGCCACCGCCGCCGAGTCTGGGTAATGAAACAACACCGTTGAGATAGTTGTGATCAATTTCAACAAATCTGTCATGTTCAAAGGGAAGTTCGATGGCAAAATTTGCATTGATGGTGTTGTGGTGAATACGGGTGTTTCTAAACTCCCGACCCTTGATACCGTAAACTTCTCCGTCGCGAGTGCCGCTTTCAGAAATGTCGTTGTTGTAAATTTCAGAGTCTTTTAGATACGTTGCAAAAATTGAACCGCCGGTGATACCTCTATCTCCATCTGTTCGCCCTCCCGCATCGATAAAGACGTTATCGTGAATTTTGGCATCCCTGACAGAAAAGAGACGAATCGAACTCCACAAAAAGTTGTTGAGTTCAAGATTATTGATCACAAGACCGTGGGTGCCATCACTTAAAATTCCGCCGTGAAGATCAGGCCCAGTGAGAGTCATGTCCGTCACTGTGACATTATCTGCATCACGATTTAGGTAGATTAAATAAGCATCTTGATCAATTGTCTTAAATTCAATCTCTCCATCGGGTAGACCAGCCATGCCTACCTTAAAGTTATTGGTATTTTGTAATGTCGTGCGTCCCCTACCCGATCCTTTTAAGATAACGTCTGTTGTGTCTACCTTCAAAGTTTCTGAGAGGTCAAAGGTTCCCTCAGGAATATAAATTGTTAGCTGGTCGCTCGCCCCTTCTTCCCTTTCAGCCGCGGCCCAATCGACAACTGCCTGAAACGCACCTGTATCATCTCTACCATCGTTGGCAACAGCATTATCAATTCTCGGATTTGCCTGTAAAATTTCTATGGGCAGATCCGTAATATCAATGGTATCCGATGTACCATCGTTGAGGTCAATTTCCCTAGAGGAAATACCGGCAACAATAGTGTTACCGGCGTTGTTCGCAAACGTATCAGTAACTGTCTCGATTTGTGAGAATGCTAAATCGGGTGCATAAAACAGCATTTCATCATGGGAGCCCGGACGAGCATTGACTGCTGTACCACTCTTCAAAAGTGGATCACTCGCGTCCGCATAATTATTGTCTAAATTATGCTGGTCATTAAGATGCTGGTAAAGGTTGTGGGTAAAGGTTTGGTCGCTGTTGGCTGCAGCGAGGTCCTGCCACAGCAAATGGAGGGTTTCTAGAGTACCGTCGTCATAGAACTCAGTGGCATCATCTGCAAATGTGGCTAAACTGAGTAGTTTCTCTTGAGCTGGCAATCCTAATGTGTCTAAAATATACCCGCTGTCAAGAGAGTCACTTGTAACTTGTGACTCAGAAAATGAGTTTTCTAGAACTGACATAAGTAGCTTGGTTAAGGAGCTCAGGCATTGATTGGTAGATGCCCCTTAACAAACTAAAGTTGTTTTCCTAGCTCTATCAGGCCAGGTTCGTATCGCTGTAAGTCTTCTGTGGTGCTATCCTTAAGTTCTTTTTCCCAGTCGCTTTATCTATTCTTGATGTGTTCTTGATGTACTTGGGAACAAACGTTATTGAACATTATAAACATGAATTGAAGATTTTGAGTCTGTTCTGCAAGCGTTCTCTGAATTTGTTGTGTGTGAGAACCACGCTCTTCCACTCAAAACGATTGCTAATCCAGGGTTGATGGGTTTTGGATGCTAAGGAGTTGTTAAGAAACAATTTCATGGTTTAGAGAGCATAACCTTTTCCCTAACCTCGCCGTAACCAATACCACACCGATATCTTTAGGTTAATCGACACCCTACTTTCGGGGGTGTGTGGGGGAGTTTAGGCCCCCACGAACAGGAGGGTAAACCCCAATATGCCTAGATGGGAGAACTTAAATACTTCCATAGGGAGGAAAGCCCTGAGCAGTCTTTATCGCTATTGGTCAACATTCACAATTAATTTCAGGTATTGATTGGAGGCAAAACCGGTTGCGTGGGGTCCCGCCGAGTTCCCCACACCCCCTGGCTAGGGCGTTCCGCCGCCCTAGAACCGACGGAAAACCATCAGCGGTATCCCTAACAGCGTCTTTGGGCATTTGGAGAGGTGGTTTAGAATTTTGCGCGCGGCGACAAAATTCTAAAAGGAAAAGTTATCTAATTTTCTATTTAGGGAAAATAGCCATAATCAAACCATGAGCTTAATTTTTAACAAGCCCTAAATTAGCTCTGCGCTCATGCTTTCCCAAAGCCTCATGCTTTGCCAAAGCTCCCGTATGGATTGGCTGTTTGACCCTCTAAATTATGACTTTATGCATCAGGCACTCTTTGCTGGTGTGTTGATTGGCATCTTATGTCCAGTGGTCGGAACGTATTTAATCGTACAGCGGATGGCGTTATTGGGAGACGTCGTTGCCTATGCCATGTTACCAGGGCTTGCGATCGCAAACTTCCTCAGTATCCTCCTCTTGTTGGGTGCATTTGTTTTAGGCATTGTCAGTAAATTTGTCACCACCTGGATTCAAACCCAATCCAAAGTGAAGGTAGATACGGCGATGACCATTACCTTTTCTAGCTTTTTTTGCACTAGGGATAACCCTATTGACGACTTTGCGTAGTCACCTAAATCTAGAAGATATGTATATCAGCTACTACTTAGATATTCCATCGGGGCCTGCAATTACGCTAACTCTGTTTAGCTGCTTTGTGTTGGCACTGCTGTGTAGCCCCAGCAAAAGTATTTTGACAGATAGTTTGTTTTTTGATAAGCGTCAGAACACACCCGAGGTGAGCGCGCCTGGCACGGCTGAGTGGTTCAGTAGTCTCTGGTCGGTTGGTATAAAATATGCGGGTAGGTCTACGAAATGATGTTGACTTTGAGAGCCGTTAACTAACAGCCACCTTAAACCGGAGAGCCCTACAGCTGTAAACAGCATTCCTTATACGTGTGCCAGTTGTCTTTAAGCATTAACTGACGCATTACCTCAAGCAAAAGCTCTTGAGCCTGATCAGATGTGAGCTTTTCAATGTGTTCTCTGAAAACCTTTAGCTGAAATTCTTGCTCTAATGATAATGATCCGGGTGTGTTCATGGGTTCCTCCTCAGGCGCTCAGTCCGTTGGAGTGTTCGTCGTAGATATGGCCTTTATCCCTAAAAAACAACTTATGAGGCTTAGCTTCTTGTTTAAGACCATTGTAGCAAATACTGTTTATCAACATTTGCCTGATAGCAGTGCCAAAGGAGTAAGAACAGAATAGCTTTAGTTAAAGTCAGCTGATACAGAGAGCCGACCGGTTTGTAATAAATCTCATAAGGGGCATAGCACTCTCTACGATTTTTCTTTTTGCATCTAGTATAGATAATGACTCACTCAGATAAAAGAGACTATAATTTATATGGTTTGTAAAATGGCACGATTTCTTATCTTGTTAAAAAGGTAGAAACCTATGTCACTCTCCGGTCTGATCGTATTCTCTTATCCGTTTGCTGAAAATCATTAACCCTGTAAGTCTATACGTTAGTTTAAGATGACTGCCCCCTCCCTTCGGTTACTTCTCTCAACGTTGATTGATTACACAGGAGTTTTTTTGCCTGCAAACTTGGAGCTAGCGAACGCTGTTGCAGCCTATGAGCGCTACAGTGCTGGTGATCATCGCTGGATGCTGGGCCGTTTAGTATTGCCTATGGTTCAGCTGCCCCAGTTTGAAATATATCTAGACAACCTGAAACAGTACTATGCACCTGCCTTTTGGCCGTTGAGTATAGTGTTAGACCCGTCTTTGCAGACACTGGATTTACTCGCGCCTTGGTTGGAAAAACAATACCGATTTACGGTTTCAGCATTGGAGTTTACCCAGGGGAGCCCAGATGCGATCGCACAGCTATTGCCCCACCTTCCTCCCCACAGCGATCTCTTTTTTGAAGTGCCCCTGAATGCCTCTCTGCCAGACTATCTTGCTCAGCTGCGGGGGACCCGAGCGGCTGCCAAAATACAAACTGGCGGGCCAACAGCCGCGGCATTTCCCAGTGTTGAGACCTTAGCTCAATTTATTGTCGCCTGTGCCAAGGCCAAGATTCCCTTTAAGGCGGCCGGTGGTTTACACCATCCTCTGCGGGGCTTGCACAGCCTCCCTGACGGCAGACTTGTGAAAATGCACGGGTTTCTAAACCTTGCCTTGGCTGCTGCTTTTGCCTATGGGGACGGAGCAACCGCGACCGAGATTGCCACCCTCTTGCAAATCGATACCCCTGAGGCATTAATTTTCTCGGCACAAGAAATTATCTGTCATAGCCCTGTTTGGTCCAATGATTCAGACCTGTCTAACATAGCCGGGCATTTGCCCCTAGAAATACTTGCCCATGTCCGCAGCAGCTACTTTTTAGGTATTAGCGCCTGTTCTTTTCATGATCCTTTGATCGACCTTAATCGGTTAGGAATCTTAAAGGCCCCTGCCCCTGCAACATCCTGTGTGCTATCTGTGTAGCCCTCATTGTAGGCGTCATCCGGGCCAATTTTCTGGCCACCAATTCTGAAACCTTTGCTGCATACTGCAGCGCATCCTAAAAAAATTGCTATGGTTTCTAACGGCATGCGAGAACGATTTTTTTTGAATGCTAGAGGTTCATAACCTATCGGTTAACTATCGGGATGTTTCAGCGCTAGACTCCGTTGGTGGGCTAGCTTTATAGCCAGTTTCTCAGCCAAGCAACGGTAACGGAAGCGTCAAGAACTATCGACGACCCTGATGGATATGACCCAAATGGTTGGCTACAGTTAGCGATCGCATTCTTTAAAGTGCTAAGAGAAGATTCGCAACGGTAGGCAAAATGACTGATGCAGCAATGGATGCGTATCTGCAGGCCACGGATATTATTGACTGGCAGCATCCGGCAGTTTTAGACGTGGCAAACAGGTTGACCGCAGATCATGAGACACCGGCTGCGATCGCAAACGCTTGCTTTATGTGGGTTCGAGACAACATTCGCCACAGTGTCGACTATCAGCTAAACCCAGTCACGTGTCGAGCGTCCGATGTGTTGCAACATCGCTCAGGCTACTGCTATGCCATAAGCCATCTGCTAGCTGCCCTACTGCGGGCAAATACAGTTCCTGCCGGGTTTTGCTACCAGCGTCTGAGCATGGATGACCAGGGAGCCCCCTACTGTCTGCATGGGTTAAATGCGGTTTATTTACCTAAAACAGGCTGGTATCGCATGGATGCAAGAGGCAACCGTGCGGGGGTAGATGCGCAGTTTAGCCCACCCTATGAAAATTTAGCCTTCAAACTACAGTATGCTGGTGAGCTGGATTTTCCGGCAGTTCTGCCAAAACCACTAGACATAGTAGTCGCTACTCTACAGTCACATCACACCTGGAATGAGGCACTCAAAAATCTGCCAGATGTCTCTCCTGACGTGGCAGATGGCTATGGGCTATGGCACAATCCCTAGGAGACAGCTTTGGGCAGTTCATACCGTCGCCCTGTCCCGTGGTCAGAGGCTGAGGGAGAATCTAGCTCATAGTTTCTTCATTTTTTAGAGCTACGTTAGTAGAATAGGCAAAACCATCCGTGTCGGCAGAACAATGACAGATGCCCACAATCAATCTACGGTTTCAAACAAAGTGCTACAAAAGACTGTTGCAGATTTGCAGTCTGTACAGTTTTGGCAAGGTTTCTGGCGATTTAGCGTGCTAGGAACTCTGGTGCTGAGCTGTATAACGCTAGCCTGGACAACAGAAGCTGAAATTGGATTTTGGCTTTGGACCGTTATCGCTGGAATGTTTTATGCATTTTGGCTAATCTGCACCCACGATGCGATTCATCACACACTTTTAGGTTGGCCCATCATCGAAGAGACATTAGCACGAATTATCTCTTGGCCAATGCTCTGGCCAGTGGGTGTTTATTCAGAGCTACATCGTTTACACCATGGCTGGAATGGTCTAGATCTGCGCGATCCAGAACGAATACAGTGGACTGAAAAAGAATATCACGAAGCATCCCCCCTAGTGCGATGGTACATGCGTCATCAGTGGCTACTCGATGTCTTTATTTTGGGCGGTTTGGGAATCGTTGTTAAAACTCTGGTGGGTGGACGACGATTTCAAGAACTCCTGCCACGATTGAAGTTTCAGCTATTGGCAGATTTGTTAGGTATGGGAATCGTCCAAGCCTGTTTAATTACAGTTGTTATTCTTTCGCAGGCCAGCGTTTTACGCTATTTGTTGTTCTGGCTGTGTTTAGAACGGGTTATTGGCGTCATTGCTCAAACTCGAGCACATTTAGAGCATTATGGCCTATGGCAAAAAGCGGGCGGTCATCAGCTGACACAGCTATATTCTTCTCGAAATCTGCAGGCTAGTCATTGGTTTAGCTGGCTGATTGGCGGGCTAAATTATCATGCAGTGCACCATGCGTTTCCCAGCATTCAGTTTGATCGGCTACCAGAGGCACATCGGCGGATTGAGACGGTGCTAGATGAACATGGAATGCCTGCAATGGAAATGGAAGACGGATATCCAAATGGAATTCGGCAGTGGATTAATCGTTATGTGTTAATTCTCAATTAAAGGGGTAGGGGCGTCACTGCCGTGCGCCCAATGCGGGTAGCTGACTAGATTACCTGCCTTCAAACTGTTCGATTTGATACATTTTATGTTAAATTTTAAAATATCTGCTTGACATAAACTGTTTAATATCATTTTTGGCTATGAAAGGCTTTTTTTCTGCCCTTACTGATCGCGATCTCAGCCCTGATGCCGCAAAGGTTGCGATGGTTGTTGGCACTCTCCTTTTCAGCATTAACCACGGTCCTGCCCTGGCTAATGGCAAAATGACGCCCGCTCGCTGGCTCGCCGGACTGCTCACATATGCTGTGCCCTACTCTGTCAATATCCATGGGCAGTATGCTTATCGTAAGCGCCAGTCAGTTTCTTAGCGCGCTACACTCGCGCGCTAAATCACGCTGCCCGCTGCTTTGCTAATTGGATTGTTGCTACCTCGCCAACCCTCTCGTAGGTTGGGTTGAGTTAACGAAACCCAACAGGTCAAACTACAACCAATTTTACGAAACCCCATTACCGGCCAATGCAGGCTCATTCAACGCTCCCCTCATATACCCTAACCACTCAATCAAATTCTCCAGCTGTTTATCCGGTTTCATTACACCCAGACCGCGCACCGTCACCTTGCCCGATGCATATATAAACCGAGATTTCAAATGTCCCGGTACCTTCTCATGCAGCAGCTTCCAGGCCGGGGCCTCCATCGGTGTTTCCATCACAATGTGCTGTTTACCCTCCGGCTTAATCTTGGCAAAGCCCAACGGTTTGGCAATCTGCTTTAGCTCTAGCATTTTTACAAGTTGTTCTACCGCTGCTGGAATGGTGCCAAACCGGTCGTTTAGGTCGGTCACAATCTGCATTAGCTCTCGCTTTGTGTCAGCAGCCACCAGTGAGCGATAGATGCTCATCTTTTGATCGGTGTCGGCAATGTAGTTGTTGGGAATAAACGCCGTTAATTTTAGATCTACCTGGGTGTCATCTACCTGCGGAATCTCTTGACCCCGAATCTCAGCAATGGCTTCCTGTAGCATGTCCATATATAGGTCAAAGCCAATCACCTCCATTTGACCCGACTGCTGTACCCCCAACAGATTACCAATACCGCGAATTTCCATATCTCGCATGGCAAGCTGATAGCCAGAGCCTAGCTGAGTAAATTCTTGAATTGCCCGCAGTCGCTTACGGGCCTTATCTGAGAGTTTGTCCTGGCGTGGGAAAAACAACCAGGCATGGGCCTGAATCCCTGACCGACCCACACGTCCTCGTAGCTGATATAGCTGAGATAGACCAAATTTCTGGGAGTCTTCGATCAAAATTGTATTAACGCGGGGAATGTCTAATCCAGATTCAATGATGGTGGTACACACCATCAAATCGGCTTCGCCATTGCTAAAGGTTAGCATGGTGGCTTCTAGCTCACCCTCTGGCATTTGACCGTGGGCCACGGCTAAGCGAATGGATGGGATCATCTCGCGAATGCGACCGGCAATCTCTTCAATCCCTTCTACACGGGGGACAACATAAAATACCTGTCCCCCCCGGTCTAGTTCCTGACGAATGGCGGCTCTTACTTTCTCAACATCGTAGGGAGCCAAATGGGTCATAATCGGACGGCGAGACGGGGGCGGTGTGGTAATCAGACTCATCTCTCGCACACCGGAAAGGGACATGTACAGCGTCCGAGGAATGGGGGTGGCACTCAGGGTTAATACATCCACCTGAGTTTTCATGGCTTTGATTTTTTCTTTTTGGTTGACCCCAAACCGCTGTTCTTCATCGACCACCAGCAGCCCCAGGTCTCTAAATTTAACCGCTTTACCTAACAGCTGATGGGTGCCGACAACAATATCCAGCTCACCTGATGCCAGCCTTTGGATAATCTCTTTGCGTTCACTGGCGGTTCGAAATCGATTTAACAATCCTACCTGGATAGGGTAAGGGGCATATCTCTCTTTGATGGTGTGATAGTGCTGCTGGGTAAGAATTGTTGTGGGGGCCAGCATCGCTACTTGTTTGCCAGCCGTAATGGCCTTAAATATGGAGCGAATGGCCACTTCGGTTTTACCAAAGCCAACATCGCCACACACCAGACGGTCCATGGGTCGAAGGCTCTCCATATCCCGTTTAACATCCTGGGTTGCCTTGAGCTGGTCCGGTGTGGGCTGATAGGGAAAAGAGTCTTCTAGCTCCTGCTGCCAGGGCATATCGATGGGGTAGGCGTAGCCTTCTAGTTGCGATCGCTGGGCATACAGCTTCAGCAAATCCACCGCCACTTTTTGAATGGCCTTTTTCGCGCGGGTCTTGGTTTTTTCCCACGCTTTGCCGCTCATTTTGTTGAGCTGGGGCCGTTTTTCTGCCGAGGCTCGAAATCGCGATAGAGACCCCATCTGGTCTGCGGCTACTCGCAATAGACCGTCGGCATATTTAATTACCAGGTACTCTCGGGTTTCAGCGTCGATAGTGAGACTCTCTAGCTTCAGAAATTGTCCAATACCGTGGTTGCGGTGCACCACAAAATCATTGGGCCGCAGCTTATTGGGGTCAACTTTTTTAGAGGCGGCGCGACGGCGTTTGCGCACATAGCTGGGGGTGGCCAGGGTATGCTGACCAAAAAACTCGCGGTCGGTGACGATGCCAATGCGAAATGTAGGCAGGATAAAGCCTTCTACTTCCGCCAGGCCAGAATATTTGACCCCAACCGGGACATACTGGCTGTGGAGCTTTTCGATGGCCGGGTAGTCTTTGGGGTTGGGAATAAACTGGGCTGGGCAGTCGTGTTCTTGGAGGAGGGCCACAGAGCGGCTGGGCTGGGCAGAAATTAGCCAGATCTGATGTTTGCGATCGCACTCCCCTCGCACCGTTTCTGCCAGCTTGCCAAACTGATGGGGAATCGCAGGCATGGGCCGACTGGCCAGATTTAACCCATGGCCATCCTCAGCAATTTCTGACAGCAAAAGCTGAGAATACAACGATAAATCTTCTAGCGCCTCATCAATTTCCCGGTGCAGTTTTGGCACTTCCTTCCCTGGCAGCTGAATTTCATCACTGTTGCCCTAGGTTTCCTTGACCTCATGCCAGTAGTTATCCACCTGCTCATACCAGCGACCGCTGTGGGCCCGACACTGATCGGGCTCATCAATCGCCACCAGCGTATCTTCTGACAAATAGTCCAACAGTGATGCCGGTTGCCCAAACGCAATCCCGAGAAACCGTCTCAGCCCTTCCACCCGCTGACCGTTTTCATATGCTTCCTGCATCTGCGGCGGCATCAGATCTAGCAACACCCCTTGCTCATCCAGCTTGGAGGCAATCAGAGGACTAAAGTCAGTCGTTGTCAGCAACAGCGTTGGTATTTTATCTAGCGACCGCTGGTTGGCCGGATCAAATTCTCGCAGTCGTTCCAACTCATCGCCAAACAGCTCTAGACGTACCGGCAGCTCCGCTGAGACCGGAAACACATCAATAATGTCTCCTCGCTGACTCCACTGCCCTTCGGTTTCTACCGTTGGCACTTTTTCATAGCCCAACGTTGCCAGCGTGCGAGCCAGTTCCTTTAGATTCAGTTCCATACCCTGCTTTAACTGCAGACAGTAGGGTTTAAATGCTTCTACAGGGGGCAAATGGGGCTGCAGCGCCCGCTCTGTCGCCACAATAACGCTGGGCTTATCTGAGTCTTTAAGTAAATCTGCCAGCACCTGCAGCTGTCCCCAGGTCATTTCCGATTCCTGGTCAAACGGGTCGTAGGGGGAGGCTTCTGACGTCGGATAGAGCGCCACCCTGGGCCAGCCCATGGCTTCTAGCTGTGCGGTCCAGCGTCCGGCTTCTTCTAGGGTGGCGGTTACCACCAGCATGGGGCGATCTTGAGCCTGGGCCAACGCCGATGCTACTAACCCCTTGGGTAAGCGGGGTAACCCATTGAGCACAAGCTGCTGCTGTTTATCTAGCTTTGTAAGCAACTCTTGAGCTAAAGCAGCCTTACTCAGGGCACGAACAATAGACGAAAAAGCCATGAAAGCGGTTGAAATGGGTTACGGCATCTATTGATTGTAAAACCTGATTTGAGGAACATGGTTAATAATTAGAATTAACAGCTAACCTTATATGGGGTGCACTATCTCAATGCATTGCATATGTAAATCACACTGACTGCCGTTGACTCGCTGCTGCGGACAGCTAATGGGTGAATCATAAAGATCCCTTTTCAAAGAGATTCATACATTTGGCTGATGCCGCCATGTCATGAGCAGTCGTATTTTCGAATATCTACTCATTCTGCCTTCAATGATTACAGGGGCATTGGTCTAGATCTTGGAGCTGGGCAGCTTAAATAAAGCATTTATTGTTGATATGGTTTGGCTTGACGAGTACAGCACATGCCACCCTTCAAACGCTACAGCTACCTTTTGACTGGAGCTTTTTTAGTCGTTCTACTGATTTCCCTAAGTTTTCTGGGGGTGCAGTGGCGTTCTGCCTATATCCATGAGCAGGTTATTGTTCAAAACAAGTTCTTTGAGAACGCCGTTAATTTGGACGGTATTGTTAAATCGGTTACCGATCAGCTACACATTCTACAGCTCAACGCTGAAGAGGACTTAAGACTATCTGCTCGACGGCCAACCATCTCACCTTTGAGATATCAGGTTATCCAGACTAAAAAACATCGCTATCAGCTATTTCCAAAGATGGAGGAATCTTTGGTCACGTTAGGAAATGTCCAGGGCATAGGAACCCTATCAGAGCAGTCTGATGAGTTTGAACGTGAGTTAAATATGACGCTACGGCTTATACCGATCTTCCGAGGTATCCAAGACAATCTGCAGGAAGCCACCTGGGTCTATTACATCTCAGCGTCTGGGTTTATGAATCTGTATCCCTACATTGAAGAGGTTGAATTTGAAAAATCTATGTTGGAGCTCCCCTTTTATACTCAGGGGCTGCCTGACAATAATCCTCAACGGCAAATCTCGTGGACCGACGCTTACCTTGATTTAGCCGGGCAAGGGATGATGGTAACCGCTAATGTCCCAGTTTATGAAAGTGATCGCTTTCGCGGCACTGTTGCCATTGATATTACCCTTGACCGGCTCAATCAGGAGATTCAGAATTTTGCCTACCCCCAGGGAACATTGCTAATTTCAGGGGCCAATCAACAGTTATTGGCCCACTCTGGCTTAAAAACACCCAGCGCTTCCGAAATTCAGACGCTGGATGCCGTTTTGCCAGATGACTTAACGGCTAGAGCAGATTTAATAGTATCTAGCCCTGATAATCAAATGCAGGATGTTGGCTCTTTTTGGGTGATTCACCGCAGGATAGTGGATACCCCCTGGGATCTTGTTTTCTTTGTGCCCAAAAGTGCCATTTATCACGCGCTTTTTGCTAACGGTCTGATTGCGTCAATGATTCCCCTGATTGGGTTAGGGCTTTGTTTATGGGCAACCAGTCAGTTGTTGAACTATGGTTTTATTCAACCAGCTAGCCAGCTAGTGACTCACATTGAACAGGAGAAGCAGGCGGCTGTAGCGGATATTCCTGATGCGCTTCCCCAACTATGGGTGCCCTGGTTTGAAGCGATTTCGGCTGCTTTTAGAGAAAATCGAAAGTTGTTACAAGCGCTGCAAATACAGCTAGCAAATCTTAAGAAAACCCAGCTACAGCTAGTCCAAAGTGAAAAAATGTCGGCTTTGGGTAACTTGGTGGCGGGTGTTGCTCACGAGATCAACAATCCCCTTGGTTTTGTCGGTGGAAATGTGGCTGAACTACAGCTCAACGTAAAAGACCTGATCGCCTATATCCAACTCTTAGAGGAGACCTTTCCGTCACCTGGGGAAAAAGTCACCGCAGCGCGTGAACAGCTAGATATTGAGTTTTTATTGGCGGATCTGCCAAATATGCTGGCTTCAATGACATCGGGATGCGATCGCATTCGCAATATTAGTAAAAGCCTGCGGTTGTTTGCCCGCACCGACGATGCCCAAAAGCTCAAGGCCAATATCCATGAGGGTATCGACAGCACTCTATTGATTTTGAAATATCGGCTTAAGGCCAACGATCGTCGTCCTCAGATCCACATTATCCGTGACTATGGTGAGCTACCAGAGATCCTGTGTTATCCAGGCCAGCTCAGCCAGGTTTTTATGAATATCCTAGCCAATGCCATCGACATGTTTGATGAACTAGCCGAAGGAAAATCCTTGGCTCAGCTGCAGGCTAACCCCCAGCAGATTACAGTGTCCACTCAGCTCACCCCAGACCGACAGGTGGCTATTCGTATCAGTGACAATGGCAAGGGCATTTCTAAGGATATATGCGCCAAAATCTTTGACCGTACATTTACGACAAAAACCGCAGATAAAGGAACCGGATTAGGACTTGCGATCGCATACCAAGTGATAACCGAAAACCACGGGGGGCGTATAGAGGTTCAATCGCAGCTAGACTGCGGCACCGAATTTTTAATTTTACTGCCCATGACGGCAGACTCAGCCGATTCGTCAGCTGAGTCTGCTGGTCTAGTCAGCAACTGACCTGCCGTAGCTCACCCCATCTATCGAGCCATGACCCGCATTGTGGCCGGACTGCCTGCATTGCCATCAATGGCTACCAGGCGATCGTTCGCATTTAGGTGCCGCACGATCTTATAGATATCCTCAACCGCGTCAGGGCGACCCACTTTGTCTGCCACTTCTGCCAGACTAAGGGACTCTCCTGTTTTACTCAGGACATCCACCACCATATTTTGCAAATTCAAAATGCTGGCGGCCGCTTTTTTACCCGCTTCCACACCGGGCTGGTGATAGGCGTTAATATTCACCACCGCTGCATACAGACTGACTGCCCGCTCATACAGCGCAATCAATGAGCCCACTATGGTGGGGGTAACTTCAGGAATCGTGATGGTGATAGACTGCCGATTATTTTCAAACAGGGCTTTGCGAGTCCCCAGTAAAAAGCCTGAGAGATAGTCCCCAGCCGTGACACCGGGGTCAATTTCTGTCGAGCTCCCTTCACGATCTTTAAGCACCTCAATCAGGGTTACAAAGAAATTGTTCACACCTTCGCGCAGCTGTTGCACATAGGCATGCTGGTCGGTAGATCCCTTGTTGCCATAGACAGCAATTCCCTGACAAACGCGGTTGCCATCTAAATCCGTTTCTTTACCCAGGGACTCCATAATCAGCTGCTGCAGATACCGACTAAACAGCAGCAGACTGTCCTTATAGGGCAAAATCACCATATCTTTTTCGCCCTGACCGTTACCCGTGCGATACCAGGCCAGCGCTAGCTGTGCTGCCGGGTTTTTCTGCAGGTCCGGCACCCGGGTGGCGGCATCCATCTGTTTTGCCCCGGCTAGAATAGCGCGAATGTCGATACCCTGGAGAGCTGCTGGTAAAAGCCCCACTGAGGAAAGTTCCGATGTCCGTCCGCCGACCCAGTCCTGCATCGGAAATGTCGCTAGCCAGCCTTCAGATTTAGCCACCTTATCCAGCTTGCTGCCGTGCCCTGTGGTCGCCACCGCGTATTTAGAAAAATCTAAGCCGCGTTTTTCATAGGCCGCTTTGACCTCTAGCATGCCATTGCGGGTTTCTGGCGTGCCTCCAGACTTAGAGATCACCAAAACCATCGTAGTTTTTAACCGTTCCCCCAGCTTGGCTAAGGTCTTGTCGATACCCGCCGGGTCCGTATTATCAATAAAACTGATACTCAGCGGTGGATTAACGGGGGCCAGGGCTTCGGCGACAAATTCAGGCCCCAGTGCCGATCCCCCAATACCAATCGACAAGAGATCGGTAAATCGGTCCTCACCGGGCGGTGTAATGATGGCCGTATGAATTTGCTGAGTAAAATTTTCTATATCTCGTAAGGTATTAACAACTTCGCTACGCAGGTCGTCGTTGGGGGCCAGGTCTGGGTCCCGCAGCCAATAGTGACCCACCATGCGATTTTCATCTGGATTTGCGATCGCACCTTTCTCCAAGGCATCGACCGCCTCAAATGCCTTTGCAACCCGAGGTGTCATTTCAGCCACGAACGCATCGTCAAAGGTTACACGACTGACATCCAAATAGAGTCCTAGCTCCTCATTGTAATAAAGCCAGTCTTGATATCGTTGCCATAATGCAGTCGCATCCATAGTTACCTCTCTAGGGCCTTTTTTTGTCACTAAACTATATTCACATTCAGCTCTGTCATGTTTCGTATTAGAAAACTCAGAGTTAATTGTCTAAATGTGGTGGAGACACATGAACTTAATGCATCGACTGTCAGTGTAGTGACCATTTATCCTTACGACCCAAAAATTCTTGAAGGATTTCACGATTCGTTTTGGAAAGAGTGAACAAGACGACATTACAGACTATCCTGGGTCCACATTTCTTTAGTAAAATTGTAATGGCCGTCACACTAACGGTTATTACCCTCGCAGATCTCCTAATTTGATGGATCTAGTCACACTTCAAGGACTGCTCGACAATATTTCCTTTGCTGTCCTGTTTATGACCATGCTGCTCTACTGGAGTAGCCTTGCGTTTGCCGAAACCAACTGGCTTAAAACACTGGGCACGACCGGTATGGCCGTTGCCAATCTTTGTATTGCCGCACTTCTAGTCGCCCGCTGGATTGAAGGCGGTTATTTTCCCCTCAGCAATCTCTACGAATCTCTCTTCTTTATTGCCTGGGGAATTACAGTCATGCACCTGATTGCTGAGCGTATGAGCAATAGCCTTTGGGTCGGTGCGATGACGGCTCCTGCCGCTATGGGAATTACTGCTTTTGGCACACTGACGCTGCCCAGCAATATGCAGGTATCCGAGCCGCTGGTGCCCGCGCTTAAGTCAAACTGGTTGATGATGCACGTCAGTGTGATGTTACTCAGCTACTCCGCCTTAATGGTGGGGGCCCTAGTTGCGATCGCATTTCTAGTCGTCACCCGTGGTCAGGCAGTTGAACTAAAAGGTAGTTCTGTCGGCACCGGCGGATTTCGCGATCGTAAATACACCCTCAAACGCGCCGCCGAAGCGGCTGAACCCGTAATGGCCGGTACCGGTGGCACAGCCGTTTTAGAAAAGCCAGCCAAAGTCGCCCTGTCCATGCAGCGTCTCACCCTGGCAGACACCCTAGACAACATCAGCTACCGCATTATCGGTCTTGGCTTCCCTCTACTCACCAGCGGCATCAGCTCCGGCGGTGTGTGGGCAAACGATGCCTGGGGATCATACCTGAGCTGGTACCCCAAAGAAACCTGGGCCCTAATTACCTGGCTCGTATTTGCCGCCTATCTCCACTCCCGCATTACCAAAGGTTGGCAAGGCCGCAAACCCGCCTTCATTGCCGTCTCCGGTTTTGTCGTCGTCTGGATCTGCTACCTAGGCGTAAATCTACTGGGTAAAGGACTACACAGCTACGGCTGGTTTTTCTAATAAGTGAAGATGTAGGGCGGTGTTCCCGCCCTGTCCAGGGGGTGTGGGGACCACGGAGGGACCCCACACAGCGAGTTTTGCCTATCCAATAACCCCTAAAAAACTACCCTACAACCCCCGCAAACAAATCCCCCAACGACTGCTCCTGCGCCTCACCACTCGTCACAATCTCCACAATCTTATTCCCAGCCCCCGGCTCATCGAAAGCCGCAATAAACACCTCAGCCACCTTCGCCCGAGAACGCCCGCGAGCAGAGAGAGGGGCAGCGGGGGGCGGCGCG